>NZ_NEHZ01000052.1:0-701 GCF_002112565.1 Pseudomonas sp. R25(2017)
GCGGGCCGGTGTTGGTGCCTGTGGCGCTGATGCTGTTGGTGGAGTAGCTCGGTGCCGTCCATGCACCGGTGTTCGCATCCAACGCTGCGCCGCCGCCCAACGCGGTCGCGGTGTCCTGCCCTGCCTTGTTCAGTTGGCTGACGTTGATAGCATCGGTTGCGCTGGAGCCGGCGGCGAGGCCGGTGATGCGGCGGCCGTCGGCGCCATTGGCGATGTTCACTTCGCCGCCCGCCGTTGCCGTCCCGCCGACGCCATAAGCGGCGTTGCCCAATGTCGCGCCCGTGGCGGACGAGTTGGAGCCCAGTGCCACACCGTTGGCAAGGGTCGCACTCGCCAGCGGCCCGATAGCCACGCTGTCCTGGCCGGTCGCGCTGCTGTCAGCGAGGGTCGAGTTGCTGTGGAAGTATTTGATGCCCGCGCCGTTGTTGACGAGGCTGTCGACGGTTTGGTTGGTCGCGAACAGTTGCGAGCCGTTCACGGCGTCGGTGCTGGTGGCGTTCAGGGCGCCAGCTGCGACGTTGGTCAGCTTCACCGCTGTGCCGGCCGGGTTGAAGGTCACTTGGGTCTTGGTCGCTGCATCGTCGTACTTCACGGCCACGGCAGCGGTGTTGGTTACGCTGGTGTTGAGGTTGGTCAGCGCTGCGCCGACGTTGGTGCTGACCAGCGGGCCGGTGTTGGTGCCTGTGGCGCTGATGCTGTTG
>NZ_NEHZ01000053.1:0-675 GCF_002112565.1 Pseudomonas sp. R25(2017)
TGTTCGCGGCCGGCGCTGAACTGGTGGCGGGTCAGGCGCGAGCCGTTGAGGTCGATGCCGCTGAGCTGGCCGCCGGGCAGGTGGCGGTAGTCGAGCGTGCTGCCGTCGGGGAGGCGGCAATGCTTGAGCTGGCCGACGCTGTCGTATTCGTAGCGCAGGGTGCCCCAGCCCTGGTGTTCGGTGGTCAGGCGATCCTGCAGGTCGTACTCATACGCGAGGGGCCAATGGCCGTCGTCGACGCTGACCAGGCGGCCGAGGGCGTCGTAGCTGTAGTGGATTTCCTCGCCGTCGGGCAGGGTCTTCACCAGCAGGCGGCCGGCGGCGTCGCGCTGGTACTCGGTGACCAGCTCGCTGGCGTCGTCGCCGAACTCGGTCTTCTTCAGCAGTTGGCCGTTGAGGTCGTATTCGTAGGCGGTGCGGCGGCCGTCGAAGCCGGTTTCCTGCTGGATCAGGCCGTTGCTGTAGTAGTCGAGGCGGTAGTGCTCGCCGCGTTCGTTTTCGATGTCGGTGAGCAGCAGGCGCGAGTTGTCGTAGCGGTAGCGCAATTGGCTGCCGTCCGGGTTGATGCGGCGGCTGACCAGGTGCAGGTTGTCGGCGTACTCGTAGCGGGTGATGCGGCCGAGTTCGTCGCGTTCGGCGGTGACGCGGCCGTAAGGGTTATAGCTGAACGCGCGG
>NZ_NEHZ01000007.1:0-299875 GCF_002112565.1 Pseudomonas sp. R25(2017)
CAAACTGGCCCGGATCGTATTCGCCCTGCTCAAAGGACAAAGCGAATATGAACCGAAAGCAGGCTGAGGGCTTTGCCTCAACCATAGAATCTCCCACAGTTTTCAGCTGCACCACAACCCCTGTGGGAGCCAGCCTGCTGGCGATGGCGTCAGTGAGAGCGCCGCTGCGCCCCCAGGGGATTCAGCGAACCACTCCCTCTTCGATCAACAGCTTGAGGATCGCCTCGGCCCCCGCCTGGGCACTGACGCCCTTGAGCACCTGTCCACCCCCGCCGCTGGCCTTGGCCGTGGCGGCCTTCATCCGGTCGGCGCCGCTCTTGGCCTTGATCACCTTCAGCCGCTTCGGGCGCGGCTTGGCCGGTTGCAGCGTCGCTGCCGCCAACAGGCCGTCGTCCACCACTTCGACGTCTTCAGGTTGCAGCACACCGCGCCGGGCCGGCCCGTAGGCGCTTTGCCGCGGCTTGGGCGCGGCGTTATCCACAGTGGCCAGAAACGGCAGGCGCACCTTCAGCCGCCGCCGCTGCCCGCGCGGCAGCGCTTGCAGCACCAGCGCCGAGCCGCCGTCGATCGATTCGACCTGCGCCAGCCCCACCACCAGCGGCCAGCCCAGCCCTTCGGCCAGCAGGAACGGCAGCATCCCCGAACCTTCGCCGGTTTCCGCCTGGCTGCCGGTGAGCACCACCTGGGCCCCGGCCCCGCGCAGGTAGTCGGTCAGCGCCGGCAGCGCGTCCGCCCCCGCCGGCTGTTCCAGCACGTGCATCTGCTCCAGGCCCATGCCCAGGTAGGCGCGCAGCGCAGGCTCGGCGATGTCGCCGGCGTGCAGCACTTGCAGGCCGTCCCCGGCCAGTTGCAGGCCCAGCTCCACGGCCCGGGCGTCCTGCTCGGCGCGGCGCGGCCGGCCCGAGGTCGGGTGGGCGCCGATTGAAACCAGACTGATGACTTTCGCGTTCATGACCCTTTCCTCAAGCCGCATCACGTTTGGCGCCGTTGCGCCAGGCTTCCACCGCCGCGATCAAGGCCTGCAGGACCTCGGCGCTCTCGCCGATCACCGACAGGTCGGCGCGCTTGATCATGTCGCAGCCGGCGTCGAGGTTGATCGCCACCACCTTGTCGCAGGCACCGATGCCTTGCAGGTGCTGGATCGCCCCGGAAATCCCCACCGCCACGTACACCCGGGCGGTGACCCAGGTACCGGACGCGCCGACCTGACGGTCGCGGGACATGAAGCCATCGTCCACCGCCACCCGCGAAGCGCCTTCGGTGGCGCCGAGGGCGGCGGCCGTCCTGTGGAAAAGATCCCAGTCCTTGACCCCGTTGCCGCCGGAGAAAATGAACTCCGCCTCGGCCATCGGGATCGCCGCCGGATCCACCGCCACCGCGCCCAGATCCTCAATGCGCGACAGGCTGCGGGCAACGCTTGTGGATAACTCCACCGGCAACGCTTCGTGGCGGGTCTCGCTGACCGGCTCGGCGCATTCGGCCGAGGCCAGGATCAGCCGCGCCAGCGGCCGGACGAGGTCCTGCAGGCCTGCCCCGGCGCGGCCGGTGCATTCCTGATCCTTGACTTGCCACACCCGCGTCGCCGGGCGTTCGCCCAGGGCTGCGGCAAAGCGCCGGCCCAGTTCGCCGCCGCCGCTGCGGCTGTCGGGCAGCAGCCAGTGGCGCGGAGCGAACTGGTTATCCACAGCCCGCAGGCCCTGCACCCGTTGCTCCGGTGCATAACCGTTGAATTGCTCGCCTTCGAGCACCAGCAGGCGGTCGACGCCCGCCGTGGCGAAGGCGCTTTCCTTGTGCTCGCCGAACACCACCGCCAGCACCGCGCCGTCCTGGCCGGCCAACTGACGGGCCAGGCCCAGCAGGTCGCGGTCGTGGCTGCTCAGGCGGCCGCCGACCATGTCCGGCACCACGCTGATGTAGAACGCCGGTGTCGGCACCTGGTGCAGCGGCAACTGCACTTCCACGGCGGCCGAGCGCTTGGCCGCCCCGCCCTGCTGGGCACCGCTGCGGTCGATGCGCTTGATGCCGTTGGGGCCGATGAAGCCGATGCCGTGGGGGTTCTTGCGGACGATCCCGTGGGGGCCCATCCAGCTGTGCTGCGCCGGTTGCATGGCTGCGTGCAGCGGATGCAGACGGTTGCGTGCGATCCATTCGGCGCGCGGATCGCGGCGGATAATGTCGCTCATCAGTGGGCCTCCGCAGGTTCACGTTTGGCCGGGGCGGCGGGCTTGCCCGAGGCGGACTCCTCCAGCAGCGCGTCGGCCACCAGTTCGGCGATGTCCTTGATCAACGGACGCGGTTCGACCACGCCTTCGAGCATCGCCGTGCACTGCGGGCAACCCACGGCCACCAGGGCGGCGCCGGTTTCGCGGATGTCTTCCATGCGCATGTCGGGGATCCGCTGCTTGCCCGGAATGTCGGTGATCGGCGCCCCGCCGCCGCCGCCGCAGCAACGCGAACGGAAGCCGGAACGCTGCATTTCCTTGACCTCGATGCCCAGGGCCCGCAGCACCTGGCGCGGCGCTTCGTACTCGCCGTTGTAGCGGCCCAGATAGCACGGGTCGTGATAGGTCACGCTGTCGCCCTTGTGCTGGCCCAGGTTCAGCGCGCCGTCGCCGATCAGTTCCGCCATGTAGGTGCTGTGGTGCTGCACCAGATAGTTGCCGTCGAAGGCGCCGTACTCGTTCTTCAGCACGTGGAAGCTGTGCGGGTCGCAGGTGACGATGCGGTTGAAGCGGTACTTGGCCAGGGTCTGGATGTTGCGCTTGGCGAGCAGTTGGAATGTCGCCTCGTCGCCCAGGCGCCGGGCCACGTCGCCGCTGTCGCGCTCTTCGAGGCCCAGCACGGCGAAGTCGATCTTCGCCGCCTTCAGCACCTTGACGAAGGCGCGCAGGGTGCGCTGGTTGCGCATGTCGAAGGCACCGTCGCCGACCCAGAACAGCACGTCGGTGGATTTCTTCTCGCCGAGCACGTCGAGGTTCAGGTCCGCCGCCCAGTTCATCCGCCCGCCCGGGGCGAAACCGCCGGGGTTGTCGGTGGCGATCAGGTTCTCCAGGACCTCGGCGCCCTTGTTCGGGGTCGCACCCTTTTCGAGGGTCAGGTGACGGCGCATGTCGACGATGGCATCGACGTGCTCGATCATCATCGGGCATTCCTCGACGCAGGCGCGGCAGGTGGTGCACGACCACAGGGTCTCGGCGTCCACCAGGCCGTTGACGATCGGCTGGTGCGGGTTGCCCGAATGCTCGCCGACGGGCTTGCCCGGATACGGGCTGCCGGCGAACTTCGCGTCGCTGCCGCCGGCCAGGCCGACGACCATGTCCTGGATCAGCTTCTTCGGGTTCAGCGGCTGGCCGGCGGCGAACGCCGGGCACGCCGCTTCGCACTTGCCGCACTGCACGCAGGCGTCGAAGCCGAGCAATTGGTTCCAGGTGAAATCCTTCGGTTTCTCCACGCCCAGCGGCGCATCCGGATCGTTGAGGTCCAGCGGCTTGAGGCCGGTGGAGCGACCGCCGCCGAAGCGTTCGGCGCGGCGGTGCCAGGCCAGGTGCAGGGCACCGGCGAAGGCGTGTTTCATCGGTCCGCCCCAGGTCATGCCGAAGAACAGCTCCGACACGCCCCACAGCACACCGACGCCCAGGATGGCCGCCAGCACCCAGCCGCCGAAGTCCTGCGGCAGGATGCCGGCCACCGGCAAGGTCACCAGGAAGAACGAGGCCGAGAACGCCAGCAGGCTTTTCGGCAGGCGCATCCACGGGCCTTTGGACAGGCGCGACGGCGGGTCGAGCCGACGGCGGTAGACGAACACCGCGCCGACGAACATCACGGCTGTCATCAGCAGCAGCGCGTAGCCGAGGATGCGGTTGTGCAGGCCGAAGCCGTGCACCAGGATCGCCAGCACGATGGACGCCACCGCCCCGCCCGCCGTGGCGACGTGGGTGTTGGCGATGTATTTGTCCCGCGCCACCACGTGGTGCAGGTCGACCATGTAGCGCTTGGGCATGGCGAACAGGCCGCCGATCAGGTCGACCTTCGAGGCACGGCCCCGGCGCCACATGGCCACCCGCCGCAACGCGCCCAACACCGCGAGGGCGATGGCCGCGAACAGCAGGATCGGAAGAAGGGTGTTCAACATGGTGAAGCTCCCACCAGTACAGCCTGGAGAAACACGGTCTGCGGTTACTGTGGGAGCGGGCTTGCCCGCGAATGCATTCTGTCAGTCACATTTTCATCGACTGATCCACCGCTATCGCGGGCAAGCCCGCTCCCACAGGGTTGTGTGCAAGTCTTCAGAAGTCCTTGCACAGCCGCAGCGCGTCATAGATCGCCGCATGGGTGTTGCGCTGGGCCACGCAGTCGCCGATGCGGAACAGCAGGTAGCCGTCCCCCGCCTGGCTCAGCGATGGCTGCGGCTGGATCGCAAACAGCGCCTCGACGTCGATCTGGCCCTTGTTGCGCGAGCCTTCCTTGAGCGCGTAGTAGATTTCTTCGTCCGGGCGCACGCCGTTCTCGACGACCACCTGATCCACCACCCGCTCTTCCTTGGCGCCGGTGTATTCGTTCTCCAGCACCGCCACCAGCTTGTCGCCCTCGCGGTAGACCTTCTCCAGCATCATGTCGCCGGTCATGATCACTTCCTTGGGGTACATGCTGCGGTAGTAGGTCGGGAACGACGTGCCGCCGATGGCCACGCCCGGCTTGATGTCGTCGGTGACGATCTCGACCTGGCTGCCCTTGTCGGCGAGGAAGTCGGCGACCGACATCCCGGTGAACTCGCAGATGGTGTCGTAGACCAGCACGTTCTTGCCCGGCGCCACCTTGCCGTCGAGCACGTCCCAGCTGCTGACCACCAGCCCTTCGGCGGCGCCCCAGTGCTCGTTCTGCTCCAGGTACGGATGGCCGCCGACGGCGAGCACCACGATGTCCGGACGCAGATCCATGATGGTCGGCGCATCCGCCGCCACGCCCAGGCGCAGGTCGACTTTCAGGCGCGCCAGCTCCAGCTGGAACCAGCGGGTGATGCCGGCGATCTGGTCACGCTGCGGCGCCTTGGCCGCCGTGGTGATCTGGCCGCCGATGAATTCCTTCTTCTCGAACAGGGTCACGTCGTGGCCGCGCTCGGCCGCCACACGGGCAGCTTCCATCCCTGCCGGGCCGGCACCGACGATCACCACCTTGCGTTTCGGCCCTGCCGACTTCTCGATGATGTGCGGCACGCCCATGTATTCGCGGGAGGTCGCGGCGTTCTGGATGCACAGCACGTCCAGGCCCTGGTACTGGCGGTCGATGCAGTAGTTGGCGCCCACGCACTGCTTGATCTGGTCGACCTGGCCCATCTTGATCTTGGCGATCAGGTGCGGGTCGGCGATGTGGGCGCGGGTCATGCCGACCATGTCCACGTAGCCGCCTTCGAGGATGCGGGTGGCCTGGTTCGGGTCCTTGATGTTCTGCGCGTGCAGCACCGGCACCTTGACCACTTCCTTGATCCCGGCCGCCAGGTGCAGGAAAGGCTCCGGCGGATAGCTCATGTTGGGGATCACGTTGGCCAGGGTGTTGTGGGTGTCGCAGCCCGAGCCGACCACGCCGATGAAATCGAGCATGCCGGTGTCGTCGTAGTACTTGGCGATCTGCTTCATGTCCTCGTGGGACAGGCCGTCCGGGTGGAACTCGTCGCCGCAGATGCGCATGCCCACGCAGAAGTCGTCGCCGACCTCGGCGCGCACGGCCTTGAGCACTTCCAGGCCGAACTTCATGCGGCCCTCGAAGGTGCCGCCCCATTCGTCGGTGCGCTTGTTGACCCGCGGGCTCCAGAACTGGTCGATCATGTGCTGGTGCACCGCCGACAGCTCGACGCCGTCCAGGCCGCCGGCCTTGGCCCGGCGCGCGGCCTGGGCGTAGTTGCCGATCACCCGCCAGATCTCTTCCGGCTCGATGGTCTTGCAGGTGGCGCGGTGCACCGGTTCGCGGATGCCCGACGGCGACATCAGGGTCGGCCAGTTGTAGCCGTCCCAGCGGGAGCGGCGGCCCATGTGGGTAATCTGGATCATGATCTTGGCGCCATGCTTGTGCATGGCGTCGGCCAGGTTCTGGAAGTGCGGGATGATCCGGTCGGTGGACAGGTTCACCGAACTCCACCACTGCTGCGGGCTGTCGATGGCCACCACCGACGAACCGCCGCAGATCGCCAGGCCGATGCCGCCCTTGGCTTTCTCTTCGTAGTACTTGACGTAGCGCTCGGTGGTCATGCCCCCGTCAGTCGCATAGACCTCGGCGTGCGCGGTGCTGAGCACGCGGTTGCGGATGGTCAGTTTGCCGATCTGGATCGGCTGGAACATTGCTTCGAAAGCCATGGCGGATTCCTCGACTTACAACGGCTTGACGGTGAACAGGCCGTCGTCGTGGCCTTCTTCGGAACCGCCGTAGACCTGCTCGGCCACGGTGCGGACCTTGCTGCCGCGGGCGGCGAGGATCTGGTCCATGGCACCTGCGAACCAGCCGGTGAACATGTAGTCGACCTTGCGCCCGACCTTGCCGTACACATAGACGAACGCCGAGTGTTCGAGCTTGACGCTGGCGGTGCCCTTGTCGAGGTCGATGTCCTGGATCTTGAACAGGCCCCAGCCGCGCTGCGACAGGCGCTTCATGTAGTGCTCGAACACCGCGACGCCTTCCAGGCCGTGGCATTCGGCTTCTTTCTCGCACCAGTGCCAGGCGGACTTGTAGCCGGCCTTGTAGAGGATCTCGGCATAGGCTTCGGCGCCCAGCACTTCCTCGATGCCCATGTGGTTGTTGACGAAGAAATGGCGCGGCACATACAGCATCGGCAGGGCGTCGGACGTCCAGACACCGGTCTCGCTGTCGACTTCGATTGGCAATTGCGGGGCGATCTTGGCCATGGAAACTTAACTCCAGAAAAATTTTGGTGTTGCCCCCGGCGCGGACGGCCGGGGGAAAGTATTCGGGAAGCGGCTTACTCGCCCCAGACGTCCTTGAGGACGTTCACCCAGTTCTCGCCCATGATCTTGCGCACCACCCGCTCGGAGTGGCCGCGCTTGAGCAGGGTTTCGGTCAGGTTCGGGAACTCGCCGACGGTGCGGATGCCCAGCGGGTTGATGATCTTGCCGAAGTTGGTCAGGCGGCGGGCGTAGCCCTTGTCGTGGGTCAGGTACTCGAAGAAGTCCTGGCCGTGGCCCTGGGTGAAGTCGGTGCCGATGCCGATGGCGTCTTCGCCGACGATGTTCATGGTGTATTCGATGGCTTCGGCGTAGTCGTCGATGGTCGAATCGATGCCCTTGGCCAGGAACGGCGCGAACATGGTCACGCCGACGAAGCCGCCGTGGTCGGCGATGAACTTCAGTTCCGCATCGGACTTGTTGCGCGGGTGCTCCTTGAGCCCCGACGGCAGGCAGTGGGAATAGCAGACCGGCTTCTTCGATTCGAGGATGACTTCCTCGCTGGTCTTGGAGCCGACGTGGGACAGGTCGCACATCACACCGGCGCGGTTCATCTCGGCGACGATCTCGCGGCCGAAGCCCGACAGGCCGCCGTCGCGCTCGTAGCAGCCGGTGCCCACCAGGTTCTGGGTGTTGTAGCACATCTGCACGATGCCCACGCCCAGCTGCTTGAACACCTCGACGTAGCCGATCTGGTCCTCATAGGCGTGGGCGTTCTGGAAGCCGAAGAGGATGCCGGTCTTGCCCAGCTCCTTGGCCTTGCGGATGTCGGCGGTGGTGCGCACCGGCATCACCAGGTCGCTGTTCTCGCGGATCAGCTTCTGGCTGGCGGCGATGTTGTTGACCGTGGCCTGAAAGCCCTCCCACACCGACACGGTGCAGTTGGCCGCCGTCAGACCGCCCTTGCGCATGTCTTCGAACAGCTCGCGGTTCCATTTGGCAATGATCAGACCGTCGATAACGATGCTGTCGGCGTGTAGTTCGGCTGGGCTCATCAGGCTGTCCCCTTATTGGCGATTCCTGCGCCGAATCGTCTGCCGGCGCTTTGGGGCCAGCATATGCCTAGGGCCCGGGTCGTTCCGGTGCAAAAACGACAGGGGAATCACCGAAAGCGTCAATCCGCGACAAAGGGTCGCCGACCGGCCCGACCGGCCACCTGTTCAAGGCCGCGAGCTTGAGCCAGAATCTTGCGCATCTCGCACACACCACTGGATTAGAGCGGCGACCCCAATGAAATCGATCTTCCTGGCCCTGGCCCTGATTGCGACCGGCGCACACGCCGCCGAAGAGTCCGACAGCAACCCGTGCGACGCGGTGGAAAACGACGTCCAGACCCTGGAATGCTCCACCTACAGCCGCACCACCGCCGAAGACCTGCTCAAGGACAACTACAAGAGCCTGAACGAGCGCATGCAGACCGCCTACGGCAAGAACGCCGGGCAACTGGCCGACATTACCGCCAAGATCAAGTCCGCCCAGCAGCAATGGCTCAAGACCCGCGACGCCGACTGCGCCGTCGAGGCCTTCCCGGCCACCGAAGGCAGCAAGGCCTTCAAGATCGCGCAGAACGACTGCGTGGCGCGGATGAGCGACGAGCGGTCGGAGTTTCTGGAGTCGATCGGGCAGGAGTGAGGCCGGTTCCTGCGCCTGCGGCGCGGGAACCGTGCGTCCCGTCCTCAGGGCGCCATGAAAGGCGATTTGAAGGGGCGCTTGTGCAACTGCTTGACCGGCGAGTATTCGTAGCCCAGATCCTGAATGTTCAAGACATGCCTCACCGTCCTTGTCCAGGGCGCGAGCGCATCATCGATGTTGTGGCCGGGCGGCCCCTCCATGACCGGCGCGTAATGGGGCGCCCACTGCGGGTGGTCCAGTGCCATCTGCGTCTGCCACTCGGCCCAGACCTTGTCGATGAAGCAATGGTGCAGGAAAAACACCGGATCTTCAGGCGAAGTCATGGCCAACATGTTGCCACCTATCCACAGGTGGACGCGGTTGTGCAATTGCGAACCGGCAGTGGTGACCTGCGGATCGCCCCGCCGCGTGACCCACCCTTCCAACCGGTTGCGGAACCCTCGGGTATACGGCCCGGAATCGTAAGGCGGTGTGTCGTACAGCCACTCGTCCATCGCCATTTGCACATCGGCAAGCGTCGGCAGTGATGCGACTGAAACACCGAACTGACGCTTGAGGCCAGGTTCCGTCTCTCCATTTTCGGGATAGGCTGGAACCGGCCAGTTTCCGTACTGATGGGCAAAGGGCCCCGTCTGCACCCGGTCATGATCGCCTCGGTCTCCATTGCCGCCCATCCATAGCTCTGACCAGATCGGCGAGTTCTCCGGGTCGTCGGCGTCTTCGGTCCAATCCCAGTACGGCAAGGCGACATCGGGGCTGACGGTGCGCAAGTCGGACTCGAACTGCATCAGCATTTCCCGGTGCCAAGGCAGAAACGCCGGACCAAGGTGCGCGCCGTTCCGGTACTCGGGATCCTGCGGCTCCCATGGACGCACCGTCGGCACCATCATTTCGTGATGCCAATGCACATAACGGTCATAGCGCCCTATTCGTTTGAGCTCCAGAACAGCCCTGATGTAGTCCGAACGCTCCTCGAACGTCAGCGAACGAACGTTTTTCCTGATGATCATGGCACGACTCCTTTGCCTGAGGCAGCTTTCGGCCGAAGGTGGCTTCACGCCAATCTAAGAGGCATGAACGCAGGCGACCACTGTCACAAGTAACAGGTCGATCTTGTTTTCAGATGAACGGTCGACCCTGCCGGAAGACGCGTCGAGGGACACTTCCAGGACGATCCGGACAGCCGCAGGGCAGCCGAGACGGCATTCGGCGACGCACCCCGTCGCCTGGCGCTGTAAGCTGCACGCCTCAGGCCAATCAAAGGATTCACATGAACATCTGCGGCATCGAAATCAAAGGCAGCGAAGCGATCATCGCCGTGGCGTCCCTTGACGGGGCGAGCCTTCACCATGTTGCGCTGGGCACCAAGAAAATCGCCCTCGACGATGACGACGAGACCGCCAACGTCCGGCTGTTCGCCGCGCAGGTGGCGTCGTTCGTGCGCGAGAATTCGATTGATCGCATTGCGATCAAGAAGCGCAGCAAGAAGGGCGAGTTCGCCGGCGGGCCGACCACGTTCAAGATCGAGGGCGTGTTCCAGTTGCTGGATGGCTGCGAGGTGACGCTGCTGTCGCCGCAGACCGTCAACGCCCAGGCCAAGAAGCACAACGTCGAGCTGCCGGGCACGCTGAACAAGTATCAGCACGAGGCGTACAGGACGGCGTGCGCGGCGTTGCTGAAGAAGTAACCTTTCCTTCCCGGCCACTGCCGGTCAATTGTGGGATCCCCGCCCACCACGCAACCTGTAGGAGCTTGCCTGCAAGCGATGAGGCCGGCACTGCCGACATCCCGATTGCCTGACTCACCGCCATCGCCGGCAGGCCGGCTCCCACATCGGTCTTGCGTGCAGTCACTCAGGCCTGGGCGGTGCGCCGGTCTTCCCTTGGGCAGCGGGCAAACCGTGCCCGGTAGCTGCGGGTGAAATACGACGGCGATTCGAACCCGCAGGCGATGCTGACCTCCAGCACGCTCATGTCGGTCTGGCGCAGCAGTTGCCGGGCCTTCTCCAGCCTCAGCCGCAGGTAGAAATTGCTCGGCGTGTCGTTCAGGTGCAGGCGGAACAGCCGCTCCAGCTGGCGCCGCGTCACCTTGATCGATTCCGCCAGCTCCAGGGTGGTCAGCGGCGGTTCGCTGTGCTGTTCCATTTCGCCGATCACCTGCACCAGCTTCTTGTTGCTGATGCCGTAGCGCGTGGCGACTTCCATGCGCTGGTGGTCTTTGCGCGGACGGATCCTTCCCAACACAAATTGCTCGCTGACCTGGATCGCCAGTTGCGCGCCGTGGGCCTGGGCGATCAGGTCGAGCATCAGGTCGATGGACGCGGTGCCGCCGGCCGAGGTGATGCGGCGGCGGTCGATCTCGAACAGCTCCTGGGTGACGCTCAACTGCGGATAGGACTCCCGGAAGGCGTCGATGGCCTCCCAGTGCAGGGTCAGGCGGTGGCCGTCGAGCAGGCCGGCCTCGGCCAGGACGAAGCTGCCGGTGTCGATGGCGCCCAGGGTCACGCCTTCGTTGTCCAGGCGCCGCAGCCAGTGCTCCAGCGCGGGGGTGGCGAACTTCAGCGGCTCGAACCCGGCCACCACCAGCAACGTCGCGCCTTTCTTCAGCGGCTCCAACGCTGCGTCGGCGTTCACCGACATGCCGTTGCTCGCCAGCACCGCTCCGCCGTCGGCGCTCAGCACGTGCCAGCGGTACAGCTCGCCGCGAAAGCGGTTGGCGACCCGCAGCGGCTCTATCGCGGAGATGAACCCGATGGCCGAAAAACCCGGCATCAACAGAAAGTAGAAATCCTGGGACATGGCGCGCACTCGGTGGGCGGGTAGCGTGCAACGTTGATACGCCAGTTGTCGGCGGCATTCAAGAGGACAGGTCGCTGCAGTGCAAGAGTCGGTCGCCGCAGTGCGTTTTCGCCGGCGCGTTGCTGCGTAGTTTTGGCATCACCGGCGCAACAGACACCGGGCCCCACAATAACGACCTGCCGAGGAACCCGACATGAAACGACTGATCAGCCGCTGCGTCCTTTCACTCAGCGCCACCGCCTTGTTGAGCACCGGCGTCATGGCGGCCGAGCCCGCCGCGTGCCAGAACGTGCGCATGGGCGTGGTCAACTGGACCGACGTGATCGCCACCAGCGCCATGGCCCAGGTGCTGCTCGACGGCCTCGGCTACAGCACCAAGCAGACCAGCGCGTCCCAGCAGATCGTCTTCGCCGGGATCCGCGACCAGCGCCTGGATCTGTTCCTCGGCTACTGGAACCCGCTGATGACCCAGACCATCACTCCGTTCGTCGACGCCAACCAGGTCAAGGTGCTCGCCGAGCCGAGCCTGAAGGACGCCCGCGCCACCCTCGCCGTGCCGACCTACCTGGCCGACAAGGGCCTGAAGACCTTCGCCGACATCGCCAAGTTCGAGAAAGAGCTGGGCGGCAAGATCTACGGCATCGAACCGGGCTCCGGCGCCAACACCCAGATCAAGGCGATGATCGCCAAGAACCAGTTCGGCCTGGGCAAGTTCCAGCTGGTGGAGTCCAGCGAGGCCGGCATGCTCGCCGCCGTGGACCGCGCCGTGCGCCGCAAGGAGGCCGTGGTGTTCTTCGGCTGGGCGCCGCACCCGATGAACGTCAACGTGCAGATGACCTACCTGACCGGCAGCGACGACGCCCTGGGCCCGAACGAAGGCATGGCCACCGTCTGGACCGTCACCGCGCCGAAATACGCCGAGCAGTGCCCGAACGTCAGCCGCCTGCTGAGCAACCTGACGTTCAGCGCCGAAGACGAGAGCCGCATGATGCAGCCGCTGCTCGACCACAAGGACGCCTTCGAATCGGCGAAGCAATGGCTCAAGGATCACCCCCAGGACAAGCAGCGCTGGCTTGAAGGCGTCACGACCTTCGACGGCAAGCCGGCCGCCGAGAACCTCCAGCTCACCAGCAAATAGACCGCAACCGAAAAACCGTTCCGCAGCCCGCCGCGGGCTGCGGACAGCCCCCTCACGCCTGAAGGAAACCGCACCATGAACCACGACGTCATCATCACCTGCGCACTCACCGGTGCTGGCGACACGACCGCCAAGAGCCCCCACGTGCCGGTCACCCCGAAACAGATCGCCGCAGCCGCCGTGGAAGCGGCCAAGGCCGGCGCCACGGTCGTGCACTGCCACGTCCGCGACCCGCAGACCGGCAAGTTCAGCCGCGACGTGGCGCTGTACCGCGAAGTGATGGAGCGCATCCGCGAAGCCGACGTCGACATCATCGTCAACCTCACCGCCGGCATGGGCGGCGACCTGGAGATCGGCCCGGGCGAGCGGCCGATGGAGTTCGGCCCGAATACTGACCTGGTGGGCCCGCTGACCCGTCTGGCCCACGTCGAAGAGCTGCTGCCGGAAATCTGCACCCTGGACTGCGGCACCCTGAACTTCGGCGACGGCGACACCATTTACGTCTCCACCCCGGCGCAGCTGCGGGCCGGCGCCAAGCGCATCACCGAGCTGGGCGTGAAGGCCGAGCTTGAGATCTTCGACACCGGCCACCTGTGGTTCGCCAAGCAGATGATCAAGGAAGGCCTGCTCGACAACCCGCTGTTCCAGCTGTGCCTGGGCATCCCGTGGGGCGCCCCGGCCGACACCACCACCATGAAGGCCATGGTCGACAACCTGCCGGCCGACGCGGTGTGGGCCGGCTTCGGCATCGGCCGCATGCAGATGCCGATGGCGGCGCAAGCGGTGCTGCTGGGCGGCAACGTGCGGGTCGGCCTGGAAGACAACCTGTGGCTGGACAAAGGCGTGCTGGCGACCAACGGCCAACTGGTCGAACGCGCCACCGAAATCCTCAGCCGCCTCGGCGCCCGCGTGCTGACCCCGGCCGAGGGCCGCCAGAAAATGGGCCTGACCCGGCGCGGCTGATCCACCCCTTTCCCCCTGTGGGAGCGGGCTTGCCTGCGAAGAGGCCGGTACGCCGCAAGCCTCTTCGTCAATCGACCCGACGCGTTCGCGGGCCGGCTCGCTCCCACAGTTTTTTAAGCCCACTTCAGGACATCAGCATGAGCTTTATCACCGACATCAAAACCTTCGCTGCCCTGGGCAGCGGTGTCATCGGCAGCGGCTGGGTGGCCCGCGCCCTCGCCCATGGCCTCGACGTCGTGGCCTGGGATCCGGCGCCCGGCGCCGAAGCGGCCCTGCGCAAGCGCGTGGCCAACGCCTGGGGCGCGCTGGAGAAGAACGGCCTGGCGCCCGGCGCCTCGCTAGATCGCCTGCGCTTCGTCGCCACCATCGAGGAATGCGTACGCGACGCCGACTTCATCCAGGAAAGCGCCCCGGAGCGCCTGGAACTGAAACTGGAGCTGCACAGCAAGATCAGCGCAGCGGCCAAGCCGAACGCACTGATCGGCTCCAGCACGTCGGGCCTGCTGCCCAGCGAGTTCTACGAGAGTTCGACCCACCCGGAACGCTGCGTGGTCGGCCACCCGTTCAACCCGGTCTACCTGCTGCCGCTGGTGGAAGTGGTCGGCGGCAAGAACACCGCGCCCGAAGCGGTTCAGGCGGCCATGCAGGTCTACGAGTCCCTCGGCATGCGCCCGCTGCACGTGCGCAAGGAAGTGCCGGGCTTCATCGCCGACCGTCTGCTCGAAGCGCTGTGGCGCGAGGCGCTGCACCTGGTCAACGACGGCGTGGCGACCACCGGCGAGATCGACGACGCGATCCGCTTCGGCGCCGGCCTGCGCTGGTCGTTCATGGGCACCTTCCTGACCTACACCCTGGCCGGCGGCGATGCGGGCATGCGCCACTTCATGTCGCAGTTCGGCCCGGCACTGAAGCTGCCGTGGACCTACCTGCCGGCACCGGAGCTGACCGACAAGCTGATCGACGACGTGGTGGACGGCACCAGCGACCAATTGGGCCGACACAGCATTTCGGCGCTGGAGCGCTATCGTGACGATTGCCTGCTGGCGGTGCTGGAGGCGGTCAAGGCCACCAAGCAGAAGCACGGCATGAGTTTCAGCGAGTAGGCCCCGCAGACCGAGGCCAGCAGTACCGGCCCCTTCGCGGTCCAGCCCGCTCCCACAGTGGGATGTGGTTCCCTGTGGAAGCGGGCTGGCCCGCGAAGGCGGCCGTCCACTCACCCCTTTTGCCGGAGCCAGCAGCATGCCCGCCCTCACCACCTACCAGACCCGCATCCTCCCGGAGTGGGTCGACTACAACGGCCACCTGCGCGACGCCTTCTACCTGCTGATCTTCAGCTACGCCACCGACGCCCTGATGGATCACTTGGGCATGGACAGCGGCAACCGCGAAGCCAGCGGCCAGTCGCTGTTCACCCTCGAACTGCACCTGAACTACCTGCACGAAGTGAAGCTCGACGCCGAAGTCGAGGTGCGCACACAGATCATCGGCCACGACCAGAAACGCTTGCACCTCTACCACAGCCTGCACCTGAGCGGCGGCGACAAGGCCTTGGCCGGCAACGAGCAGATGCTGCTCCACGTCGACCTCGCCGGCCCCCGTTCGGCGCCGTTCAGCCCGCCGACGCTGGAGCGCCTGCAAGCCCTCGTCGCGGAACAGGCCGACCTGCCCGCGCCGGAGTACATCGGCCGGGTCATCGCCCTGCCCCCCGCCCGGTAAACCCGTCCATCGCAAGGAGCCGCCATGAACACCGTTGCCGCCGTAGCCGATTTCCGTACCTATCCGTTGATCAGCGCGCTGAACGGCGTGCAGCGTCTGGCGGACCGCGTCCTGGCCGAATGGGCCGACGGGCGGGTCAGCCCGTTCCACCACGCTTGGCTGCGGGACAACTGCCCGTGCCCGCAGTGCGTGTACAGCGTCACCCGCGAGCAGGTGTTCGAGATCGTCGACGCCTCGTCCTCGCTGGAACCCGCCGCCGCCCGCATCGACAGCGACGGCCGCCTGCTCATCGACTGGCAGGACGGCCACCTGAGCCGCTTCGACCCCGGCTGGCTGCGGGCCCACGCCTACGACGACGAATCCCGCGCCGAACGCCTCGCCGCCAAGCCCAGGCCCTTCCTCTGGCGCAGCGACCTGCAACTGCCGGTGTTCGACTACGCCGCCCTGATGAACGACAACGACGCGCTGCTGCACTGGCTGCTGGCGGTGCGCGACATCGGCCTGACCCAGGTGCGCGGCGTGCCCACCGAACCCGGCTCGCTGAAGGCGGTCGCCCAGCGCATTTCGTTCATCCGCGAGAGCAATTTCGGTGTGCTGTTCAACGTGCAGTCCAAGGCCGATGCCGACAGCAATGCCTACACTGCCTTCAACCTGCCGCTGCACACGGACCTGCCGACCCGCGAGCTGCAACCGGGGCTGCAGTTCCTGCATTGCCTGGTGAACGACGCCGAGGGTGGCGAGAGCATTTTCGTCGACGGGTTCGCCATCGCCGAGGCGCTGCGCCGGGAGGATCCCCCGTCGTTCCAGGCCCTGTGCGACATCCCCGTGGAGTTTCGCAACAAGGATCGCCACAGCGACTATCGCCGGCTGGCGCCGATCATTGCGCTGGACGCCTTGGGTCACGTGGCCGAGATCCGCATGGCCAACTTCCTGCGCGGGGCGTTCGACACGTCGGTGGAGCAGATGCCGCTGCTGTACCGGGCCTACCGGCGCTTCATCGCCATGACCCGCGAACCGCGCTTTCGGGTGATGCGGCGGCTCAATCCGGGCGAGCTGTGGTGCTTCGACAACCGCCGCACCCTGCACGCGCGCAACGCGTTCGACCCGGCCAGCGGGGCCCGGCATTTCCAGGGCTGCTACATCGACCGGGACGAGCTGCTGTCGCGGATTCTGGTGCTGCAGCGCTGAAACCGCGTCATCGTTCATCGCCAGCAGGCTAGCGATGAAACTACCGCGGACTTACCACCCGGCAGGCAAAAAAAGCCCCGATGCAAGCCGTGACAGGATCGGGGCGAGGGTACTGTTGAGGAGCTGCCGTGCGAGGGTGACCAAACCTTCGTGAAGCGAGCTGGCATCAGTGTGCCCACTCCCTGGGCGCGCAAGTTAGCCGAAAACGACATGCTCATAGCCAATGTGGACACCGCGACAAAACACCCTTGCCGCGCCTCGGCAGGCCTACCAGAATCGAGCCACGACCTCCGTTGCCAAAGAAGGATCCGCGTCATGATGTATGCCGATTTGATCGATCAGGAAGACCTGTTGGGCCAACTCAAGTCGTTGGGATTCGAAGTGCCGTCGGGCTCCACGGCCCAGCAGGCCTGCGAGTGCGCCGTTCGCGGTCTGGACGATGTACGGGCCAATACCCTGCGCACCATGGTCAAGCAGATGTACACCAGCAGCGCGAGCATCCAGCCGATCGTGCGTGAAGCCATCGACAAGCAGTTGCTGCCGGCGCTGGCGCAGTACCAACAGACCCGCGTCTGAGATCCCGGGCGTTTGCTAGAGTGGTGGCCTTGACGATCACCACGAGCGAACGCCGATGTTCTTTATCCAGACCTGCCAGTCCAGCGAACAACCGGGCTGGCTGCCCTTACGCCAGGCGCTCTGGCCCGATGCGCCGGAACACGAGCACCGCGACGACATCGAGCAGCAGCTGAAGGCGCCGCAGCGCTATATCAACTTCGTTGCCTACGACACGCAAAACCATCCCGTCGGCCTCGCCGAAGCCTCATTACGCTCCGATTACGTAAACGGCACCGACAGCTCGCCGGTGGTGTTCCTGGAAGGCATCTACGTGGTGCCGCAGCAGCGCCGCCACGGCGTGGCCGCCCGGTTGATCGAGCAGGTGGCGCAATGGGGACGGGAAAACGGCTGCGTGGAAATGGCTTCCGACACCGGCCTCGACAACCTGGTCAGCCAAGCGACACACAAGGCGCTCGGCTTCGAGGAAACCGAGCGCGTCGTGTACTTCAGGCGCCCGCTCTGATCAGAGCCTCACGCTGGCGAACGTCGATTCGTTGCGCGCCTGGCTCAACGCCGACAGCGGTCCCGACAGCGGCGACATCACGATGGCCTGCGGCAGCGGCAGCATCGCCACCTGCTGGGCGGTGTTGGAGCCTACGCGCTCGTCCCGCGGCGGAATGCCGAAATACTCGCGGTAGCACTTGGAGAAGTGCGGCGTGGACACGAACCCGCAGACCGACGCCACCTCGATGATCGACATCGGCGTCTGCTTGAGCAGTTGCCGGGCGCGGATCAGGCGCAGCTTGAGGTAGTAGCGCGACGGCGAGCAGTGCAGGTACTTCTGGAACAGGCGCTCCAGCTGACGCCGGGACACCGAGACGTACACCGCCAGCTCGTCGAGGTCGATCGGCTCTTCCAGGTTGGCTTCCATCAGCGCGACGATCTCCTGCAGCTTCGGCTGGTTGGTGCCGAGCATGTGCTTGAGCGGCACGCGCTGGTGATCCTGCTCGTTGCGGATGCGCTCGTAGACGAACATCTCCGAGATCGCGGCGGACAGTTCGCGGCCGTGGTCGCGGCTGATCAGGTGCAGCATCATGTCCAGCGGCGCGGTGCCGCCGGAGCTGGTGAAACGGTTGCGGTCGAGGGTGAACAGGCGGGTGCTCATGGCCACGCGCGGGAAGGCTTCCTGCATCGCCGCCAGGCATTCCCAGTGCACGCTGCAATCGAAGCCGTCGAGCAGGCCGGCGCAGGCCAGGGCCCAGCTGCCGGTGCACACGGCGCCGAGGCGGCGCGACTGGCGCGCCTGGCCCTGCAGCCAGGAGACGTGTTCACGGGTCACGGTGCGCTGGATGCCGATGCCGCCGCAGACGATCACGGTGTCCATCGGCGGGGCTTTGTGCATGGAGGCGTCGGGGGTGATCTGCAGGCCGTCGCTGGCCCAGACCTGGCCGCCGTCTACGGTGAGGGTAGTCCAGCGGTACAGCTCGCGACCGGACAACTGGTTGGCCATGCGCAGCGGTTCGACCGCGGAAGCCAGGGAAATCAGCGTGAAATTGTCCAGCAGCAGGAAGCCGATGGATTGAGGCGCACGGTTCTGGGGTTGAGCCCCGGAGTTGAACGACGTCATCGCGGTATCTCCTCACACAAAGCGGGTGATGGCCTCAGGCGGAGGCTCTTGTTATTGCCGTCGTTCTCTTGCGCGAGACGGGGCTTTGTTATGACAGAGCAATTGCCGTGCCTGAAATTGAATGCGCGTTCAATAACTCCTGAAAACGACGTCGCGGAGCGTCTATTCAAGACGCCTGACGAAAGGTCGTGTGAAGAGCCATCAGTGGCGGCGAAAGCACTGCCCCGCAGGGTGTGAGCAAATCGGTAGCACTTGTGGGAACTGGCCCGGGGGCCGGTGCGGCGCAGTGTCACCCATGGCACGGCGGACGGACGGTCGCGGGCGCGCACGGCGCCGCCCGGACGGGAATGGTTCTTGTCTGATTGCGACGCGCCAAAAGGTGGCGCGGTGGGCGGCCAGTGCTCCCTGGGTGCGCAGTTTTGACTGGTCTGGCGCTATCGCTGGCAAGCCAGCTCCCACAGGTTTTCCGGTCGTTCACAAATCCTGTGTACACCCGATTCACTGTGGAAGCTGGCCTGTCTGCTCCCACAGCTTTTTGGGTTGTTCACAAATACTGTGCTCACCCGAATAACTGTAGGAGCCAGCCTGCCGGGGTGTTCACAAATCCTGCATTCACCCAAATCACTGTGGGAGCTGGCTTGCCAGCGATGGGGGCGACGCGGTCTCAGCACTCGACCGCGCTGACCGCCAACCCGCCCCGTGAGGTTTCCTTGTATTTGTCGTGCATGTCCGCACCGGTGTCGCGCATGGTGCGGATCACCCGGTCCAGGGAAATGAAATGCTGCCCGTCGCCCCGCAACGCCATCTGCGCCGCGTTGATCGCCTTGACCGCCGCGATCGCGTTGCGCTCGATGCACGGCACCTGCACCAGCCCGCCCACCGGGTCGCACGTCAAACCCAGGTTGTGCTCCAGGCCGATCTCCGCCGCGTTGCACAACTGCTCCGGCGTTGCGCCCAGCACTTCGGCCAGGCCCGCCGCCGCCATCGCGCAGGCCGAGCCGACCTCGCCCTGGCAGCCGACTTCGGCGCCCGAGATCGAGGCGTTCTTCTTGCAGAGGATGCCCACCGCCGCGGCCCCCAGGAAGTAGTCGACGACATTGGCGTCGGTCACCGCTTCGCTGAACCTCATGAAGTAGTGCAGCACCGCCGGAACAATCCCCGCCGCGCCGTTGGTCGGCGCCGTCACCATGCGCCCGCCGGCGGCGTTCTCTTCGTTGACCGCCAGTGCATAGAGGTTGACCCACTCCATGGCGCTGAGGGTCGAGCCGATCACGTTGGGTTTGTTCAGTTCCTGCAGGCTGCGGTGCAGCTTGGCTGCGCGCCGGCGCACATTGAGGCCGCCGGGCAGGATGCCTTCGTGCTTCAGACCGTGCTCGACGCAATCCTGCATCGCCTGCCAGAGCTTCATCAGGCCGGCGCGGATTTCCTCTTCGCTGCGCCAGGCCTTTTCGTTGGCCATCATCAGCTCGGCCACCCGCAGGTTGTGTTTCTTGCACAGCTCCAGCAGCTCCACTGCGCTTGAGAAGTCGTAAGGCAATTCCGTCCGGTCCAGGTCCGCCACGCCGCTGGCGGCCTGCGCCGCGTCCACCACGAACCCGCCGCCGACCGAATAGTAGGTGTCGCGGTACAGCTCGCCGTGATCACCTTCGGCGACCAGGGTCATGGCGTTGGGGTGGAACGGCAGGTTCTCGTCGATCAGGCGCATGTCCCGTGCCCATATAAATGGCACCGACAGCCGTCCGTCGAGCAACAGCGTGTGGGTTTCGCGCAGGGCCTGGATCCGCGGGCCGATCAGCGACGGGTCGATGGCGTCCGGCCATTCGCCCATCAGCCCCATGATCACCGCGTTGTCGCTGCCGTGACCGATACCGGTGGCCGACAGCGAGCCGTACAGCTGCACCTCGACGCGACGCACCTGTTCCAGCAGGTGCCTGTCGCGCAGCGACCCGACGAACAGGGCGGCGGCGCGCATCGGGCCGACGGTGTGGGAACTGGACGGGCCGATGCCGATCTTGAACAGGTCGAAAACGCTGATAGCCATTGCTGCGAAGCTCCTCAAGGATGCCGTTCGGGGGCGCGAAACGCCCGCTGGCGGAGCTGCTACGCTCAAGCTGCGTTCCGCCGGGATGCCCGCATCATCAAGCTTTTCCCGGCGCGCCCGGCGTCTGGCACCGACGCACTCATGTCCACCAACGCCGTACCGCTTTACGCCCGTTCCTGCGCCGTTTTTCTGCGGTTCAGACACGCCAAAAGGGCCGAAAAAAGCTGTAAACGACGTCACCGACACTGGATGCGACCATCCCTGTACTGGATACGACGCACCCTGTAGGCGTCAGATTTTCACTGGTACATGATCGTTATGACTCGATTGAAAGGCGCCGCGGTAGAGCTGTTTTCAGAACGCCACCCAACCGCAACCCATAAGTGCGGTGGTCCAATCGGAACACTGCCGAAAAAAACACCAAGGAGTCCATTCATGAAAGGTTCCCCGTCGTTGTTGTTGGCCGCCATGCTGAGTCTGCCGCTGCTGGCTCAGGCCGCCGAACCGGCGCAATGCAGCACCGTGAACTTCTCCGATGTCGGCTGGACCGACATCACCGCGACGACCGCGACCACCAGCGTCGTGCTCAACGCCCTCGGCTACAAGACCAAGACCACCATGATCTCCGTGCCGGTGACCTACAAGTCCCTGGCCGACGGCAAGAACATGGACGTGTTCCTGGGCAACTGGATGCCGACCATGGAAAACGACATCAAGGCCTACCGCGATGCCGGCACCGTCGAGACGGTGCGCACCAACCTCAAGGGCGCCAAGTACACCCTCGCCGTGCCCCAGGCCCTGTACGACAAGGGCCTGCACGACTTCGCCGACATCGCCAAGTTCAAGAAGGAACTGGACGGCAAGATCTACGGCATCGAGCCGGGCAACGACGGCAACCGCCTGATCCAGAGCATGATCGACAAGAACGCCTTCGGCCTGAAGGACGCCGGCTTCAAGGTCGTGGAATCCAGCGAGGCGGGCATGCTGTCCCAGGTCGACCGCGCGCAGAAGCGCGACACCGCCGTGGTGTTCCTCGGCTGGGCGCCGCACCCGATGAACAAGCGCTTCAAGATTCAATACCTGACCGGCGGGGACGACTTCTTCGGCCCCGACTTCGGCGCCGCCACCGTAGCGACCAACACCCGCAAGGGCTACGTCCAAGAGTGCGGCAACGTCGGCCAGCTGCTGAAGAACCTGGAGTTCACCGTCGACATGGAAAGCGAACTGATGGGCAACATCCTGGACGACAAAATGAAGCCTGAGGCGGCCGCCAAGGCCTGGCTGAAGAAGAATCCACAGGTGCTCGATACCTGGCTCGCTGGCGTGACCACCACTGACGGTAAACCTGGCCTGGAGGCCGTGAAAGCCAAGCTGAATCAGTAATCGCTTACGCCGGGCGGGTTCGCCCGCCCGGGCTGTTATTTCCTTGCATGCGGACGTTCACTACCATGCTGATTGATCAGAAAATCCCTTTAGGCCAGTACATCGCAGGCTTCGTCGAATGGCTGACGCAACACGGCGCCAGCACCTTCGACGCCATCGCCGCGACCCTGGAAACGATGATCCACGGCGTGACGTTTGCGCTGACCTGGTTCAACCCGCTGGCGCTGATCGGCCTGATCGCCCTGCTGGCCCACTACATCCAGCGCAAATGGGGCCTGACCGCGTTCGTGGTCGCCTCCTTCCTGCTGATCCTCAACCTGGGGTACTGGCAGGAAACCATGGAAACCCTCGCCCAGGTCATGTTCGCGACCCTGGTCTGCGTGGTCATCGGCGTGCCGCTGGGCATCGTCGCGGCGCACAAGCCGATGTTCTACACTTTAATGCGTCCGGTGCTCGATCTGATGCAGACCGTACCGACCTTCGTTTACCTCATTCCTACCCTGACCCTCTTCGGGCTGGGTGTGGTGCCGGGCCTGATCTCCACCGTGGTGTTCGCCATCGCCGCGCCGATCCGCCTGACCTACCTGGGCATCCGCGATGTCCCGCAAGAACTGATGGACGCCGGCAAGGCCTTCGGCTGCTCGCGTCGCCAACTGCTGTCACGGATCGAACTGCCCCACGCCATGCCGAGCATCGCGGCCGGCATCACCCAGTGCATCATGCTGTCGCTGTCGATGGTGGTGATCGCGGCACTGGTGGGCGCCGACGGACTCGGCAAACCGGTGGTCAACGCACTGAACACTGCCGATATCGCCCTGGGCTTCGAAGCGGGCCTGGCGATCGTCCTGCTGGCGATCATGCTCGACCGGATCTGCAAACAGCCCGAAGGCAAAGTAGGGGGTGATGCATGAGCATTATTCGATTCGACAACGTAGACGTCATCTTCTCCAAGGACCCGCGCGAGGCGCTCAAGCTGCTCGACCAGGGCATGACCCGCAACGAGATCCTGAAGAAGACCGGCCAGATCGTCGGTGTGGAAAAGGCCAGCCTGGACATCAACAAAGGCGAGATCTGCGTGCTGATGGGGCTGTCCGGCTCCGGCAAGTCGAGCCTCTTGCGCTGCATCAACGGCCTCAACACCGTGAGCCGCGGCAAGCTGTTCGTCGAGCATGAAGGCAAGCAGATCGACATCGCCTCCTGCACCCCTGCGGAACTCAAGATGATGCGCACCAAGCGCATCGCCATGGTGTTCCAGAAGTTCGCCCTGATGCCTTGGCTGACGGTGCGCGAGAACATCAGCTTCGGCCTGGAGATGCAGGGCCGTCCGGAAAAGGAACGGCGCAAGCTGGTGGACGACAAGCTTGAGCTGGTGGGCCTGACCCAGTGGCGCAACAAGAAGCCGGACGAACTCTCCGGCGGCATGCAGCAGCGGGTCGGCCTGGCCCGTGCGCTGGCGATGGACGCCGACATCCTGCTGATGGACGAGCCGTTCTCGGCCCTCGACCCGCTGATCCGCCAGGGCCTGCAGGACGAACTGCTGGAACTGCAGCGCAAGCTGAGCAAGACCATCGTGTTCGTCAGCCACGACCTCGACGAGGCGCTGAAGCTGGGCAGCCGCATCGCGATCATGAAGGACGGCCGGATCATCCAGTACAGCGTGCCGGAAGAGATCGTGCTGAACCCGGCGGACGACTACGTGCGCACCTTCGTCGCCCACACCAACCCGCTGAACGTGCTGTGCGGCCGCAGCCTGATGCGCACCCTGGACAACTGCAAGCGCATCAACGGTTCGGTGTGCCTGGATCCGGGCGGCGACTCGTGGCTGGACCTGGCCGAAGGCAACACCATCAAGGGCGCCCGCAAGAACGGCTCCACCCTCGACCTGCAGAACTGGGTGCCGGGCCAGGCCGTGGAAGCCCTCGACCGCCGCCCGACCCTGGTGGACTCCAACATCGGCATGCGCGAAGCGCTGCAGATCCGCTATCAGACCGGCAACAAACTGGTGCTGCACGACAACAACCACGTGGTGGGGATCCTCGGCGACAGCGAGCTGTACCACGCGCTGCTCGGCAAGAACCTGGGGTAAAGGAAAGGCCACCGACACGAAAACGCCGCGAATCATCGCGGCGTTTTCGTTGGTGCAGGGAATGTAGTTGTGGCGAGAGCGCTTGTTGGATCGCCGCACCGTCCCGCCGGCTCGCGAAGCGGCCCCGGGCAAAGCGCCGCCGCGATCCAGGTTTACGACTGCTGCGCAGTCGACCGGGACGGTGCGGGCGATCCGACAAACGCCCTCGCCACGATGCGTCCCATCAGTCGCAGAAGCATTACCCCCAAACGCAAAAACGCCGCGAATCGATCGCGGCGTCTTTGTTTTTGCGCGTCTGCGGTGAGGCCTTAAGCCCCCTTCCCCAACAAGCCAGCCCCACACTCCCCTGTGGGAGCCAGCCTGCTGGCGATGAAGCCTGCGCGGCATCCCAGACCGAAACACCGCACCGCTTGTTGCTTATCGCTTATTGCTTACCGCTTACCGCTTACCGCTTACCGCTTAGCTATACACCCGGCCCAACAACTGCCGATGGCTTTCGAACTGATCAAGCACATCCCGCGTGATCTGGTCCTGGGTGAAGCCCATCAGGTCATAGTCCTGGCTGCCGTTGTGCAGGTACACCTCGGCGCGGTAGTAACGCTGGCGCGCCTCGTCGGACTGGGCCGATTCGGTCGGGGTTGCCAGGTAGCCGTCCAGGCTCACTTCGTAGACGAAAGGGTTGCCCTCTTCCATCTCGACGCGCACGCCCATGCAGCGCTTGGACTTGCCCAGCAGGGTCTGCACTTCCAGGCCCTGGGCGCGCAACTGCGCGGCGGCGTCATCAAGCGCCGGAGTGACGTGCTTGTCCATGAAACGCTGAACCACCGACTGGCTCGGCTGCAGGTCCAACTGGGTCAGGCGCTCGCTGAAGCCGCGACGGCCACGGGCCGCCAGCTCCGCTTGCTCCTGCTCGATCTGCACGTCCGAACGCATCGCCTTGTGCAGGCCGAACATGAAGAACACCAGCACCACCGAGAACGGCAGGCCGGCCAGCACCACCATGGTCTGCATGGCTTCGAAGTTGCCGGCGAACAGCAGGCCGATGGTCACCAGGGTGATCACGACCGACCAGAAGATCCGCAGCCAGTGCGGGGCGTCTTCGTCGACGTTGCCGCCCTTGCACGAAAGGTTGGCCATCATCACCGCGCCGGAGTCGGCGGGGGTCAGGAACAGCACGAAGCCGACGAAGATCGACACACCGATCACGACCTTCGACGCCGGGTAATGCTCAAGCAACTGATAGATCGCCATCGACGGCTGTTCCAGCGCCGTCTTGCCCAGTTCCACCGCGCCCTGGTTCATCACCAGGTCCAGCGCCGAGTTGCCGAAGATCGACAGCCATGCCAGGGTGAAGCCCAGCGGGATCAGCAGCACGCCGGCCACCAGTTCGCGCACGGTGCGGCCACGGGAGATGCGAGCGATGAACATGCCCACGAATGGCGCCCAGGAGATCCACCAGGCCCAGTAGAACAGAGTCCACAGGCCCAGCCAGCGGTCGGACTTGGCGCTGTCGCCTTCATACACGTAGAGATCGAAGGTCTTGAGCACCACGCCGTTGAGGTAGTCGCCGATGTTCTGCACGAAGCCGTTGAGCAGGTGCAGGGTCGGGCCGAACAGCAGCACGAAGATCAGCAGGCCGCTGAACAGCATGATGTTGAGGTTAGACAGGCGGCGGATGCCGTTCTCCACACCGGACACGGCGGCGATGGTCGCCACGGTGCTCATCACGATGATCACGATCAGCAGGTTGGTGTTGCTGTGCTCCATGCCGAACAGGTTTTCCAGGCCCGACGCCACTTGCAGCGAACCGATGCCCAGGTTAGTCACCAGGCCCAGCAGGGTCACGAACATGCCGAAGCCGTCCACCGCGTGACCGGCGCCGCCCTTGACCCAACGCTCGCCGACCAGCGGGTACAGCGCCGAACGCAAGGCCAGCGGCTGGTTGTGACGGTAAGCGAAGTACGCCACGGCCAGGCCGACCAGGGCGTAGATCGCCCAGCCGTGCAGGCCCCAGTGCAGGAACGTCAGCTGCACCGCCTGA
The DNA here is from genome assembly GCF_002112565.1 of Pseudomonas sp. R25(2017). NCBI lineage: Bacteria > Pseudomonadati > Pseudomonadota > Gammaproteobacteria > Pseudomonadales > Pseudomonadaceae > Pseudomonas > Pseudomonas sp. R25(2017). The sequence continues at coordinate 26,119 of NZ_NEHZ01000007.1, forward strand.
CGCGCGGCCAGGTTGGTGGCCGAAGCGCCTTCCGGCGGGTTGAAGTAGTGGTCCAGCGGCTCGGAGGCGCCGAAGTACAGCAGCGAGATGCCGATGCCCGACGAGAACAGCATCCCCGCCCAGGCGCCGTAGCTGAAATCGGGGGTATCGTCCTTGCTGCCCAGCTTGAGCTTGCCGTAGGACGAAAACGCCAGCCCCACCACGAACACCAGATAGGCGGCGATCACCACCATGTAGTACCAGCCGAAGCTGCGGGACAGCCAGGCCTGGGCCACACCGAGCAACCTGCCCGCCTCTTGCGGGGCGGCGATCAGGATGGCGGTCAACAGCAGAATCAGCGCGGTCGAGGTGTAGAACACCCAACCGTTGACCGTCACCTTCTCGGGCGGGGTCTTTATTAGCGAGGCAGAACTCATGGCACAAATGCTCCAGGCAGTGCGAGAGAAGAACACAAGGCAACACGGAACCCGACCAATCGGTGAGTTGGCAGCCGACCGGCGGGTGATATAAAGACACCCCGAAAAGCCCGAACCTGCAGAGATGGCACCGCGAATCGCCGTCGTGGCCATGATCCGGACATTCATCCGAAACCTGGCCCCAAGCGTCTTGCCCATTCAACACGTCCATCGAACGCCGAACCGCGCCTTGCCCCACGCAGGTTTCGAGCATTTTCGGATGTCGGTTTATCGCCATTTACACGTAGGAAAAACCTGTAGGCAGCGACGATTTGTCGCAGATCTTATTCTTTGTTGATTGAACGTTCAATCAAAACAAAATAGACTGGCCCTCGATCCGACAGCCGTTGCGCGGCTGCCGGAAGGCCTAAGGAGATGTGCAAGATGCCCAAGGTCGGTATGCAACCCATCCGCCGCCAACAACTGATCGAAGCCACGTTGCAGGCCGTCGACCAGGTCGGGATGGGGGACGCCAGCATTGCGCTGATCGCCCGTTTGGCCGGTGTCTCGAACGGCATCATCAGTCACTACTTTCAGGACAAGAACGGCCTGATCGCCGCCACGATGCGGTATCTGATGACCGCCCTCAGCGAGAGCGTCACCGCGCGCCGTCAGGCGCTGGCAGACAACAGCCCCCGGGCTCATCTGCAGGTGATCATCGAAGGCAACTTCGACGCCAGCCAGGTCAATGGCCCGGCAATGAAAACCTGGCTGGCCTTCTGGGCCACCAGCATGCACCAGCCGTCTTTGCACAGGTTGCAGCGGATCAACGATCACCGTCTGTATTCCAACCTGTGCTGCGAGTTCCGCCGCGCGTTGCCGCTCGAAGAGGCGCGCAACGCCGCACGCGGACTGGCAGCGTTGATCGACGGCTTGTGGTTGCGCGGCGCGCTGTCGGGAGACGCTTTCGACACCGAGCAGGCGCAACGGATCGCTTACGAATACATGGACTTCCAACTGGCCAAGCAGGCGAGCCAGAGCACACAGAAAACGCTCGGCCCCTGAACCGCCGCCATGGCGGCAGCCAACCACTCATGCACTTGCGAGGACTTTATGGCCCGTTTCGAACTGCAAAAACTCTACATCGATGGCGCGTACTCCGACGCCGGCAGCGATGCCACCTTCGAAGCCATCAACCCGGCTAACGGCGAAGTCCTCGCCCACGTGCAGCGCGCCACCAAGGAAGACGTGGAGCGCGCCGTGGTCAGCGCCGAAAAGGGCCAGAAGATCTGGGCCTCGATGACCGCCATGGAGCGCTCGCGCATCCTGCGCCGCGCCGTCGACATCCTGCGCGAGCGCAACGATGAGCTGGCTGCGCTGGAAACCCTGGACACCGGCAAGGCCTACTCCGAAACCAAGTACGTCGACATCGTCACCGGCGCCGACGTGCTGGAATACTACGCAGGCCTGGTGCCGGCCATCGAAGGCGAGCAGATCCCGCTGCGCGACACCTCCTTCGTCTACACCCGCCGCGAGCCGCTGGGCGTGGTCGCCGGCATCGGCGCGTGGAACTACCCGATCCAGATCGCCCTGTGGAAATCGGCCCCGGCCCTGGCCGCCGGCAACGCGATGATCTTCAAGCCGAGCGAAGTCACCTCGCTGACCACCCTGAAACTGGCCGAGATCTACACCGAAGCCGGCCTGCCGAACGGCGTGTTCAACGTCCTGACCGGCAGCGGCCGCGAAGTCGGCACCTGGCTGACCGAGCACCCGCGCATCGAGAAAGTCTCCTTTACCGGCGGCACCGACACCGGCAAGAAAGTCATGGCCAGCGCCTCGGCCTCGTCCCTGAAGGACGTGACCATGGAACTGGGCGGCAAGTCCCCGCTGATCATCTGCGACGACGCCGACCTGGACCGCGCCGCCGACACCGCCATGATGGCCAACTTCTACAGCTCCGGTCAGGTCTGCACCAACGGCACCCGCGTGTTCGTGCCGAGCCACCTGAAAGCGGCCTTCGAAGCCAAGATCGTCGAGCGCGTCGCCCGCATCCGCGTCGGCAACCCTGAAGACGAAAACACCAACTTCGGCCCGCTGGTCAGCTTCGCCCACATGGAAAGCGTGTTGGGCTACATCGCCAAGGGCAAGGAAGAAGGCGCACGCGTGCTGTGCGGCGGCGAGCGCATGACCGACGGCGACTTCGCCAAGGGCGCATTCGTGGCACCGACCGTGTTCACCGACTGCACCGACGACATGACCATCGTGCGCGAAGAGATCTTCGGCCCGGTCATGGCGATCCTGACCTACGAAACCGAAGAAGAAGTGATCCGCCGCGCCAACGACACAGACTTCGGCCTGGCCGCCGGCATCGTCACCCGCGACCTGAACCGCGCCCACCGCGTGATTCATCAGCTGGAAGCGGGCATCTGCTGGATCAACGCCTGGGGCGAGTCCGACGCGAAGATGCCGGTCGGCGGCTACAAGCAGTCGGGCGTCGGCCGCGAGAACGGCATCAGCTCGCTGACCAACTACACACGCATCAAATCGGTACAGGTCGAGCTGGGCGATTACGTCTCGGTGTTCTGAGACCCGAGTCCTTCATTGCTCGCGAGGCCGCCTTCGCGAGCAGGCTCGCTCCCACAATGGAATGCGTACCCCTGTGGGAGCCAGCCTGCTGGCGATTGAGTGCGCAGCACTCATCCGGCCTTGATCTGACCAACTTCAAAGAGGGTGCATTCAATGTCCCAAGTATTCGATTACATCATCGTCGGTGCCGGCTCGGCCGGTAACACCCTGGCCACCCGCCTGACCGAAGACGAGGGCGTCACCGTCCTGCTGCTCGAAGCCGGCGGCCCGGACTACCGTCTCGACTTCCGTACCCAGATGCCGGCCGCGCTGGCCTTCCCGCTGCAGGGCCGCCGCTACAACTGGGCCTACGAAACCGATCCTGAGCCGTTCATGGACGGCCGCCGGATGGAATGCGGCCGCGGCAAGGGCCTGGGCGGCTCGTCGCTGATCAACGGCATGTGCTACATCCGCGGCAACGCGATGGACTACGACGGCTGGGCGCAATTGCCGGGCCTGGAAGACTGGTCCTACCTGGACTGCCTGCCGTATTTCCGCAAGGCGGAAACCCGCGACATCGGCCCGAACGACTACCACGGCGGCGAAGGCCCGGTCAGCGTGACCACGCCGAAGGCCGGCAACAACCCGCTGTTCCACGCCATGGTCGAAGCCGGCGTGCAGGCCGGCTACCCGCGCACCGAAGACCTGAACGGCTACCAGCAGGAAGGCTTCGGCCCGATGGACCGCACCGTGACGCCGAAAGGCCGCCGGTCCTCCACCGCCCGCGGCTACCTGGACACCGCCAAGAAGCGCTCGACCCTGACCATCGTCACCCACGCCCTGGCCGACAAAGTGCTGTTCGAAGGCAAGCGTGCGGTCGGCGTGCGTTACCTGGTCGGCTCCGCCGAAGAGCGCGTCGAAGCCAAGGCGCGCAAGGAAGTCATCGTCTGCTCCGGCGCCATCGCCTCGCCGCAACTGCTGCAGCGTTCCGGCGTGGGCCCTGCGAAGCTGCTGGAAAGCCTCGACATTCCGGTGGTCCACGACCTGCCGGGCGTCGGCGAGAACCTGCAGGATCACCTGGAGCTGTACCTGCAGTTCGCCTGCACCCAGCCGGTGTCCCTGTACCCGTCGCTGCTGTGGCACAACCAGCCGGCCATCGGTGCCGAGTGGCTGTTCAACGGCACCGGCATCGGCGCCAGCAACCAGTTCGAGGCCGGCGGCTTCATCCGCACCCGTCCTGAGTTCGCCTGGCCGAACATCCAGTACCACTTCCTGCCGGTGGCGATCAATTACAACGGCAGCAACGGCGTGCAGGAGCACGGCTTCCAGGCGCACATGGGTTCCATGCGCTCGCCGAGCCGCGGCCGCATCCAGCTCAAGTCCAAGGATCCGCGCCAGCACCCGAGCATCCTGTTCAACTACATGGCCACCGAGCAGGACTGGCAGGAATTCCGCGACGGCATCCGCCTGACCCGCGAAATCATGCAGCAGCCAGCGCTGGACGCCTTCCGCGGCCGCGAGATCAGCCCGGGCATCGAAGTGCAAACCGATGAAGAGCTGGACAAGTTCATCCGCGAGCACGCCGAAACCGCGTTCCACCCGTCCTGCTCGTGCAAGATGGGCACCGACGAGATGGCGGTGGTCGACGGCCAGGGCCGCGTCCACGGCATGCAGGGCCTGCGCGTGGTCGATGCCTCGATCATGCCGATCATCACCACCGGCAACCTGAACGCGCCGACGATCATGATGGCCGAGAAAATCGCCGACAAGATCCGCGGCCGTCAGCCGCTGCCGCGCAGCAAGGCCGCCTACTACGTGGCCGGCGATGCACCGGTCAAAGGCAAGCCGCTGCGTGAAGTGAGCTCCGCAGCGCACTGACGGCTCAACTGTCAGCGCAAACGAAAGCCGCCAGTTTCCCTGCGAAACTGGCGGCTTTTTAATTTCGATTCTCATATAAGAAAGTTTCCAAAAAGACACTCTCCAAGAAAACAAAAACCGCAACAATTACATTCTTTACCCGTCTATCAAAAACACTAATATGCGCGCCAGAAAATCACCCACCAAGGAAGGCCAACCGTGCGCAGCCATAAAGACCAATACAACTCCGTTGAATTCTTTCGACACGAACTCTCCAACGAAAAAACCATCTCGCTAGACTTCGACTACATCAGCGGAACCATTGAGTCGTGGTGGAGCAAAAATAAAGAAAGGGATATTCATACGCTCAAGATAGAGCTTACGAATATTTTCATGACCTATCTCCATCCTGACCACATCGCCTACTTCGGTAAAGTCGGCATCGCCAAGAGCGGCGTGGCGGCGGTCTGCATCACCAACATATTCACGACCGACTCTCCAGAACTGGCGCTGACCGTCCATGAGGCACTGGCCGATCTGTTCCATCTGACAGACATTAAGTACGAATATGAAGACCACAAGGCGCTGTACCTGAAACCGAGCGCCGAAAAGTACCGCGAATGGGGAAATGGGTACGGTGACATCACTCCGCACTCTGATGACCTTTATGAAAGCCTGAACGTCGACTATCTTGCGCTCACCGTTTGCCGTGACACCACCCATACACCGACCGCTTATTACTACCCTGCTGACTTACTTCAATGCCTTGATGACGAAGACATTGAAACGCTCCTGAGCACGCAAGCGGAATTCATTTCCGGAAAGAATGTCGACGGCTCGAAAAAGCGAATCCGAAACATCGTTGAATACAGCGAAACATATGGCTACCAGTTTTCACTGGATTTCCGCATCGATACCCATTGCGGTGAACGGATGCGAGCAATCAATGGTGGCCAACAAGTTCTGGACAAGATCAGGGCCAATATCTCAACCGCCAAGAGCAATGTCTCCACCGCACAGACTGGCACCTTCCTGATCGTTGCCAATCACAAGATCCTGCACGCGCGCCCCATACTGAACATCAGCGCGGATGAGGTTCGCTCACAGACGGCAAACTCGACATACAGCACGACGCCACGCCTACTGTTTCGCAGCAAAGGGCCCCGCAAGCAGTACTACTCGCTTGACGGGAAATACGCCGCGCTGGAAGCCGCTTGATGAAGGGTGGCCTACAGACCTCTCTTTCGCCTTTCGCCAAGGCACTTGGAGAAGGAGGCCGCGACTCGATCACCTTCGGGGTCGCGTTCATCTTTCTGTACCTGTCGATCGGCATGACAGGTTCGGCCCAGGCACTGACGTTGAATCAGACCCTTGCGACGACCTTGTTGATCTTTTCTACGCCACTGCAGTTCCTGCTCATTCAGAACCATGGCGAGGGATGGTTTCTGATACCGATCGTGTTGGCGCTCAATGCTCGCTTCGTCTTGCTTTCAACGACGCTGGCGCCCTACTTCAAGGAAACGCCGACGGGAAAGATCCTGGCTTCGCTCATTCTGTTCACGCCCTCGGTCTTCACTGCATGCATAACGCGCTTCAAGCAAAACGCGGAGTTTCCGTTCGCCTATCTCATCGGGGTGGGCACCCCCATCTTCGCTGTTTCGGCAGTCTGCACCTGGATCGGGTTTGTCGCGGGTGCTGGGCTCACTTCGCCGGTCATCGCCGCCGCCATAACAATGCTGCTGCCCCTTCAGTTCACGGCGCTGGCCGGCAAGCACTGGCCGAACCATGGGGAGGTGTCCAGCTATTGGCTCGGTTTCGTCAGCGCTCCACTGCTCGTGTTGCTGCTCAAGGACTACAACCTGTTAATCACACCCTTTCTGATCGGCGGTCTGATCGTGATGATTGAAAATGGCTCGACCCAAGGATTGGCTTCCCGATGACGATTTGGTTGCTGATCGGCTTTGGCGCACTGACGGCGTTTGCATTTCGCGCACTGCCGTTTGCCTTCAAAAATGCACCTGCATTAACCCGTACCCAGGGTTCTTTCTATCGATTCGTCAGTTACAGCGCTCAAGCCATGCTAGGAGTGATCGTCTACGACACGGCGTTTGGAAAGCTAGACGGCCCGAGCCTGTTGCAGCAGTTTCAGGTTCTCGATGCGCTGAAGATACTGCTGTTGGCGGGAACGTTCGTCGTCGTCGCGAAGACCAGGCAGATTCTGCCGAGCTTCCTGGGCAGCCTGGCGATTTACCTGCTCGCGTTTCATTTGAGCAGCTGAAGCGCCCGGCAACCCCTCCAAGTGTCCCTCGTGAGCCTGGCAGGCTCACGAACCCTCACCTGTCAGGTACAACGTCTGACATTCAGAGAGCATTTTCCCTCTCTCGCAATGCCCTTGATCCTACCCCCACGCAGGCCTACTCTAGTCCTCGCCCCATCGCATCACCCCTCCCCGCCGAATCCGCTTCGCCGCTACTCCATGACAAGGAGGTTTCCGAATGTTCGATTTCCACCCCCGGCTCAAGCAGCGCTTCGCTGCCCTGCGCACGGGTGCCGAATTCTTTTCCTTGCGCTATGTGCGCGAGTCCGGCCAGTACCTGTCGGTGCGCAAGAACGTCGCCGAGCCGCCGAGCCTGCGCCGCGACGAAGGTGCGATGCTCACCGTGCGGGTCAACGGCGTCGAAGCCTACGCCGCCACCAACGACCTGTCGCAGCAGGGCCTGCAGGCCGCCCTCGACCGCGCCGAACAGCAGGCCCGGCGGCTCAAGCCCCACGCCCTGCTCGACCTGCGCGAGCAGCCGGTGTCCGGCGACCGCGCCGACTACTTCTCGCCCCACCTCGACCAACCCCTCCCGTCCCTGAGCGAATGCTTCGAGCTGCTCGGCGCGGAGTCCGCCTCGGTGCCAAAGGATGAGCGCCTGGTGAACTGGGAAGTGAGCCTGGGCATCACCCATGTCGAGCAGATCTACCTGAGCAGCGCCGGCGCCGAACTGCGCCAGGCCCAGCGCTTCATCTACCCGGGCCTGGACGTCACCGCCTACGACGGCAACGACAGCCAGACCCGCAGCCTGGGCCGGGAGAACTTCGGCCAGCAGGGCGGCATGGACGTGGTGCGCCGCTGCGGCCTGATCGGCGCTGGCCCGCAAGTGGCCGACCAGGCGCTGCAGCTGCTGCTGGCGCCGAACGCCCCGCAAGGGCCGCGCGACCTTCTGCTGATGCCCGACCAGATGATGCTGCAGATCCACGAGTCCATCGGCCACCCGCTGGAGCTGGACCGGATCCTGGGCGACGAACGCAACTACGCCGGCACCAGTTTCGTCACCGCCGCCGACTTCGGCACCCTGCAGTACGGCTCGAAGCTGCTCAACGTGACCTTCGACCCGGACATTCCCGAAGAGCTGGCCAGCTACGGCCACGACGATGACGGCAGCGCCGCCAGCAAGCAGTTCCTGATCCGCGAAGGCCTGCTGGTGCGGCCGCTGGGCGGGGCGCTGTCGCAGTTCCGCGCCGGCCTCGACGGCGTCGCCAACAGCCGCGCCTGCGGTTGGAACCGCCCGCCCATCGACCGCATGGCCAACCTCAACATCGAGCCGGGCGACCAGTCGCTGGCGCAACTGATCAACGGCATCGAGCACGGCATCCTCATGAGCACCAACCGCTCATGGTCGATCGACGATGCCCGCAACAAATTCCAGTTCGGCTGCGAGTGGGGCCAACTGATCGAGAACGGCGAACTCAAGGGCGTGGTGAAGAACCCGAACTACCGGGGCATTTCCGCGCACTTCTGGAAGAGCCTGCGCGCCGTCGGCGACGCCGGCACCACCCGCGTGCTGGGCACGCCCAACTGCGGCAAGGGCGAGCCGAACCAGGTGATCCGCGTCGGCCACGCCTCGCCGGCCTGCGTATTCAGCAACGTTGATGTGTTTGGGGGAGACGCCTGATGAGTATTTCCAGGAACGGAAGCGCCGCCTTCAAGGCGCTGGTCGACTGGCTGCATGACGCCGTGCGCGAACCGGAACAATTCACCCTCAGCTACGCCGCCGAGTCCTCGGCGTTCGTGCGTTTCAACCACGCCAAGGTGCGTCAGGCCGGGCAGGTGCAGCAGGCCAACATCGGGCTGAAACTGATCGACGACGGCCGCCATGCGGACTTGCAGATCACCCTGTCCGGCGAGCCGGAAACCGACCTGCAACGCTTGGCCGAGGGCCTGCAGCAGCTTCGCGAGACCGTGCCGCTGCTGCCGCAGGATCCGTACCTGCTGCTCAACCACAACCGCTGGCAGAGCCAGAGCGTGCAGGAACATCCCCTGCCGGACACCGAAGACGTGGTGGCGCAGATCACCGAAGCCGCCGCCGGCCTGGATCTGGTGGGCTTCTATGCCGCCGGGCCGATCAGCCGCGGTTTCGCCAGCTCCTCGGGGGCGTACGGCTGGCACCAGGCCAACAGCTTCAATTTCGACTTCAGCCTGTTCCACGACAACGGCCAGGCCGTGAAGGCCAGCTACGCCGGCCACGACTGGAGCCGCGAAGGCTTCGCCCAGCGCTTCGCCCAGGCCCGCGAGCAACTGGAATTTCTCGGCCGGCCGCTGCGCACCCTGGCGCCGGGGCAGTACCGGGCGTACCTGGCGCCGGCGGCGCTGGAGGAAATCATGGGCATGCTCAGCTGGGGTGGATTCTCGGCCCAGTCGATCGCCAGCAAGAGCAGCCCGCTGCAGAAGCTGTATGCCGGCGATCAGGCCTTCAGCCCGCTGGTCTGCGTCGACGAGCAGGTCAGCGGTTCGCTGAGCCCGGCGTTTTCCGGTGAAGGCTATCCGCGCAGCGACCTGCGCCTGATCGTCGAAGGCAAGGCCGGCGACCGTCTGGTGGGCTCGCGCAGCGCCGCCGAATACGGCCTGGCCGCCAACGGCGCCGGCGGTGGCGAAGCGCCGAGCGCGCTGAACATGGCCGCAGGCCAACTGCCCCAGGACGAGATCCTCAAGCAATTGGGCACCGGGCTGTACATCAGCAACCTGTGGTACCTGAACTACTCGGACCAACCGGCGGCGCGCCTGACCGGCATGACCCGCTTCGCGACCTTCTGGGTCGAGGACGGCCGGATCCAGGCGCCGGTCAGCACCATGCGCTTCGACGACAGCGCCTACAGCCTGCTGGGTTCGCAGCTGGAAGCCCTGACCGCCGAACGGGAACTGCTGCTGTCGGCCAGCACGTACAGCCAGCGCAACACGTCTTCGGCGCTGTTGCCGGGGGCGCTGGTCAGCCGGTTGACGCTGACCCTGTAAACACAAGACCTGCGGGAACGGGCTTGGCCGCCAAAGCGGTGGGTCAATCGCCAGGGATGTCGGATGAAACGGCCTCTTCGCAGGCCGGCCCGCCCCCGCAGGTTGTCCGGTTACCCGACCATCGCAAGAGGTTCCATGCCCGACCGCACGCCGATTGACGCCATCACCGCCCGCTGGTTGCCGTGGGTCGTGGCCATCGCTTTCTTCATGCAGTCCCTCGACGGGACGATCCTCAACACCGCCCTGCCCGCCATGGCACAGGACCTGGCCGAAGACCCGCTGCGCATGCAGGGCGTGGTCATCGCCTACATGCTCACCGTGGCCCTCTTGATTCCGGCCTCGGGCTGGATCGCCGACCGCTTCGGCACCAAGAAGATCTTCTTCGGCGCCATCCTGCTGTTCAGCCTCGGCTCGTTGCTTTGTGCGCTGTCGGGCAGCCTGAGCATGCTGGTGGGCGCCCGAGTGATCCAGGGCCTGGGCGGCGCGCTGATGCTGCCGGTCGGACGGCTGGTGGTGCTGCGCGCCTACCCGCGCTCCGAACTGGTGCGGATCATGGGCTTCATCACCATCCCCGGCCTGCTCGGCCCGCTGATCGGCCCGACCATGGGCGGCTGGATGGTGGAGTACCTGACGTGGCACTGGATCTTCCTGATCAACCTGCCGGTGGGCGTCATCGGCTGCTACGCGGTGTGGAAGTTCATCCCCGACCTGCGCGGCAGCGAGCGCACGCGCTTCGACAGCATGGGCTTTGTGCTGTTCGGCGCGGCGATGATCCTGATCACCATCGCCATGGAAGGCCTGGGCGAACTGCACCTGCCGCACCTGCGGGTGATGCTGCTGCTGTTCGCCGGGCTGGCGTGCCTGGCGGCCTACTGGCTGCGCGCCGGGCACATCGACAATCCGCTGTTCGCGCCGTCGCTGTTCAAGACCCGCACTTTCGCCGTCGGCATCCTCGGCAACCTGTTCGCTCGTCTGGGCAGCGGCGCCCTGCCGTTCCTGGTGCCCTTGCTGCTGCAGGTGGCGCTGGGCTATTCGCCGTCCCAGGCCGGGATGAGCATGTTGCCGCTGGCCGCTGCGGCGATGGTCGCCAAGTGGGTGGCGCGGCCGCTGATCGAACGGCTGGGCTACCGCATCGTGCTCACCGGCAACACCTTGGCGCTGGGGATCATGCTGGCGAGCATGGGCCTGGTCAGCGAGCAGACGCCGTACTGGCTGCTGCTGTGCCTGCTGGCGATCCTGGGGGCGATCAACTCGCTGCAGTTCACCGCCATGAACACCGTGACCCTGATCGACCTCGACGACGCCAGCGCCAGCAGCGGCAACAGCCTGCTGTCGGTGGTGGCGCAGCTGTCGCTGAGCCTGGGCGTGGCCTGCGCCGGCGCGCTGCTGGGCGGGTTCACCGCGCAGATCGGCAACGACGGCGTCGACACCGTCCTGGGCGCGTTCCAGCTGACGTTCGTGACGGTGGGCGTGATGGCGATGCTGGCGGCCACGATCTTCTCCCAGCTGTCGAAGGACGACGGGCGGCGCGTGCGCAGCGCGGAGCAGCACATCGAACATTGACCGCTGTTCGTCCAGAACTTTCGAGGAAAGTGGCACGGTGCTGGTACACTGCGCGACATTTTGTTTTGCAGGCCCGTCCCGTGACCACCATCGCCACCGCTTTCAACACTTTGCCGCTGTCCGCCGCCATGCTGGCTAACCTCGACTCCCTCGGTTACGCCCAGATGACGCCGATCCAGGCGCAGAGCTTGCCGGTGATCCTCAAGGGGCTGGACCTGATCGCCCAGGCCAAGACCGGCAGCGGCAAGACCGCCGCGTTCGGCATCGGCCTGCTGAACCCGATCAACCCGCGCTACTTCGGCTGCCAGGCGCTGGTGATGTGCCCGACCCGCGAGCTGGCCGACCAGGTGGCCAAGGAAATCCGCCGCCTGGCCCGCGCCGAAGACAACATCAAAGTGCTGACCCTGTGCGGCGGCGTGCCCTTCGGCCCGCAGATCGCTTCGCTGGAGCACGGCGCGCACATCATCGTCGGCACGCCGGGGCGCATCCAGCAGCACCTGAGCAAGGGCACCCTGGTGCTCGACGGCCTCAACACCCTGGTGCTGGACGAAGCCGACCGCATGCTCGACATGGGCTTTTACGACGCCATCGAAGACATCCTCGGCCAGACCCCGGCGCGCCGCCAGACGCTGCTGTTCTCCGCCACGTATCCGGCGGGCATCAAGCAGCTGGCGTCGAACTTCATGCGCGATCCGCAGCAGGTGAAGGTCGAGGCCCTGCACGACGACAGCCAGATCGAACAGCGTTTCTACGAGATCGCCCCCGAAGATCGCCTGAGCGCGGTGACCAAGGTGCTCGGCCACTTCCGCCCGGCCTCCTGCGTGGCGTTCTGCTTCACCAAGCAGCAGGTGCAGGAGACCGTCGACCACCTGACCGCCAAGGGCATCTCGGCCGTCGGCCTGCACGGCGACCTGGAGCAGCGCGACCGCGACCAGGTGCTGGCGATGTTCGCCAACCGCAGCACCTCGGTGCTGGTGGCCACCGACGTCGCCGCCCGCGGCCTGGACATCGATGCGCTGGACATGGTGATCAACGTCGAACTGGCCCGCGACTCCGAAGTCCACATCCACCGCGTCGGCCGCACCGGCCGGGCCGGCGAGAAAGGCATCGCGGTCAGCCTGGTGGCGCCGTCGGAAGCGCACCGCGCACGGGCCATCGAAGAGCGCCAGAAGGCCCCGCTGAACTGGGATCAGGTGGACAACCTCAAGTCCCAGGGCGGCGGCCCGCTGCTGCCGGCCATGAGCACCCTGTGCATCGCCGCCGGGCGCAAGGACAAGGTGCGTCCGGGCGACATCCTCGGCGCCCTCACCGGCGACGCGGGCATCCCCGGCGCCCAGGTGGGCAAGATCGCGATCTTCGACTTCCAGGCCTACGTGGCGGTGGAGCGCGGCATCGCCAAACAGGCCCTGGCGCGGCTCAACAGCGGCAAGATCAAGGGCCGTTCGCTGCGGGTGCGAATTTTGTAAGAGCAACACACCTGCAGGAGCGAGCCTGCTCGCTCCTGCAGGGGGTTCCGGTGATTTTGAAATTTGTGTGAGGACACCGTTTTGCGCTCTACCGAAGTCGTGATCATTGGCGCCGGCGCCGCCGGTTTGATGTGTGCCCTGACCGCCGCCGGGCGTGGGCGCCAGGTGCTGCTGCTCGACCACGCGAACAAGGCCGGCAAGAAAATCCTGATGTCGGGCGGCGGGCGCTGCAACTTCACCAACATGTACACCGAGCCCGGCAATTTCCTGTCGCAGAACCCGCATTTCTGCAAATCCGCCCTGGCCCGCTACACCCAGTGGGACTTCATCGGCCTGGTCGCCAAGCACGGCGTGCCGTACCACGAGAAGAAGCTCGGCCAGCTGTTCTGCGACAACAAGTCCAGCGACATCCTCGGCATGCTCCTCGACGAGTGCGACCAGGTGGGCGTCGAACTGCGCCTGGACACCTCGATCCAGACCATCGAGAAGACCGAAGGCGGCTACCTGCTCGACACCACCCTCGGCCAGGTCCAGTGCCAGTCGCTGGTGATCGCCACCGGCGGCCTGTCGATCCCGACCCTGGGCGCCACCGGCTTCGGCTATCAGGTGGCCAGGCAGTTCGGCCACGAACTGCTGCCGACCCGCGCCGGGCTGGTGCCGTTCACCATCACCGACCAGCTCAAGGACCTGTGCGGCGAACTGTCGGGCACCTCGGTCGATTGCCTGGTCAGCTGCAACGGCCAGAGCTTTCGCGAGAACATCCTGTTCACCCACCGCGGCCTCAGCGGCCCGGCGATCCTGCAGATCTCGTCGTTCTGGGAATCCGGCGACACGGTGGAGATCAACCTGCTGCCGGACCACGACGCCGCCGGCTGGCTGCAACAGCAGCAGGCCGAACGCCCGAACAGCGAACTGAAGACCCTGCTCGGGGAAATCTTCACCAAGAAGATGGCCACCCTGCTGGCGGACAACTGGTTCGCCTCCAAGCCGATGAAGCAGTACACCCACGCGGAGCTGGCGGACATCGCCGACAAGCTCGGCAGCTGGAAAGTCGTGCCGGCGGGCACCGAGGGCTACCGCACCGCCGAAGTCACCCTGGGCGGCGTCGATACTCGGGAAGTGTCGTCCAAGACCATGGAATCGCTGAAAAGCCCGGGCCTGTACTTCGTCGGCGAAGTGCTCGACGTCACCGGGCACCTGGGCGGCTTCAACTTCCAGTGGGCCTGGGCCTCGGGCTACGCGGCGGCGCAGTACGTCTGATCCGCAACAAATCAAAAACTGTGGGAGCGAGCCTGCTCGCGATGGCGCCCGTTCAGTCACTCCGATGCTGAATGGAAGACCGTCATCGCGAGCAGGCTCGCTCCCACTTTCGTTTTGCGTGAAGCGATGAGGAACACTTTTTGCTGTCCGATGTGATCGGCGCCATTGCGTCGGCGTCATTACTGGCTCAATTTAGCGGCATCGCCTCGGAAGGCCTTCGCATTTCATGTCCTCGACCTCGTTTCGTCAGTCTTTGCGGCGCCTGTGGGCGCTGGACAAGTTCAGCTACAGCGTGCGGGTGTTCATCGCCCTGACCGGCAGCATGGCGCTGTGCTGGTTCCAGGATGAAATGGGGCTGCTGATCCCGCTGTTCCTGGGGATCATCGCCAGCGCCCTGGCCGAGACCGACGACAGCTGGCAAGGCCGCCTCAACGCGCTGGCGGTGACGCTGGTGTGCTTCAGCGTCGCCGCGCTGTCGGTGGAGCTATTGTTCCCCTACCCCGTCGTGTTCGTCATCGCCCTGGCGCTGGCCAGTTTCGGCCTGACCATGCTCGGCGCCTTGGGCGAGCGCTACGGGGCGATCGCCTCGGCGACGTTGATCCTGTCGGTGTACACGATGATCGGCGTCGACCAGCGCGGCGGCGCGGTCAGCGATTTCTGGCACGAACCGATGCTGCTGGTGGCCGGCGCCGCGTGGTACGGGCTGCTGTCGGTGCTGTGGCAGGCGTTGTTCTCCAACCAGCCGGTGCAGCAGAGCCTGGCGCGGCTGTTCCGCGAGCTGGGCTACTACCTCAAGCTCAAGGCCTCGCTGTTCGAGCCGATCCGCCAACTGGACGTCGAGGCCCGGCGCCTGGAGCTGGCGCAGCAGAACGGCCGGGTGGTGGCGGCGCTCAACACCGCCAAGGAAATCATCCTGCACCGGGTCGGCAACGGTCGCCCAGGCTCCAAGGTCAGCCGCTACCTGAAGCTGTACTTCCTGGCCCAGGACATCCACGAGCGCGCCAGTTCCTCGCACTACCCGTACAACGCCCTGGCCGACGCGTTCTTCCACAGCGACGTGCTGTTCCGCTGCCAGCGCCTGCTGCGCCAGCAAGGCAAGGCCTGCCGGGCGCTGGCCGAATCGATCCAGATGCGCCAGCCGTTCATCTACGACGCCAGCTTCGCCGAAGCGTTGGGCGACCTGCACGCCTCCCTCGAACACCTGCGCATCCAGAGCAACCCGGCCTGGCGCGGCCTGCTGCGTTCGCTGCGGGCGCTGGCGGCCAACCTCGGCACCCTCGACCGCCTGCTCAGCGACGCCAGCAACCCCGACGCCCTGGCCGACGCCACCGACAGCAGCCTGCTCGACCGTTCGCCGCGCAACCTCAAGGACGTGTGGACGCGCCTGCGCACGCAACTGACGCCGACCTCGCTGCTGTTCCGCCACGCCCTGCGCCTGCCGCTGGCCTTGAGCATCGGCTACGGCATGGTGCACCTGATCCACCCTTCGCAGGGCTACTGGATCATCCTCACCACGCTGTTCGTCTGCCAGCCGAACTACGGCGCCACCCGGCGCAAGCTCGGCCAGCGGATCCTCGGCACCGCCATCGGCCTGACCGTGGCCTGGGCGCTGTTCGACCTGTTCCCCAGCCCGCTGGTGCAGTCGTGCTTCGCCATCGCCGCCGGCGTGGTGTTCTTCACCAACCGCACCACGCGCTACACCGTGGCGACCGCGGCGATCACCATCATGGTGCTGTTCTGCTTCAACCAGGTGGGCGACGGCTACGGCCTGTTCGTCCCGCGCCTGCTCGACACCCTGCTGGGCAGCCTGATCGCGGGCCTGGCGGTGTTCCTGTTCCTGCCGGACTGGCAGGGCCGGCGCCTGAACAAGGTGCTGGCCAACACCCTGACCTGCAACAGCATCTACCTGCGCCAGATCATGCAGCAGTACGCCGCCGGCAAGAGCGACGACCTCGCCTACCGGCTGGCCCGGCGCAACGCGCACAACGCCGACGCGGCGCTGTCCACCACCCTGGCGAACATGCTCATGGAGCCTGGGCATTTCCGTAAGGAGGCCGACGTCGGGTTCCGCTTCCTGGTGCTGTCGCACACCCTGCTCAGTTACCTCTCGGGCCTGGGCGCGCACCGGGAAACCCGCTTGCCGGAGGACGTGCGCGAGCACTTGATCGACGGCGCCGGCGTCAGCCTGGCCGCCAGCATCGACGACATCGCCCAGGGCCTGGCGAGCAAGCAGCCGATCGCGATCCAGAGCGACGAGGAAGAAGCGCTGGCCAACGCGCTGGAGCAGATGCCGGACGAGATCGATGAGGGGCAGCGGCTGGTGCAGACGCAACTGGCGTTGATCTGCCGTCAGTTGGGCCCGTTGCGGACCCTGGCGGCGCATTTGATCAAGGACACCGGCGAGGCCTGAGTCCTGCGGCGCCTTTCATGGCGTCATCGCCAGCAGGGTGGCTCCCACCTTTGAAGACTGGAATACAGTCCACTGTGGGAGCCAGCCTGCTGGCGATGAGGCCATCCACCGCACAGCGGATTCCGGATCAGGGCTCACATGCCATGCTGCCTGAGCAACTTGTCGTAGCTGCCGTCAGCCTTCATCGCCGCGATCTCCCGGTCGAACCCGGCCACGATCTGCTCGTGCTGCGGGTTCTTCAGGCTCACCAGGATGTGCAGGCTGTTCTCGCTCAGGGGCTTGGGCAGGAATTCCACGGCGTTGCGCACCTTCGGCGCTTCGCGGGCCAGGTAGTAGCGCGCGACGTACTCGTCCTCCAGCGTCAGCTTGACCCGGTCCGCCGCCAGCATGCGCACGGCCATGGCGAAGTTGTGCACCGGCACCTTCTGCAACGCGGTGTCGGCGTCGAACGGCGCCGAATAGGCGTAACCGCGCACCACCGCGATCGGGTAGGTGTGCAGTTCCTCCAGACTGCTGTATTCCAGTGGCATGTCCTTGCGCTTGAGGAACCGCACGCGGTTGAGCAGGTACTCGCCGGAGAACTGCCCAAGCTTGGTCCGCTCGTCGTTGTACCAGGCGTTGACCAGCACGTCGTAGCGGCCCTCGCCGACGCCGAGCAAGGCCCGCGCCCACGGCACCTGTTCATAGCTGCTGGCATACCCGGCCCGGGACAGGGCCGTGCTGACGATGTCCGTGGCCAGCCCGCCGTTGGCCAGCGTCTCGTCGGTGAACGGCGGCCAGACATCGAACACCAGGCGCAGCTTGTCCGCGGCAGCGCTTTGGCCCAGCAACAGCAATCCGATCAAAGCAAAGGCTCGATGCAATCGCGGCATGCTTGAAAATCCTTAGCGGGCGGGCTGCCCGGCGTGTTTTCAGTCAAAACCCCAAGGCCTGTGGACGCGCATCCCAGGCCCTAACATTAGCTCATTGCAGCCAGTGCACAGCGCTTACCAGCAGATTACACAAAGAACTCGGAACCGCGAGGACGGAATGATGGCATTTTGGTCTTTGTCACAGATTTATGCGCCATGCAGACAGATTCCGGCCCGGCGCTTAGTATCGGGCGACGCCAATCAAGGAACCGGACAATGACAATCGAGTGGGTCTGCAAACATCACAGCGATCTGGGCAAGGAGCAGCTGTACGCCATCCTGAAGCTACGCTCGCAAGTGTTCGTGGTCGAACAGCGCTGCGCCTACCTGGACCCCGACGGCCAGGACCTGGAAGGCGACACCTGCCACCTGATGGGCTGGGAAGGCGACGAACTGGTGGCCTACCTGCGCCTGCTGGATCCGCAGTCCCAGGGCGGCGACGTGGTGATCGGCCGCGTGCTCACCGCGCCGTCAGGGCGCGGCAAAGGCCTGGGCCACACCCTGATGGAACAGGCGCTGAAGCAGGCCGAAAAGCATTGGCCGCAGGTGCCGGTCTACCTGTCGGCCCAGGCGCACCTGCAAGGGTATTACGGGCGTTACGGGTTCGCCGTGGCAGGCGAGGAATACCTCGAAGACGACATTCCGCACATCGGCATGCGCCGGGCCTGAGGGCCTCATCGTCGGATCGCCGCAGGATCAAGACCGTTGCTCCCACACTGTTGCGCCTGGCACAGAACCTGTGGGAGCCAGCCTGCTGGCGATGGGGCCGGCCCGCTCACCGCAGCACTCAGGGATACTCCAGCACCGCCTTGATCTGCCGCAGGTTGCGCTCGATCCACCCCCGGTCGATCGCCCCCCACTCGCGGATCCGGTAGCGCCCGGCATGGTTGCGCGCACCCTCTTCCTGCTCGAACTCGCAGACGATGTCCAGGTCCGCCAGCGCCGCGATGGTGTCCTGCGCCGTGCGCCGGGGCATGCCGGTGGCGTCGGTCAGCGCCGGCACGCTGCTGGCCAGGCCGCTGTCGATCAGGTACGCCACGTACAGACGGCGGTAGAAACTGCTCTTGGTCTTGCTCACGTCCATCCACACACTCCTTGTCGCGTCAGTTGATCGCTACTGCAGATCCCGCCAGGTCAGGTACACCCGCAGGTCGAACTCGATCTGGTGATAGCCCGGCAACATGTGCTCGCACAGCTTGTAGAACGCCTTGTTGTGGTCCGACTCTTTGAAATGCGCCAGTTCGTGCACCACGATCATCTTCAGGAATTGCGGCGCGGCCTCCTTGAACAGCGAGGCGATGCGGATTTCCTTCTTGGCCTTGAGCTTGCCGCCCTGCACCCGCGACACCGTGGTGTGCAGGCCAAGGGCGCGGTGGGTCAGGTCGAGGCGGTTGTCGAACAGCACCTTGTCGATGGCCGGGGCGTTGCGCAGGTATTCCTGCTTCAGCTCCAGCGCGTAGCCGTACAGGGCCTTGTCGCTCTGCACGTCGTGACGGTCGGGGTAGCGTTGGTCAAGGTAGTCGCCGAGGCGACCGTCGGCGATCAGCTGGCGCACCTGATCCTGCAGTTGCACGGGATAGGCCTGGAGGTATTTCAACGCAGTCATGGGGCTGGCGGTACGGGCTCATGGAAAGGCCGCCAGTGTAGCGAATTCAACCGACCAACGCGCCCCAGTCGAACGGCTGGGCAAACCGCACGGTCTCGTCGGCGACCATCGGCCGCGCCACCAGGAAGCCTTGCACGTATTCGCAGCCATGGGCCTGCAGCCATCGGTACTGCGCCAGGGTCTCGACACCCTCGGCGATCACCAGCAGGCCGTACTCCTTGCTCAGTTCGAGCACGCTGCGCACCAGCGAGGCGTCCCGCGCCGAGTCCGGCAATCGGGCGATCAGGTGTCGGTCGAGCTTCAGCGTATCCAGCTCAAGGTCGCGCAGGTGCGCCAAGGAGCACGCGCCGGAGCCGAAGTCGTCCAGCGCCACCCGCACCCCGAGGTTGCGCAACAGGCGCAGTTGCTTGCGCGTGTCGTCCGGGTTGACCGTCAGCGCCTCTTCGGTGACTTCCACCTCCAACTGCCGTGGCTTCAACCCATGACGTTCCAGCACCTGCCGCAGCTCGGTGACCAGGTTCGGCAGGCCGAACTGGGTGTTGCTCAGGCTCACGCCCAGCACCAGGTCCTCATCGAACTGCGCCTGCCAGGCCTTCCGCTGCCCGGCGCTGTGGTGGTAGATCCAGCTGCCGAGGCGGCTGATCAGCTGCGCTTCCTCCAGCAACGGCAGGAACAGGCCCGGCGGCACGTCGCCGGCGCTCGGATGGTGCCAGCGCAGCAACGCCTCGAAGCCGCGGATCCGCCCGTCGGCGATCGCCACCTGCGGCTGGTACACCAGATTGAAGTCGAGGTTCTCGATGGCGGTGCGCACGCTCTCTTCCAGCATCAGCCGCGAGCGCGCCCGGCCGTTCATCTCCGGGTCGTAGAAGCGGTACTGCTGACGCCCGGCGCGCTTGGCCTCGTACATGGCGATGTCCGAGGCGCGCAGCAACCCATCGACGCTGTTGCCGCAATCCGGGTAAGTGGCGATGCCGATGCTGGCACCCAACGTGACGTCCATGCCCTCGATCTGCTGACAGATCGACACCCGTTCGATGAGCTTCTCCGCGATCTTCGCCGCCTGCTCGGGAAACTCCAGGTCCAGCAGCGCCGTGAACTCGTCCCCGCCCATCCGCGCCAGGATGTCGAACGGGCGCAGGCACGCCTTCAACTGCTCGGACACCCAGCGCAGCACCCGGTCGCCGGCATCGTGGCCGAGGGAATCGTTGACCCGCTTGAAGCCGTCGAGGTCCAGGTACATCAGCACCCAGGCGCTGTCGCTGCGCTCGCCGCGCAGCAGCAGGTTCTCCACGGTCTGGTAGAAGCCGCGCCGGTTGAGCAGCCCGGTCAAGGGGTCGGTGACGGCCTGGAACTCCAGCTGCTGATGCAGGTGGCGCACCACCGACATGTCCAGCACCGTCACCACCATCGCATGCTGTTCGGTGGGCAGCGGCGCGCAGGACAACGCCACCGGCACCTGCTGGCCCGGCGCGGTGCGCAGCAAGGCGTCGTGCAGGCGCAGGGTTTCGCCGCGCTTGTAGCTCACGTAAAAATCGGAATCGGCCCACAAGGGAATGTGAGGCTTTTGCAGGAAATCGAGAAACTCCTGACCTTGCAGTTCCTGCACCGGAGCATTGAGCAGCCGGGAGATCGCCGGGTTGGCGAACCGGATCAAGCCGTCCTCGGCCAACACCAGGATCCCCTCCGCCGCGTTGTCCAGCACCGAGGCGTTGAACGCCCGGGCGATCTCCAGGTCCTGGCTCAGGCGCTGCAAGGCCCGCCGGTTGCGCTGGTGCTCCAGCAACGCCTGCACCTTGGGCTTGAGGATCTGCGGGTCGAAGGGCTTGAACAGGTAATCCACCGCACCGCTGGCGTAGCCCTTGATCACGGCGTCCTGGGACTGCTCGTTGGCGGTCAGGAAAATGATCGGCGTCAGGCGCGTGCGCTGGCTGCCGCGCATCAGCCGCGCGACCTCGAAACCGTCCATGCCCGGCATCTGCACATCCAGCAGCACCAGGTCGATGTCGTGCTCAAGCAACAGGTTCAGCGCCTCGAAGCCTGAGGCGGCCGTCATCACCTGCCAGTCCTGGCGTTGCAGCAACGCCCGCATGCTGATCAGGTTTTCAGGGTAATCATCAACGATCAAAAGGACTGAGCTGCCTTCACCTGGCTGTGGTTGCGCGCATTCCATGCTGCTTCTCTTGTCGGGACGTCAGACGGGATTCCGGTGAAAAACCGTACACCTACTGAGCCATCACTCTAGTCCGGGATCGGCAAAAGCTGTAGCTATCACAGGGCCATCACCCAAGCAAACGCTTGAGTAGCCGACTAACGGTCGTCGCTGAAGCCCCCGGAAACCGGGAAGGATGGCACTTCGACAGGATGTTGGCGCCAATCATCCGCCGAGCGGGCGTTAACAAAAAACACCCTTGCGCTTATAAAGGCCGCCCCCGAAAGGCGCGGGCTAGAGCTTCTGGCACGCGCGTGCAGCGAAAATCAGCGGAAGCACCGACATGATCGACCTCGCAACCTGGAACCTCAGCGTTCCCGTCGGCAACCCGCCGTACACCGTCGACACCGCCAAACTGGTGAACGGCTTCAAGGACCAGTATTTCCACTCCGACACCGGCACGCTGTTCTTCTGGTCGCCGGTCACCGGCTCCAAAACCGAAAACGCCATCTACCCGCGCACCGAACTGCGCGAGACCTACAGCAACGGCACCCTGCGCAACTGGTACTACCCCGACGCCGACAACCTGCTGCGCGCCACCCTCGCGGTGAACAAGGTGCCCAGCTCCGGCAAGATCGTCATCGGCCAGATCCACGCCTACGAAAGCCAGAAGCCGATGCTCAAGCTCGAATACCAATACAAAAGCAAAACCGAAACCGGCAACTTGGTGATCAAGTTGCGCACCCACCCCGATCAGGACGAAAGCCGCGTCATCACCCTCGCCACCGGGATCAAACTGGATCGCGAATTCAACTACCTCATCCACCTCAGCCCCGGCGGCGCCCTCGGCGTGAGTGCGGCGGGTTACCAGTGGGACAGCCAGATCAGCGCGACCTGGCGCAACAAGCCGCTGTACTTCAAGGCCGGGGTGTATGTGCAGGACAACACCGGCTACACGAGCGAGGGTGGGCAGGTGACGTTTTCCAAGCTCGACATTGATCACAACAAATAGCCGACCCTGCGCCCACTGTGGCGAGGGAGCTCGCTCCCGCCGGCCTGCGCAGCAGGCGCTGCTTTTAAGCGAGGGCCGCTGCGCGCCCCAGCGGGACGGTGCGGCGATCCGACAAACTCCCTCGCCACAATCGGCTCAGCTGTTGCGGCTTAAGAATCTTCCCAACCCGCCATTCGGTAGGGGTTCAATTGTCCAGATAAAAGTCCTTAGGAAAACTTTTCGCTGCCGCAGCTTTATATCACTACGCTCTGAAAGCTCGCACCTTTATCACATTCCGGCGCCTACAT
The DNA here is from genome assembly GCF_002112565.1 of Pseudomonas sp. R25(2017). Taxonomy (NCBI): domain Bacteria; kingdom Pseudomonadati; phylum Pseudomonadota; class Gammaproteobacteria; order Pseudomonadales; family Pseudomonadaceae; genus Pseudomonas; species Pseudomonas sp. R25(2017). Next base: position 48,875 of record NZ_NEHZ01000007.1, read on the forward strand.
CGCACTTGGCCAGAAACCATATAGCAGGTACTTTTAATATATCCAATCAAAATAATAAAAATACCCAAATACCATAAAAACTGTCAGACATTACAGGCGAAAATTAATAACAGCTGGGATTATGATCTTATCGTACTACTTAAAAACCAACACATTGTATTGAGAGACATACTCACCAGGAGAAACAACATGGCTTATACATGGAAAAAGGATTCCATTTGGCATCCCTTTGGTTGTAAGTGCAGGTTCGACCCGATGCTTTCCGGTAACATGGGATGTAGCGGCGCAGGAACCTGGCATAGTGGGCCGTTGGATCCGACAGACTATACAGAACGGCTTGAAATTGAAGAGCTCTTGAAAACAGACCCAATATCAGCGGTTGATAAATATAATCTAGTACTATATGGATACTCACAAGAATTTGTGGATTCGATACTAGACAACATGGATGGCATGTAGTATTAAGGGGGCGGATTTATTTAATCCCGTCAACTCAGAACAACGTCAAAACCTGTTACGTTTGACAGGTGACGAACCTCACCGCGCACCCTATCCTCACGCAAGATACGAAAACACAGCGGGCCATCAACATGAGCCCGCCCCACCCTACATGGACATAGGAATCAATATGCCCAGAGCCGCACGCGTCGTATTACCCCACTATTCCCGCATCATGTCGTACAACGCGGTCACAACAAACAAACTGTATTTGCTGAGCCGAAAGACTTCGAACTATATCTCGCCGATTTGCGCGAACTGAAATCCCTTTTGGATGTGAAGGTCTATGCCTTTTGCTTGATGACCAATCATGTCCATCTACTGCTGGCACCTGGAGCGTCAGCAGCCAGCCTCGGGCAATTGATGAAAGGTCTCGCGGTTCGCATGACACGTTATCGCAATAAGCTCGAAGGCCGCTCGGGCACACTATGGGAAAGCCGCTACAAATCCAGCGTCGTTCAAACCGATACGTATTTGCTGGCCTGTTGCCGATACATAGAGCTGAACCCTGTTCGCGCCCATATGGTTGAGCATGCGAAAGATTACCCGTGGTCTAGCCTGCAATTACGACTGAATGAAACGGACGAGACCAATTGGCTGGATGACTACCCCGGTTTCAATGACCTCGGGCCGACGCCAGCCATCCGTAATGATCGTTACATCGAGTTCATGGCGCAGTTTACTCCACCAGAGGAACTTCAGTTGATACGAGACTCGCTTCAGCGTGGCCAGCTGACGGGTAATGCGCAGTTTACTGATGAGATCGAAATAATTACGGGGTTGCGAATATTACATCGGACCAGAGGCAGGACTGCGAAGTGCATTTAGAAAACAACAAAAGGGAACCGAATAATAGTAAATAAATCCGTCCCCTTTTCGCACTTGGCCCAGCCCCTGAAATGCTCAACAACTTCGCCGCCAGCCTCGCTCCCCTTTAACAAGACAGCATTGCGCAAGTGGTGATGCACAGAGAGCTGGCGGACAATAAGGGGCTGGATCATGTTGAGTGGAAAGATTTATATCGGCGTGAAGCCAATAAAAAAACAGCGAATACTCCTAAGCAAACTCCAAAAATATCCATTTTTAGTGATGCTACCCACAAAAACCGTACTAGAATAGAGCCCATCTTCCGACGGGCTCTATTCATTCACAATCAAACAATCAATACAAGCCACCTATTAGTAAACACTAACTGTCAGTGGGGTGCTCCAACCTCCCTGCCCCCCTGCGACTGTTGTAAGTTGCACATTCCAAGTGCCCGCACCACTGGCCCCGGAAACAGAGAAATTACCGTTACAATCCGCAAAGCTTTGTCCAATCAAATTTCCCACACCCTGTTGGCACATATAGATTGGATCATTCGGAGCAGCAACGCCTTTGATAGTAATAATACCCGGCTGAGTGCAACCTTGAGATGAAATACTTAAAATAGCCATGACTTTCCTCCTTGTCTGGGTGTCATTGTGACAACCCATAAAAGAAGGCTACCGCTCAAAAAAACGAGACACACCTGTAATTAATGACAGTAGCCAATAACATTTCGCGATAAAACCACACGACAACTTAACAAGCGAACCAAGATACTGTGATTTAAATTCGATCACTGCCAACCACAAAGCCCAAGCAAACACCAAACCCTAGACAGCACAAAGAATTTATCAGCCAATAAAAATCCCGCTCAATTGCGGGCCTTTTACTGATGCGAATTAGAAAGCTCAGCTCCCCTTAACGTTCAACTCACCCTTCAGATACGCTGATACATCCCTACCAGCGAAACCGGCTTGATCTTCGAAGCGTTGCCGGCGGTGCCGAAGGCTTCGTAGCGGGCGATGCACACGTCGCGCATAGCCTTCACGATTTCGCCGAAGAACTTACGCGGGTCGAACTCACTCGGGTTGGTGGCCATCAGGCGACGAATGGCGCCGGTGGATGCCAGGCGCAGGTCGGTGTCAATGTTGACCTTGCGCACGCCGTGCTTGATGCCTTCGACAATTTCTTCAACCGGTACGCCGTAGCGCCGCCGTACTGGTTGATGATCGCCAGCCACTCTTGTGGCACCGAGGACGAGCCGTGCTTCACCAGGTGGATCTTCGGGATGCGTTTGTGGATTTCATGATGCGATCATTGCCAAACGTCTGCGGTGATCACTTTCAGAATGTTGCGAGTATTAAGGGGACGGATTTATTTAATCTGTAAATAAATCCGTCCCCTTTTCGCGTCCCCTTTTCGCTACGCACCCACCCCGATCAGGACGAATGCCGGGTCATCACCCTCGCCACCGGGATCAAGCTGGATCGCGAGTTCAACTACCTCATCCACCTGAGTCCCGGCGGCGCCCTCGGGGTGAGTGCGGCGGGCTACCAGTGGGACAGCCAGATCAACGCGACCTGGCGCAATAAGCCGCTGTACTTCAAGGCCGGGGTGTATGTGCAGGACAACACCGGCTACACGAGCGAGGGTGGGCAGGTGACGTTTTCCAAGCTCGACATTGATCACAACAAGTAACCGACCCTCACCACAGGGATTTCCGGCCTTGGGCAGCGCGCTTAAACGCACCCGTTTACAGACACCCGGCGTTACGTCCCCAGGCCTACAACGGCTTGCGCCGCTGCCTACCGGTACGCCAGAATCCGCCGGCTTGTGCGCCTGGGGGGCCCTCGGTAACTTGGTTCGCGTCACTGATTTCCAGTGATCGGGTTTAGTAGCCCGGCACTTCCACCACCGTACAAGCGTCATCCCGTCAGGCCTTCGCCTGCACTTGATGGTGGCTGTGCGCATGGCGCCTTCGGGTGCGCCGGGATTTGGTGGTTTTGCCCGGTCTACTAACTTGCGTACAGCCGCCACCCTCCGTTTAGTAGCGAGATGGTTGCGGCCCAATCCGAGAAACCATCAATGATCAAATCGACACCGCACCCACCTGAAACCGATCCCGCCTCCCCCTACGAATCCATCGATTCCCGCAAGCTCCACGAAGCCGCCGAACGCGCCCTCGACCACTACCTCAATCCCGTCACGCCCACCTACCCCGCCCACGACCCCATGTACTTCGCCAACCCGGCCTACACCACCGAATCCCTGCTGGCCGACGCCAGCGAAAACCTCGGCTCGGCCAGCGCCATGCTCGACCACTTCACCACCCTGCTCGACACCCCGCACCGCAAACTGGCCCAGGGCATTGCGCAACTGGTCATGCTGGGAGAATTGGCCGTGAATCAGGCGTTGGATAACGTTGAGCCGAAGCTGTAGCGCTCGAACCGGATGACACGCACCTGACTTACGCCATCGAAAACCCGCCAATCGGTGGGTTTTCTGTAGCGATGCACAAATGAAAGAGTGAATGCCAACCTGCCAGCCGTTTCAGTATTAAGGGGACAGATTTATTTAATCAGTAAATAAATCCGTCCCCTTTCTCCCCTTTCTCCCAACTTCGCCGCCACTCTCGACACGCCTTATCGCAAGACCGCGTTGGGCATCGCCCAAGTGGTGATGCTCGGAGAGTTGGCGGTGAATCAGGCGCTGGATCATGTTGAGTTAAAGGTGTGATTGGGGTTGGAACCCAGTGAGAAATGTTACCTGTAACGGACTTTTGCCCAATCGGTACTGGAAATGTCCGTTATGGGTGTCATTCGCTCGATCGTCACAGGCGTAAGCTCGATCAAACTCAGTGTTCCGTTTAAAGAACACTCCCTCACGAATGTTACGTTAACGACACATGGATCATATTCTGCTCGTCAGCCGACTTGGTGCTCAGATACGCGGAAAACGTATCGCTCTCGGCCTGACCCAGGCGCAACTTGCCGAACTCGCGCGATTGACGCGATACAAAGTGATTGCTATCGAGAAAGGCACCCTATCTGTCGGCATGATCGCCTACGCTCGCGCATTGTGCGCTCTCGATTGCGAACTCACCGTCGTTCCGGCGGGCATGCCGACGCTTGAAGAGCTAGAGGGATTGTTCGAGTAAAAATCTCTGGCTGGTTTCTCAGCGCCCACAAAAAACCCGCCTCTCGGCGGGTTTCTTTTGAATCAGCTCAACGCCAGTCTCAATTGACCTTAGCGTTCAACTCACCTTTCAGATAACGCTGATACATCCCTTCCAGCGAAACCGGTTTGATCTTCGAAGCATTACCGGCAGTGCCGAAAGCCTCGTAACGCGCGATGCACACATCACGCATGGCCTTCACGGTCTCACCGAAGAACTTGCGCGGGTCGAACTCGCTCGGGTTGGTGGCCATCAGGCGACGCATCGCACCGGTGGACGCCAGGCGCAGGTCGGTGTCGATGTTGACCTTGCGCACGCCGTGCTTGATGCCTTCGACGATCTCTTCGACCGGTACGCCGTAGGTTTCTTTGATGTCGCCGCCGTACTGGTTGATGATCGCCAGCCACTCTTGCGGAACAGACGAGGAACCGTGCATCACCAGGTGGGTGTTCGGGATGCGCTTGTGGATTTCCTTGATGCGGTCGATGGCCAGCACGTCACCGGTAGGCGGCTTGGTGAACTTGTAGGCGCCGTGGCTGGTGCCGATGGCGATGGCCAGGGCGTCAACTTGGGTCTTCTTGACGAAGTCGGCGGCTTCTTCCGGGTCGGTCAGCATCTGGCTGTGATCCAGAACGCCTTCGGCGCCGATGCCGTCTTCTTCGCCGGCCATGCCGGTTTCCAGCGAACCCAGGCAGCCCAGCTCGCCTTCAACCGAAACGCCGCAGGCGTGAGCCATGGCGACGGTCTGTTGGGTGACGCGCACGTTGTATTCGTAGTCGGTCGGAGTCTTGCCGTCTTCGCCCAGGGAGCCGTCCATCATCACCGAGCTGAAGCCCAGCTGGATGGAGCGCTGGCAGACGTCAGGGCTGGTGCCGTGGTCCTGGTGCATGCACACCGGGATGTGCGGGAATTCTTCGATGGCCGCCAGGATCAGGTGACGCAGGAACGGGGCACCTGCGTATTTGCGGGCACCGGCCGAAGCCTGGACGATCACCGGGGAGTCAGTCTTGTCAGCGGCTTCCATGATGGCGCGCATTTGTTCAAGGTTGTTGACGTTGAAGGCCGGAACGCCGTAGCCGAATTCGGCTGCGTGGTCCAGCATCTGGCGCATGCTGATGAGTGCCATTGTGTGTGTCTCTCCCGGTTGAGGGTCGTTAATCGTGCCAGCCTGCCGGAGCGGCGGCGGCTATTCAAGTGATTGCGGATCGGGGGTCGAGGCCCGGTCCGGTGATTCGGTGTTGCCAAAATCCTGTGAACGGCAAAGGCCCCTGCATCGGACCTCTGCACATCCGTTCAATCGTGTCACTGCGCCTTGCAGCCCCGGCCGATCAGATCATTGGTGGCGACCCAGTAGACCAGGCCTTCCTCACCCTTGATGTGAAACGCCAGCATGTTGTCGCTGTACAGCGCACCCGACGCGCCCGGCTCTTCCTTCAGGCGGTAGACCTGATCGCCGCCGCCCAGGCGCACGTCGACTTCCTTGCGCCCGGCATCGGTGTAGCGCCACAGCACCTTGGCCTGGCTGTCGCAGGTCCAGGTTGTCCAGTCGTCCGCCGGTGCGGATGGCTGAAACAGCCCCAACTGCGCGCAACCGCCCAACAATCCCAACGCCGCAACGGCGATCAAGCCTTTCATCCGTGTTCCTCGACCGACGGCGCACGCCGCCGGCCCTGAGTTAAAGGTCAGACCCGTCAAGGACAGCCCTGTTCCTTGGCCGGGGTTTGCGTCTCGTACTTGTCCAGGCCTTCCGGCCCCGAGCGCTTGTTCAGCACCGGGTTGGTTTCGGCTTGCCAGTCGGCCTGGTAGCAGCCCTTGTGCGCCTCGCCGGCGTCCGGCTGCGCGTCGGCCTGCGGGTGGCTCCCGCAGGCGGCCAGCGCGGCGGTCAGCAGCAACAGCGCTAACGACTTGACCATGTGAACACTCCTTTGCCTGGCCAATCGGGCGGCCTCAGGCCTTGGCCCGGCTTTCCAGGACTTCGACGGCCGGCAGCACCTTGCCTTCGACGAATTCGAGGAACGCGCCGCCACCGGTGGAAATGTAGGAGATATCACTGGCCACGCCATACTTGTCGATGGCCGCCAGGGTGTCGCCGCCGCCGGCGATGGAGAACGCGGCGCTTTCGGCGATGGCCTGGGCCAGCACTTTGGTGCCGTTGCCGAACTGGTCGAACTCGAACACGCCGACCGGGCCGTTCCACAGGATGGTCTTCGACGATTTCAGCAGTTCGGCGAAGTTGGCTGCGGTCTGCGGGCCGATGTCCAGGATCATGTCGTCGGCGGCCACGTCACCGATCAGCTTGACGGTGGCGGCGGCGGTTTCGGCGAATTCCTTGGCCACCACCACGTCCACCGGCAGCGGCACGCTGACCTTGGCGGCGATGGCGCGGGCGGTGTCCAGCAGGTCCGGCTCGTACAGGGACTTGCCGACCGGGTGACCGGCCGCCGCCAGGAAGGTGTTGGCGATGCCGCCGCCGACGATCAGTTGGTCGCAGATCTGGCTCAGGCTGTTCAGCACGTCCAGTTTGGTCGAGACCTTGGAGCCGGCAACGATGGCGGCCATCGGCTTGGCCGGCGCGCCCAGGGCCTTGCCCAGCGCGTCCAGTTCGGCGGCCAGCAGCGGGCCTGCGGCGGCGACCTTGGCGAACTTGGCCACGCCGTGGGTCGAACCCTCGGCGCGGTGGGCGGTGCCGAAGGCGTCCATCACGAACACGTCGCACAGGGCGGCGTATTGCTGGGCCAGTTCGTCGGCGTTCTTTTTCTCGCCCTTGTTGAAGCGCACGTTCTCGAACAGCACGATGTCGCCGGCCTTGACGTCAACGCCGCCCAGGTAGTCGGCCACCAGCGGCACTTCGCGGCCCAGAGCCTTGCTCAGGTAGTCGGCGACAGGCTTGAGGCTGTTCTCGGCGGAGAACTCGCCTTCGGTCGGACGGCCCAGGTGCGAGCAGACCATCACCGCCGCGCCTTTCTCCAGGGCCAGCTTGATGGTCGGCAGCGAAGCCAGGATGCGCGCATCGCTGGTGACTGCACCGTCCTTGACTGGGACGTTGAGGTCTTCGCGGATCAATACGCGCTTACCTTGCAGATCGAGGTCGGACATCTTCAACACGGTCATGGGTCGCACTTCCTGGATTACTTGTTTGTTGGAATCGCTGTCTGCAGATAGTGCTCTGCAACGTCCAGCATTCGGTTGGCAAAACCCCATTCGTTGTCGAACCAGGCCAGGATGTTCACCAGCCGTGGGCCGGAAACGCGGGTCTGACTGGCATCGACGATGGCCGAATGTGGGTCATGATTGAAATCGCAACTGGCATGGGGCAGCTCGGTGTAGGCCAGCAACCCCTTGAGCGGGCCGGCGGTGGCGGCGTCGCGCAGGATCCGGTTGACCTCGGCGGCGTCGGTGTCGTTCGCGGTCTGCATCGTGATGTCGAGGCAGGACACGTTGACCGTCGGCACGCGTACGGCTTTGGCCTGAATTCGCCCGGCAAGTTCCGGCAGCAGGCGCTCGATGCCGCGCGCAAGGCCGGTGGACACCGGAATCACCGACTGGAACGCCGAACGGGTGCGGCGCAGGTCTTCGTGGTGATAGGCGTCGATGACCGGCTGATCGTTCATCGCCGAGTGGATCGTGGTGATCGACACGTACTCCAGCCCCACCGCCCGGTCCAGCAGGCGCAGCAGCGGCACGCCGCAGTTGGTGGTGCAGGAGGCGTTGGACACCAGGCGCTCGGCGCCGGTCAGGCAGTCCTGGTTGACGCCGTAGACGATGGTGGCGTCGACATCCGACTCGCTGGCCATCGGCTGGGAGAACAGCACCCGCGGCGCGCCGGCGTCGAGAAAGCGCTGGCCGTCGCCGCGGGTGTGCCAGGCGCCGGAGCATTCGAGCACCAGATCGACGCCCAGGGACGCCCAATCGATGCCTTCGGGGGTGGGACTGCGCAACACCTTCACGCAGTCGCCGTTAATGTGCAGACAATCGCCGTCGACCTTCACTTCGCCGGGAAACCGGCCGTGGGTGGAGTCGAAGCGTGTCAGGTATTCGATGCTGGCCATGTCGGCCAGGTCGTTGATCGCGACAATCTCGAACCCGGCCTTCTCGCCTCGCTCGAACAACGCACGCAAGACGCAACGACCAATCCGGCCGTAGCCGTTGAGTGCAACTTTGTAGGGACGCGGTTGAGGCATGGGGTTCTCGATAATACGCAGACCAGACGCAATGCTTATGTGCGACACAGCCCTTGTGGGAGCTGGCTTGCCAGCGATAGGGCCATCCGCTTCAACCTATGTGCTGACTGAACGGACTCTATCGCTGGCAAGCCAGCTCCCACAGGGAATTGCGGTGACCGGGAGGTCACCGCCGTGTGCCTTAGTCTTCCAGCAGCTCTTCGGCCTGGCCCAGGATGTTCTCCAGGGTGAAGCCGAACGCTTCGAACAGCGCCGGAGCCGGTGCCGATTCGCCGTAGGTGGTCATGCCGATCACGCGGCCTTCCAGACCCACATACTTGAACCAGAAGTCGGCGTGGGCCGCTTCGATGGCGATGCGCGCGCCGACCTGCAGCGGCAGGACCGATTGCTTGTAGCCGGCGTCCTGGGCGTCGAACACGCTGGTGCACGGCATCGACACCACGCGAACCTTGCGGCCCTGCTCGGTCAGCTTGTCGAAGGCCTGGACGGCCAGGCCGACTTCGGAGCCGGTGGCGATCAGGATCAGCTCAGGCTCGCCTGCGCAGTCCTTGAGCACGTAGCCACCGCGGCTGATGTCGGCGATCTGGATCGCGTCGCGGGACTGATGCTGCAGGTTCTGGCGGGAGAAGATCAGCGCCGACGGGCCGTCCTTGCGCTCCAGGGCGTTTTTCCAGGCCACTGCCGATTCGACGGCGTCGGCCGGACGCCAGGTGTCCAGGTTCGGCGTGCTGCGCAGGCTGGTCAGCTGCTCGATCGGCTGGTGGGTCGGGCCGTCTTCGCCCAGACCGATGGAGTCGTGGGTGTAGACGTGGATCACGCGCTGCTTCATCAGGGCCGACATGCGCACGGCGTTGCGGGCGTATTCCATGAACATCAGGAAGGTCGCGCCGTAAGGCACCAGGCCGCCGTGCAGGGCGACACCGTTCATGATCGCGGTCATGCCGAACTCGCGCACGCCGTAGTACATGTAGTTGCCGCTGGCGTCCTCGGCGCTGACGCCTTTGCAGCCTTTCCACAGGGTCAGGTTGGAACCGGCCAGGTCAGCCGAGCCGCCCAGCACTTCCGGCAGCAGCGGGCCGAACGCGTTCAGGGCGTTCTGGCTGGCCTTGCGGCTGGCGATGGTTTCGCCCTTGGCCGCCACTTCGGCGATGTAGGCGTCGGCCTTCTCGGAGAAGTCGGCCGGCAGCTCGCCGCTCAGGCGACGCACCAGTTCGTTGGCTTCGGTCGGGAACGCGGCGGAGTAGGCAGCGAAGCGCAGGTCCCAATCGGCTTCGACGGCGCGGCCGGCTTCCTTGGCGTCCCACTCGGCGTAGATGTCGGCCGGGATCTCGAACGGGCCGTGGTTCCACTTCAGGGCTTCACGGGTCAGCGCGATTTCCGCGTCGCCCAGCGGGGCGCCGTGGCAGTCTTCCTTGCCTTGCTTGTTCGGCGAACCGAAGCCGATGGTGGTCTTGCAGCAGATCAGGGTCGGCAGCGGGCTCTTGCGCGCGGTGTCGATGGCGGTCTTGATCTCTTCCGGATCGTGGCCGTCGACGTTGCGGATCACCTGCCAGTTGTAGGACTCGAAACGCTTCGGCGTGTCGTCGGTGAACCAGCCTTCGACCTCGCCGTCGATGGAGATGCCGTTGTCGTCGTAGAAGGCGATCAGCTTGCCCAGGCCCAGGGTGCCGGCCAGGGAAGCGACTTCATGGGAAATGCCTTCCATCATGCAGCCGTCGCCCAGGAACACGTAGGTGTGGTGGTCGACGATGTTGTGGCCCGGACGGTTGAACTGCGCGCCCAGCACCTTTTCCGCCAGGGCGAAGCCCACGGCGTTGGCCAGGCCCTGGCCCAGGGGACCGGTGGTGGTCTCGACGCCCGGGGTGTAGCCGAATTCCGGGTGGCCCGGGGTGCGGCTGTGCAGTTGGCGGAACGCCTTGAGGTCGTCGATCGACAGGTCGTAGCCGGTCAGGTGCAGCAGCGAGTAGATCAACATCGAGCCGTGGCCGTTGGACAGCACGAAGCGGTCACGGTCGGCGAACGACGGGTTGCTCGGGTTGTGCTTGAGGTAATCGCGCCAAAGCACCTCGGCGATATCCGCCATACCCATAGGGGCACCGGGATGGCCGCTGTTGGCTTTTTGCACGGCATCCATGCTGAGGGCACGAATGGCGTTGGCACGCTCACGACGGCTAGGCATCGCTGATCTCCTGGGTTCTGAAGCTGAAGGTGAAAAATCGAAACGGAAAAAAGGCGAGCATTTTCCCTCACCCGGACGCCTCGGGGCAATGACAGATAGTCATCTGAAGACGTTTTTCCCCTGCCGGGCGGCGCTTTCGGCGGGTGAATCCTTTCCGCCGCCCGTCTGTAACGTTAACCATTGCGTGGGAAACACCACCCATCGATCAATATCAAAACTTTTTGATATTGATCTTGCGATGCTTTCCGGCCGTCACTAGACTGCTGCCCCTATGAACTTACGCGTGCCTACGATTCGCCATGACGCCTGCGACGACCTGGCGGCCCTGTGCAAGGCCGGCGGCGACCCGCTGCGGCTGAACGTGCTGCGGGCGCTGGCCAACGACTCGTTCGGCGTGCTGGAGCTGGCGCAGATCTTCGGCATCGGCCAGTCCGGCATGAGCCATCACCTCAAGGTGCTGGCCCAGGCGGATCTGGTGGCGACCCGCCGTGAAGGCAACGCGATTTTCTACCGCCGCGCCCTGCCCCACACCGAACTGTTGGGCGGCACGCTGCACGCGGCATTGTTAGAAGAAGTCGACAACCTGGCCCTGCCGGACGACGTGCAGGCGCGGATCGCCCAGGTGCACGGGCAACGGGCGGCGGCCAGCCAGGACTTCTTCGCACGGGTGGCGGAGAAATTCCGCGCCCAGCAAGACTTGATCGCAGGCCTGCCGCAGTACCGCGACAGCGTGCTGGCCCTGCTCGACAAACTGAACTTCGGCGGCACTGCCACGGCCATCGAAGTCGGCCCCGGCGATGGAGCCTTCCTGCCGGAACTGGCCCGCCGTTTCGGCACGGTAACCGCACTGGACAACAGCGCGGCGATGCTCGAACTGGCGCGTCAGGTATGCGTTCGTGAACGGCTGGCTAACGTCAGCCTGCAATTGGCCGATGCATTGAACGGTGTGAGCCTTCAGGCCGATTGCGTGGTATTGAACATGGTGTTGCACCATTTCGCCGCGCCGGCCGAAGCGCTCAAGCACATGGCCAGCCTGCTGCAACCGGGCGGTAGCCTGCTCGTGACAGAGTTATGCAGCCACAACCAGAGCTGGGCCAGGGAGGCCTGCGGTGATCTGTGGTTGGGGTTTGAACAGGACGATTTGGCCCGTTGGGCCACCGCTGCGGGACTCGTTCCCGGGGACAGCCTCTATGTAGGCTTACGTAATGGTTTCCAGATCCAGGTCCGCCACTTTCAGCGGCCGGCTGGCGACACTCACCATCGGTAAATTCAGGAAAACATCGAGATGAGCGAATACTCCCTCTTCACCTCCGAGTCCGTGTCTGAAGGGCATCCGGACAAAATCGCCGACCAGATTTCCGATGCAGTGCTGGACGCCATCATTGCCCAGGACAAGCACGCACGCGTGGCGGTGGAGACCCTGGTCAAGACCGGCGTGGCCATCGTTGCCGGTGAAGTGACCACCAGCGCCTGGGTCGACCTGGAGCAGATCGTCCGTGACGTGATCTGCGACATCGGCTACACCAGCTCCGACGTCGGCTTCGACGGCGCCACCTGCGGCGTGATGAACATCATCGGCAAGCAGTCCCCCGACATCAACCAGGGCGTTGACCGCGCCAAGCCTGAAGACCAGGGCGCCGGCGACCAGGGCCTGATGTTCGGCTACGCCAGCAACGAGACCGACGTGCTGATGCCGGCCCCGATCACCTTCTCGCACCAACTGGTGCAGCGCCAGGCCGAAGCCCGCAAGTCGGGCCTGCTGCCTTGGCTGCGTCCGGACGCCAAGTCCCAGGTCACCTGCCGTTACGAAGGCGGCAAAGTGGTCGGCATCGACGCCGTGGTGCTGTCGACCCAGCACAACCCGGAAGTGTCGTACAACGACCTGCGCGAAGGCGTGATGGAGCTGATCGTCAAGCACGTGCTGCCGGCCGAACTGCTGAGCAAGGACACCCAGTTCCACATCAACCCGACCGGCCAGTTCATCATCGGCGGCCCGGTGGGCGACTGCGGCCTGACCGGCCGCAAGATCATCGTCGACAGCTACGGCGGCATGGCCCGTCACGGCGGCGGCGCGTTCTCCGGCAAGGACCCGTCCAAGGTTGACCGCTCCGCTGCGTACGCCGGCCGTTACGTGGCCAAGAACATCGTCGCCGCCGGCCTGGCCGAGCGCTGCGAGATCCAGGTGTCCTACGCGATCGGCGTGGCCCAGCCGACTTCGATCTCGCTGAACACCTTCGGCACCGGCAAGATCAGCGATGACAAGATCATCAAACTGGTGCGTGAAGTGTTCGACCTGCGTCCTTACGCCATCACCACCATGCTGGACCTGCTGCACCCGATGTACCAGGAAACCGCAGCCTACGGTCACTTCGGTCGCGCTCCGCAGACCAAGACCGTCGGCGACGACACCTTCAGCACCTTCACCTGGGAAAAGACCGACCGCGCCGACGCCCTGCGTTCCGCCGCCGGCCTGTAACACCTCCAGGCGACACGAAAAGCCCCGCACGGCTCACGCCCTGCGGGGCTTTTTCATGCCTGCAGGTTCCCTCCCCGCTTCGGGCAGCGCCCCAACCGAAAGCCCGCATCTGTCCATCCGGAAACAGCCCGAAAAACACCCGCCCGACGCCCCCCGGATTCCCCGCCTACCCTTCAAGCGTTCCCCTTGAGCAAGGACGCTCACGATGCCCGCTGCAATGCCCCTGCTGCTCCCACTGCTGTTGATGCTCATCCTCCCGAACGCCCTCGCCGACGACTGCCCCGATTGGCCACCGGAAAAGGCCCGCACCGAAACCGCCGTCCTGCAAAGGCAGATCGACCGCTGGGACGACGCCTACCACCGCGAAGGCCGGGCGCTGATCGCCGACGGGCTCTACGACCAGTCGCGCTTGCGCCTGGACGAATGGCGCCGGTGCTTCGGCCTTCCGTCACCGGCCAACCCGCTGCGCACGGCCACAGGCCCCGTCACTCACCCGATCGCCCACACCGGGTTGGACAAACGCCACGACGGCAAAGACGTCGAAGCCTGGCTGCGCGACCGCGAAGGCCTCTGGATTCAACCCAAGGTCGACGGCGTCGCGGTCACGCTGATCTACCGCAGCGGGCGACTGCACCAGGCCATCAGCCGCGGCGACGGAGTCCGGGGCCAGGACTGGACAGCGTCGGCGCAGAAGATCGCCGCCATTCCCCGGCAACTGACCGAACCGGTGGATCTGCTGGTGCAGGGCGAACTCTATTGGCGCCTGAGCGACCACGTTCAGTCCCGCGACGGCGGCCGCAACGCCCGCGCCACCGTCGCCGGCCTGATGGGCCGCAAGGATCTGGGCGCCGAAGAGGCCGGCGGCATAGGGCTGTTCGTCTGGGACTGGCCGCAGGGGCCTTCGGCCTTGTCCGAAAGGCTCTCGACGCTGGCCGCCCTGGGATTCGCCGCGACCGCGCCCTACACCCACACCCTCGAACGCTTTGCCGACGCCCAGGCATGGCGCGAGCATTGGTTCCGCACGCCGTTGCCGTTCGCCACGGACGGCGTCGTCCTGCGTCAGGACCGGCGCCCGTCGGCCGAGCGCTGGCAGGCACGGCCGCCGCACTGGGGCATTGCCTGGAAGTACCCGTTCGCCCAGGCCCTGGCCGAGGTGCGCAAGGTCGATTTCAGGATCGGGCGCACGGGGCGCATCACACCGGTGCTGGAGCTGGCGCCGGTGCGGCTGGACGACCGGCAGATCCGACGGGTCAGCGTCAGCTCGTTCCAGCGCTGGCAGGCGCTGGACATCCGCCCCGGCGACCAGGTCGCGGTCAGCCTGGCCGGCCTGACCATCCCCCGGCTAGACGGCGTCGTCCTGCGCGCGGCCGAGCGTGTCGAGCTGGCCGTTCCGCAGGCAACCGATTTCCACGCCTTGAGCTGCTGGCGACCGACGCCCGGCTGCGAAAGCCAGTTCCTCGCCCGCCTGACCTGGCTCGGCGGCAAGCAGGGGCTGGGGCTGCCCCATGTCGGTCGCGGCACCTGGGAGAAACTTCTGGAAACAGGCCGCCTGACCGGCCTGCTGGATTGGTTGACCCTCGAGGGGCCGGAGCTTGCTAACATGCCCGGCTTCGGCGAGCGCAGCGGCGCCCGCCTGCTGGACAGTTTTCACACAGCCCGCCAGCGGCCGTTCGCCACCTGGCTCAAAGCCTTGGGAATGCCGCCGACCGGACAGGCACCGCTGGACGGCACCTGGCACGAGCTGGCGCAACGCGACACCGAACAATGGCAGGCAGAACCCGGCATCGGCCCCGGCCGCGCGGCGCAACTGAGCGCCTTTTTCCGCGACCCGCAGGTGCTGGCCTTGCGCGACACCCTGCAAGCCGCCGGCATCGACGGCTTCTGAACACAGCCTCCCGGCACGCCGGGAACCCAATGTCCGTCGGGGCGCTCCAACAGCGCAGCGCACCACCGAACCGAATGCCTTAGCGCATGGAGCCTTTATGAAATCGCTTGCCCTGCTGACCCTATGCGGATTCCTGGCCGCCCCGTTGATGGCCGCCGAGGAAGCGCCGGAACTCACCGGCTGCGCCGCCAAGAAGCAGAACATCGTCACCCAGATCGAACAGGCCAAGGCCCACGGCAACGCCGACCAGCAGGCCGGCCTGGAGACCGCCCTGCGCGAAGTCACCGATCACTGCACCGACGCCGGCCTGAAGAAGGAACGCGAAAACAAGGTGCTGGAGGCCAAGCACGAAGTGAGCAAACGCCAGGCCGACCTCGACAAGGCCATGAAGAAGGGCGACCCGGAGAAGATCGACAAGCGCAAGAACAAGCTGGCCGAGTCCCGCAAGGAATTGCAGCAGGCGCTGGACGAACTGGACAAGTAACGAGAGCCACTGCGGCGAGGGAGCAAGCGCCCTCGCCACGGTCATTCAACCGCGTCAGCTATCAGTGATCGCGAAACTCTTTATGGCAGGCACTGCACGCATCTTCGACTTTCTGCACCGCTGGCCCCAGGTTGCTGGCCTTGTAGGGCTGCACTTGGCTGGCGATCACCAGTTCACCGGTGGCCGCCTCAAGGGTGCGGGCCATTTCCTGGAAACGCGCCTGCCTCTGCCAGACATCGTCCTTGGCGCTGGTGTGATCCTCTTCGCGCACCTGCGGGAAGTGCTTCCACGGCTCATGGGACAGCGCATCGAGCTTCACCGCGCCGTCGGCGAATTTCGCCCCGTCGAAGGGAATGCGCCCGCGCAGCATGCCGCCCAGGTCTTCGCCGGTCTTGAGCATCTGCTTGAAGATCGCCTTGCGCTGGCCCAGCGGAGAGTTGGGGTCGACGCCGCCGCAGGCGGACAGGGTCAGACAGGCCAGCAAAGCAACAGAGATTCTTTTGAGTGTCATGGTGGCTTCGGTCACGGAAAAATGGCGGCCAGTATCCTCGCGCGGCCGCCAAACACCAATAGCCCTATTAAAAATACGGGTTGCCTGAACGCATGGAGCATTCACGCAACCGGCACAGGAACCACTCCATGAACAGCCGCTTCAAGGCCTGGCGTCATCCGCTTTTCGCAACCCTGCCGCTGCTGGCGATCCTCGCCGGCTGCACCGGGGGCGACACGGCCAAGCCCAAGACCCACGCCCTCGCCACTTACTCCAGCGCCACCTGGGAGGCGCTGCCCGCCGTGTCCGACAACGACCTGGTGGCCGGCTTCGGTTCGTGGCGCAGCGCGTGCAACCGGCTCAAGGCCGACCCGGTCTGGGGCAAGACCTGCGCGGCGGCGGCCGATGTCCCGCAGAGCGCCGGCAGCATCCGCGCGTTCCTCAAGCAAAACCTCGACGTCTACGGGTTGCGCGCCGAGAACGACAACCCCAACGGCTTGATCACCGGCTACTACGAGCCGGTCTACCCCGGCAGCCTGACCCAGACCGCCACGGCGAACGTCCCGGTGTACGGCGTGCCTGACGACATGATCATCGTGTCGCTGGACAGCGTGTACCCCGAACTCAAGGGCAAGCGCCTGCGCGGACGCCTAGACGGCCGGGTGCTCAAGCCCTACGACGACGCGGCGACCATCGAGAGCAAAGGCGTCAATGCGCCGGTGGTGGCCTGGCTGACCGATCCGATGAACCTGCAGTTCCTGCAGATCCAGGGATCGGGCAGGATCCAGACCGACGACGGACGCCAGTTGCGCATCGCCTACGCCGACCAGAACGGCCACCCGTACCGCCCGATCGGCCGCTGGCTGGTGGAACAGGGCGAGCTGAAGAAGGAAGACGTCACCATGGGCGCCATCAGCGACTGGGCCAAGGCCAACCCGTCGCGCATCCCGGAGCTGCTGGGCAGCAACCCCAGCTACGTGTTCTTCACCCGCAACCCGGACAGCGACGAAGGCCCGCGCGGCTCGCTGAACGTGCCGCTGACCGCCGGCTACAGCGCGGCGGTGGACCGCAAGGTGATTCCGTTGGGCAGCCTGCTGTGGCTGTCCACCACCCGACCGGACGGCACCGCCCTGGTGCGCCCGGTGGCCGCACAGGACACCGGCGGTGCCATCGCCGGCGAAGTGCGCGCGGACCTGTTCTGGGGCACCGGCGATGCGGCGGGGCAACTGGCCGGGGACATGAAGCAGCAGGGGCAGATCTGGATGCTCTGGCCCAAGGGCACGGCGCTGCCGCAAGTGCCGCAGGTGGCCGATACGGTCAAGGGCAAGTCCTGACCGCCGAACCTTGTGGGAGCCCGGCGGCGCCGTCACTGACGCCATCGCCAGCAGGCGGGCTCCCACAGGGGCCCGGTCACTGCCAATCAATGTGGGAGCGAGCCTGCTCGCGATGAGGCCGTCAGCCTCCCCAAGGCTCAGGCCGACACAATGAAGAACCCGGCAATCAACCCCATCCCCACGAGCCACACCAGCGACCGCAGCACCGCCCAGTCCGCCAGATAGCAAATGATGTAGAGCAGGCGGCTGGTGATGAACAGCACCGCCAGCACGTTCACCGTCACAAGCTCGGCCGTGCCCACGAGGTGCGCGACGATCACGGCGGCGACAAAGGCCGGCGTCACCTCGAAGCTGTTCAGCTGCGCCGCATGGGCCCTCCGAGCCAGGCCGTTGAGGCTCTCCAGAAAGTCCCGGGGATCATGGTTGTCACTCATCCTGTAGCCGCCGACGGCCTTGGCCACGGCGGTGCACAGGTACGGCAGGAAAATCGCGATCAATACACACCACAAAGCCACGGTCATAGCGCAGTCCCTTTTTCGTGTCGTTCGAATGGCGGGCGGATCAGAGCTTCATCTCCAGCCTGCCGATCAGCACCAGCCCACAGGCTAAGAGCCGTGGCCGGCCGAAAGGTTCTTTGAGGCAGCGCATGCCGAACAGCACCCCCAGGATCAGGCTGATTTCCCGCAGCGCCGCCGCTTCGGCGATCGAACCCAGCTGCACCGCCCACAGCACCAGAGCGTAGGGCTTTGCCGGCGCTGCGCAAGGGCCGCCGGCAATTAGTCATATTATTGATTCGCGATGGGGCCGCAGCTGTTTATACTGCACGCGACCACGCCGCACTCGGTTGCGCACAGACCTATTCCAACAATGACTGCCTGACCCGTTCTCCGCCCGAGACCGGCCGTCGGCCTGCGCCTGCCTGAACGAAGCGTCAAGACTACCGACAGAGACCTTGCGCATGCCACTCGCCTTGCTTGCACTGGCCGCTGCCGCCTTCGGCATCGGCACCACCGAATTCGTCATCATGGGCCTGCTGCCCGACGTCGCTCGCGACCTCGCCGTGAGCATCCCCCACGCCGGCCTGCTGATCACCGGCTACGCCCTGGGCGTGGTGTTCGGCGCGCCGGTCCTGGCGGTCGGCACCGCCAACATGCCGCGCAAGGCGACGCTGCTGGGCATGACCCTGATGTTCATCCTCGGCAACGTGCTCTGCGCGCTGGCCCCGAACTACGCGACCCTGATGGCCGCCCGGGTGGTCACCGCGCTGTGCCACGGGGCGTTCTTCGGCATCGGTTCGGTGGTCGCCGCCGGCCTGGTGGCGCCGAACAAACGGGCCCAGGCGATCGCGCTGATGTTCACCGGCCTGACCCTGGCCAACGTGCTCGGCGTGCCGTTGGGCACCGCGCTCGGGCAGTTCGCCGGCTGGCGTTCGACCTTCTGGGCCGTGGCCGCCATCGGTGTGATCGCCGCCCTCGCCCAGTGGCTGTGGCTGCCCAAGCACATTCCGATGGAGCGCGCCGACCTCGCCAGCGAGTTCAAGGTGCTGGGCAAGGCCAACGTACTGCTGGCGCTGGGCATGAGCGTGCTGGCATCCACCAGCCTGTTCAGCGTGTACACCTACATCGCGCCGATCCTGCAGGACGTCACCGGCATCAGCCCCCACGGCGTGACAGTGATGCTGCTGTTGTTCGGCGTCGGCCTGACCGGCGGCAGCATGCTCGGCGGCCGCCTGGCCGACAGCCGCCTGTTGCCGTCGCTGGTGGGCGTGGCGCTGGCGGTGGTGGTGATCCTGGCGGCGTTCAGCCAGACCAGCCGCTCGGCGGTGCCCGCCGCGATCACCCTGGTGCTGTGGGGCGTATTCGCCTTCGCCCTGTGCCCGATCCTGCAACTGCTGATCATCGACCAGGCCCATGAAGCACCGAACCTCGGCTCGACCCTGAACCAGAGCGCCTTCAACCTCGGCAACGCGTCGGGCGCGTGGATCGGCGGGCTGGTGGTGGCCAGCGGCGCGGACCTGGCGGACCTGCCGTGGACCGGTGCCCTGGTCGGCGTGCTCACCGTGCTGGCGGCGCTTTTCTTCATTTATCTGCAACGTCGGCGCATGGCTGCGGTCAATGCCTGCGGCTGAAGCACCGGCTGCCGCAATCCCCGTGGCGGGGGCGCTCGCTCCCGCCCGACGGAAAATTGCATGCGGGCCGGCGGGAGCAAGCTCCCTCACCCCAGACGGCCTCATGTGCCCCTGAGCGGCGCCAGCCCATCCAACCCTTGCGTCCAAGTATCGGACGCGCCTCTTCCATCTCCCATCCAAAGGACCCCGGATGCTTGAACTCGTTGCTGCGTTTATCTGCCTCACCACCCTCCTGACCTTCGTGAACTTCCGCTTCATCGGCCTGCCGCCGACCATCGGCGTGATGGTCACCGCACTGATGTTTTCCCTGCTGCTGCAAGGCCTGAGCTTTCTCGGCTACCCGGGCCTCGAAGAGCGCGTGCAGCAATTGATCGGCCAGATCGACTTCGGCGACCTGCTGATGAACTGGATGCTGTCGTTCCTGCTGTTCGCCGGCGCCCTGCACGTGAACCTCAACGACCTGCGCAGCTACCGCTGGCCCATCGGCCTGCTGGCCACGTTCGGCGTGCTGATCGCCACCGCCGTGATCGGCAGCCTCGCCTATTACATCTTTGCCCTGTTCGGCTGGCACGTGAGCTTCCTCTACTGCCTGCTGTTCGGCGCGCTGATCTCCCCCACCGACCCGATCGCGGTGCTCGGCGTGCTGCGTACCGCCAACGCCTCGAAGCCGCTCAAGACCACCATCGTCGGCGAATCGCTGTTCAACGACGGCACCGCCGTCGTGGTGTTCACCGTGCTGCTGGGCATCGCGCAGCTGGGCGAGACCCCGACCCTCGGCGCCACGGCCCTGCTGTTCGCCCACGAGGCCATCGGCGGCGTGCTGTTCGGCGGTCTGATCGGCTACCTGGTGTACCTGATGATCAAGAGCATCGAGCAGCACCAGATCGAAGTGATGCTGACCCTGGCGCTGGTGATCGGCGGCTCGGCCATGGCCACCGAACTGCACGTCTCGGCGCCCATCGCGATGGTGGTGGCGGGCCTGATCATCGGCAACCTGGGGCGCAACCTGGCGATGAACGACATGACCCGCAAGTACCTGGACGGTTTCTGGGAGCTGCTCGACGACATGCTCAACGCTCTGCTGTTCGCGCTGATCGGCCTGGAGCTGTTGCTGCTGCCGTTCAACTGGCTGCACGTGGCGGCGGCGAGTCTGCTGGCGCTGGCGATCCTGCTGTCGCGCCTGCTCACCGTGGCCCCGGCCATCGTCCTGCTGCGGCGCTGGCGCACGGTGCCGCGCGGCACCATCCGGATCCTGACCTGGGGCGGCCTGCGCGGCGGCGTCTCGGTGGCGCTGGCCCTGTCGCTGCCGCTGGGCGCTGAACGGGATTTGTTGCTGAGCATCACCTACATCGTCGTGCTGTCATCGATTCTGGTGCAGGGCCTGACCATTGGCCGGGTTGTCCGTAAGGTGACGACTCCACAAGACACCGCCACGGCCAATGTTGCGCACTGACACTGGATCGGACTCCGTCGCAGCGCACCCGCGCTGCGACGGCACTCGCAATATCTCCTTCATCAGTCCGCCGCTCTCAGTACCGCATCCACCTGCTCGGCCGCGTGCAAAAGAATGCTGTCGTCTCTGAAACCGCCAATCATTTGCAGGCCAGCCGGCAACGCCCCGGCATTGCGCACGAGCGGGATGTTGATCTGAGGTAAACCGAACGCCATCCAGAACTTACTGAAATCGGAAGGCCCGGTCGCGCCAAGGCCCAACGGGGCGACGATGCCGCAGCTCGCACCGAGCATGGCATCAAACGGTTTGAATAGGGCTTCAAGCACAGGAGCCAAAGTTGCCAGGCGCTTCTTCGCCGCAGACTCCTGCTCCCACGTTGTCTGGCGGGCCCGTTCGATCATGGCCAACACTTCATCGCTGAGCAGCTCAGGTCGCGCTTGCAGCTCCTTGGCCAGTGACCGCGCCCCCTCGCAATCGTTGATCAGCAAATGGTCATCGAATACCGTCGCAAACGCCTGCGGCAACTCCACCTCACTCACCTGATGTCCGGCCCGGCGCAGATCTTCAACGGCAGCGTCCAGCGATCTGGCGATGTCCTCATCGACCTGATCCCAGCGCGCTGTACGACAGAAGCCGAACTTGCCTGGACGACGCTCATCAGTACGCTGCGCAATGCCGGGGATCAACACCTCAGCCAA
Organism: Pseudomonas sp. R25(2017); assembly: GCF_002112565.1. Lineage (NCBI taxonomy): Bacteria > Pseudomonadati > Pseudomonadota > Gammaproteobacteria > Pseudomonadales > Pseudomonadaceae > Pseudomonas > Pseudomonas sp. R25(2017). Next base: position 70,663 of record NZ_NEHZ01000007.1, read on the forward strand.
CAGTTGCAGGTCACGAACCGAGCGGCCGTACCAGCCCACCGTGTCAAAACTCGGCGCCAGCGGTTTTACCCCCTCCAGAGAAACCAGCCCATAGGTCGGTTTGAAAGCATACAGTCCGCAATACGAGGCGGGTTTGATCAACGACCCGGCAGTCTGCGTGCCCAAGGCGATCGGGAAAAATCCGGCCGCCATCCCCGCCGCCGAGCCAGCACTGGAGCTTCCCGGCGTCCGTTCGAGATCATGCGGATTGCGGGTCGGCCCAGTGTGCATGTAGGCGAATTCGGTGGTGTGGGTCTTGCCCATGATCACCGCGCCGGCCTGACGCAACAGCGCCACAACGTGTGCGTCACGTGAAGGACGGTTGTCCGCATAGATCGGGGAGTAAAACCCCGTGGGATGATCGGCGGTGTCGAAGATGTCTTTGATGCCCACGGGCACGCCGGCGAGAAGGCCTTTGAAGTGGCCATTGTTCAACTGGCGAACTTGAGCGCGCACCTGACCCGGGTCGAACGCTGCAAAGGCTTTTATGCTGAGCTCCCGCGCTTCGACACAGCCCAGAAAATGCTCGGCGACCGACTCTGCGCTCACGGCCTGCGACCGAACGCTCTCGGAAATATCGCTCGCGTCCATCTGATTAAAATTGCGCATAGATACCCTGCAGGTCAGTGAAGCCTTTTATCTCGATCGGGTTTCCGGCGGGATCGAGGAAAAACATGGTTGCCTGCTCACCGGGCTGGCCGGCAAAACGAATGCCGGGTGGCAGAACAAACTGCACCTGGGCCTCGATCAAGCGATCTCTCAAAACGCGCCAGTCCGACATTTCGAGGATCACGCCAAGGTGCGGCATCGGCACGTCGTGATCACCAACCTTACCGGTGTTACGGACTGCAAAAGGCTCGCCCAGATGCAACGACAATTGATGCCCGAAAAAATTGAAATCGACCCAGGAGTCAGTGCTGCGCCCCTCTTCGCACCCCAGTAAATCCCCATAGAACTGGCGCGTAACCTGCAAATCCCGGACATGCATAGCAAGATGGAAAATCGACTGCATAAAGAACTCCTGACGATCGCCGGACGAGAGAAACCTCTCAACGGTTGAAGACTGTGCGGTTTTCATCAAAACAGATAGCCTGTAATTCTTTCCACCATCGAAAGCATTTCTTATGGACTCGCGCTATCTGAGAAGTCTGATCACCGTCGTCGAGTGTGGCTCGATTGCCAATGCCGCGCGTGTCGAAGGGTTGACGGCCGCAGCGATCAGCCAGCGCATTCTCGCGCTCGAACGGCAACTCGGCTTTGAGCTGTTGTCCCGCGTCGGCCACGCCGCCAAGCCGAGCCAGGCCTGCCTCGATTTACTGCCCCGGGCCAGGCGCATCGTTCGTGAAGTAGCGCTATTGGCGGGAGATGCCGACGTCGCAGGGCTGACGGGACAGTTGCGCATCGGCGCAATCTCCACGGTTCTGACCGGGCTGTTGCCGGGAGCACTGCGAGCACTGACCGAGCTGGCGCCGGGGCTGACGCCAGTGATCGTGCCGGGAACATCGCGGTCGTTGTATCAAGCCCTGCTCTCGGCTGAGGTGGATGCGGCAATCCTCGTGGTTCCACCGTTCGAGTTGCCCAAAGCGCTGCAAGTGGTGTCCCTGCGCAAAGAACCGCTGGTGTTTCTGTCAAAGGAGAAGTCCACGCAAAGCATCCCCGCACAACTGATGAGCCAGCCCTACATCCGCTATGACCCTGACGCGTGGGGCGGACGGCATGCCGAGCAATATCTGGCGGATCAGGGACTGACGCCGACGCCGCTGGTCGATCTTGATGCGCTGGAGACCATTGCCATGCTCGTGACAGGCGGGATGGGCGTGAGCCTCGTGCCCCTTTGGTCCGGCTTTGAACAATGGGGTCATCAATGTGCGGTGAGCCCGATTGGTTCTGACCGATACGACCGAGAGATTGTGCTGATCAGCCCTGCCCAGACCGATCGGCCGAACATGATCAGCGCCTTGTGCAAGACGCTTTCAAGTGCCTAGCCTGAGCGCACTCAATCCTTCTTCGACTCGCCCCGGTCTTCTTCAGGGGCGTCGGGTGTCGGTGCGCCGCTCTCGCTGCGGATCTGCGCATGGCTGATCAAGGCGAAGATGCAGCTGCCGCCGATGATATTGCCCGCCAGCGTCGGCCCGGCGAACACCGCCCAGAAATCGCTCCACGGCAGTTCGCCGGCGAACACCAGGTACGACACTTCCGCCGAGCCGACCACGATGTGGGTGAAGTCGCCCAAGGCCATGAGGTAGGTGATGAGGATGATGATCCACATCTTCGCGCTCTCCATGGACGGGATCATCCAGACCATGGTGGCGATCATCCAGCCGGAAACGATGCCCTTGGCGAACATCTGGCTGGCGTGGTTCTCCATGACCTTGCGCCCGATCTCAAGGAAGGCCTCGTCGGTCTTGCTGTCGAAGATCGGCAGTTCGAGCATCACGTAGGCCACCAGCAACGTGCCGCACAGGTTGCCGGCCAGCACCACCGTCCACAGCCGGACCAGGCGGCCGACATTGCCCAGGGTCGGTCGGGTCATCACCGGCAGCACGGCGGTCAGGGTGTTTTCGGTGAACAGTTGCTGGCGCGCGAGGATCACCGCGAGGAAGCCTGCGCAGTAGCCGAAACTGGCGATCACCTTGAACTCGTCGCCTTCGGGCAGGCGTGAGTTGAGCAGGCCCATCCCCATCAGCGACAGGCCCATGGTCAGGCCCGCCGCCAGCGCCGACCACCACAGCGCGGCGATGCTGCGCTCCAGTTCCTGGTCGCCCTGGGTGCGGATGATTTCGTGCAGCACGGCCGCGCGGGGCGGCTGGCTCTTCTCGACTTCGTGCCGTTCCTTGGGCGAAAGGTCTGGGGTCTTGCCGTCTGTCGGAGTGGTCATGGCAGGCAATCCGGTGGCAGGGTTGTTTAGCTACGACCCGCGCCGCTCGGGACTGTTCACCGGCCTGGAGAATCTTCGTGACTGTGCGGCCGCCATCGCGGGCAAGCCCGCTCCCACAGGGAGCAGCGCTGTCCTTGTGGGAGCGGGCTTGCCCGCGATGGGAGCGAAACCGGTCTTACTGGACCGGCACGTCATCCTTGAACTGGTCTTTGACGTACTTGATCTCGGTGCGCCCGTGCGGCGCCGGCAGGCCGTCTTCGCCGAGGTTGACGAAGACCATCTTCTCCACGGTCAGGATGCTCTTGCGGGTGATCTTGTTGCGCACTTCGCAGGTGAGGGTGATCGAGGTGCGGCCGAACTCGGTGGCGGTGATGCCCAGTTCGATGATGTCGCCCTGGCGCGAGGCACTGACGAAGTTGATCTCGGAGATGTACTTGGTCACCACGCGCTGGTTGCCCAACTGGACGATGGCGTAGATCGCCGCCTCTTCGTCGATCCAGCGCAGCAGGCTGCCGCCGAACAGGGTGCCGTTGGGATTGAGGTCTTCGGGTTTTACCCACTTGCGGGTGTGGAAATTCATCTTCACTCCTGAGCGTCTTGCCGAATGATGGTCGCCATCATGTCAGACCGAACAGTCACGCTCCATGAGCCATCCGCTATGGCCATCATTGGCAATCTTCATTTGGCCGACAGAAACCCTTTGGAAGATCAGTCTAGACGGCTATAATCGCCCCCGTTTCAAAACGGTAACCTTCACGCGCTACCGTTTTCCCGCCACCTGTCCGAGGGGCGCTGCAGCAGGTTCCACCTGTCAGGCTCGGATGGGGCGTTGACCGGCCTTGCGCCGGACACCAAACGCACAACGGCGCCCATTCGCATACATTACGAATGGAGGCTCTTCATGAGCGCTGTAATCACGCCTGCAGATTTCACCGACTACAAGGTCGCCGACATGTCCCTGGCTGCCTGGGGCCGTCGCGAAACCATCATCGCCGAATCGGAAATGCCTGCCCTGATGGGTCTGCGCCGCAAGTACGCTTCCGAGCAGCCGCTCAAAGGCGCCAAGATCCTCGGCTGCATCCACATGACCATCCAGACCGCCGTGCTGATCGAGACCCTGGTCGCCCTGGGTGCCGAAGTGCGCTGGTCGTCCTGCAACATCTTCTCCACCCAGGACCAGGCCGCCGCGTCCATCGCCGCCGCCGGCATCCCGGTCTTCGCCTGGAAAGGCGAGACTGAAGAAGAGTACGAGTGGTGCCTGGAGCAAACCATCCTGAAGGATGGCCAGCCATGGGACGCCAACATGATCCTCGACGACGGCGGCGACCTGACCGAGCTGCTGCACAAGAAGTACCCGCAGGTGCTGGACCGCGTCCACGGCGTGACCGAAGAGACCACCACCGGCGTTCACCGCCTGCTGGACATGCTGGCCAAGGGCGAGCTGAAGATCCCGGCCATCAACGTCAACGACTCGGTGACCAAGTCCAAGAACGACAACAAGTACGGCTGCCGTCACAGCCTGAACGACGCCATCAAGCGCGGCACCGACCACCTGCTGTCCGGCAAGCAAGCGCTGGTCATCGGCTACGGTGACGTGGGCAAGGGCTCGGCCCAGTCCCTGCGTCAGGAAGGCATGATCGTCAAGGTGTCCGAAGTCGACCCGATCTGCGCCATGCAGGCCTGCATGGACGGCTTCGAACTGGTCTCGCCGTTCATCGACGGCATCAACGACGGTTCCGAAGCGAGCATCGACAAGGCGCTGCTGGGCAAGATCGACCTGATCGTGACCACCACCGGCAACGTCAACGTGTGCGACGCCAACATGCTCAAGGCTCTGAAGAAGCGCGCCGTCGTCTGCAACATCGGTCACTTCGACAACGAAATCGACACCGCTTTCATGCGCAAGAACTGGGCATGGGAAGAAGTGAAGCCACAGGTGCACAAGATCCACCGCACCGGCCCAGGCGCCTTCGACGCGCAGAACGACGACTACCTGATCCTGCTGGCCGAAGGCCGTCTGGTGAACCTGGGCAACGCCACCGGTCACCCGAGCCGCATCATGGACGGTTCGTTCGCCAACCAGGTGCTGGCGCAGATCTTCCTGTTCGGCCAGAAGTACGCCGACCTGTCGCCGGCCCAGAAAGCCGAGCGCCTGACCGTGGAAGTGCTGCCGAAGAAACTCGACGAAGAAGTGGCCCTGGAAATGGTGCGCGGCTTCGGCGGCGTGGTCACCCAGCTGACCAAGCAACAGGCTGACTACATCGGCGTGACCGTCGAAGGCCCGTTCAAGCCGCACGCTTACCGCTACTAAGACACGAGCAGCTGCGAGCCTCAGGCTTCAAGCGGCAAGCAAGGCCAAAAGCCGAACTTGCCGTGCGAGGCCTGAGGGCTCCGCCACTATTTCAGAACAGTTTCAGGCAACAGGCCTGCGGCACAAGGGATCAGCGCATCTCCGCTTCTCTTGCGGCCCAAAGCTTGCGGCTTGCAGCTGGAGGCTCCCTCCATGTCCCAAGAACGTCGCTACAGCTTCGAGTTCTTCCCGACCAAGACCGATGCTGGGCATGAAAAGCTCCTCGCCACTGCCCGTCAGTTGGCCACCTACAACCCTGACTTCTTTTCCTGCACCTACGGCGCAGGCGGTTCGACCCGTGACCGCACGCTCAACACCGTCCTGCAGCTGGAAAGCGAAGTCAAAGTCCCGGCCGCCCCGCACCTGTCGTGCGTCGGCGACAGCAAGGCCGACCTGCGCGGCCTGCTGAGCCAGTACAAGGCAGCGGGCATCAACCGCATCGTCGCCCTGCGCGGCGACCTGCCGTCCGGCATGGGCATGGCCAGCGGCGAGCTGCGCCACGCCAACGAACTGGTCGAATTCATCCGTGAAGAGACCGGCGACCACTTCCACATCGAAATCGCCGCCTACCCGGAGATGCATCCGCAGGCGCGCAACTTCGAGGACGACATCGCCAACTTCGTGCGCAAGGCCAAGGCCGGCGCCGACAGCGCGATCACCCAGTACTTCTTCAACGCCGACAGCTACTTCTACTTCGTCGACCGCGTGAAGGCCCTGGGCGTGGACATCCCGGTCGTGCCGGGGATCATGCCGATCACCAACTACAGCAAACTGGCGCGCTTCTCCGATGCCTGCGGCGCGGAAATCCCGCGCTGGATCCGCAAGCAGCTGGAAGCCTACGGCGATGACACCCAAAGCATTCAAGGCTTCGGCGAACAGGTCATCACCGACATGTGCGAACGCCTGCTGCAGGGCGGTGCGCCGGGGCTGCACTTCTACACCCTGAACCAGGCCGAACCGAGCCTGGCGGTGTGGAACAACCTGAAGCTGCCGCGCTAACGGCAGTCAGCTTCACGGGGCAAGCAAGAAGGGAAATCGCAGTTTGGGAAAACGCCTACGGAAGTTTTCGCAACTGCGATTTTTTGCTTTCAACGCCCGAAACAGAGCTTCTGCCGCCGCTTTCTGGCTCTTTCCCGATTCTCGTCGTACTCTCCAGTCATGCCTTTGATCGCGCAGTTTTTCACCGTGCTGGTTTTCGCTTGCCTGAGCTTCGCCGCCCGGGGCGAGAAATTGCGTATTGTCACCGAGCCCTGGGCGCCCTACGTCTATGAGGACGGCGGCAAGAACCTGGGGCTGGACTACGAAGCCACCGCCATCGTCTTCAAACGCCTGGGCATCGAGGTCGAATGGCAGTTCCTGCCCTGGAAGCGCTGCCTGTCGATGCTCGAGACCGGCCAGGCCGACGGTGCGCTGGACATCTTCCACAGCGACGAGCGCGACGCCACCCTGCTCTACCCCAGCGAGCCGCTGTCGGTGGTGGAGTTCGTGATGTTCTACGCCAACGAGCGGCCGCACCCGTTCCGCACCCTCGACGAACTCAAGGGCCTGACCGTCGGCACCTCCCCCGGCTACCTGTACAGCCAGGACTTCAGCGAATCGCCGCTGTTCACCCGGGAACCGGCCCCGACCCACGAGGCCAACTTCGGCAAACTGGTGCGCGGGCGCATCGACCTGCTGATCACCGATCGCCGGGTCGGCCAGCACCTGCTGGACCAACTGGAGATCCGCGACCAGATCACCGAGAACCCGACGGTCATCAGCCGCCAGAGCCAGTACCTGGCCGTGCGGCGCAACGCCGGGATGGATCTGCTGGTGCAGCGTTTCGGCGCCGAACTCAAGCGTTTCAAGCGCGAACCGGCCTACGCCGAGCTCAGCGCACGCTACGGAGCGGCCCCTGCCGCCGCGCCGCTGGAAAGCGCCAGCACCGCCGGCAAGGCCGTTGAGCAGCAGGAACGCAGCGCACAGTGATTGCTCTGTTATACTCCGGCGTTCCCGCCAGGCTCACGCCCGGACGCCCGGATCCGTAACAGGCCTCCCGACCCGCTACAGCGCAGCTTTTCAGCCCGCGCGAGCGCTCCGGACGAGCCTTCGGATGCGCCGCAGGACCGGACGGGACCGCGTCACGTTAAACGCGGTTCGCGCCAGGCAAGACTCCCATTGGGCCCAGCCCTAACTAAAAAACAGGATTACTCATGTCCTTTGCTTCCCTCGGTCTCTCCGAGGCTTTGGTCCGCGCTATCGAAGACGCGGGCTATACCGAGCCTACTCCGGTGCAACAGCGGGCCATTCCCGCCGTGTTGCAAGGTCGCGACCTGATGGTCGCGGCACAGACAGGTACCGGTAAAACCGGCGGTTTCGCCCTCCCGATCCTGGAGCGGCTGTTCCCCAACGGTCACCCGGACAAGTCCCAGCGCCACGGCCCGCGCCAGCCGCGCGTGCTGGTGCTGACCCCGACCCGCGAACTCGCGGCCCAGGTGCACGACAGCTTCAAGATCTACGCCCGTGACCTCAAGTTCGTCAGCGCCTGCATCTTCGGCGGCGTCGGCATGAACCCGCAGGTCCAGGCCATGGCCCGTGGCGTGGACGTGCTGGTGGCGTGCCCCGGCCGTCTGCTGGACCTCGCCGGCCAAGGCAGCATCGACCTGTCCCATGTCGAGATCCTCGTGCTGGACGAAGCCGACCGCATGCTCGACATGGGCTTCGTGCACGATGTGAAGAAAGTCCTCGCCCGCCTGCCGGCCAAGCGCCAGAACCTGCTGTTCTCGGCGACCTTCTCCAAGGACATCACCGACCTTGCCGGCAAGCTGCTGCACAACCCTGAGCGCATCGAAGTCACGCCGCCGAACACCACGGTCGAGCGCATCGAACAGCGCGTGTTCCGCCTGCCGGCCAGCCACAAGCGTGCGCTGCTGGCCCACCTGATCACCGCCGGCGCGTGGGAACAGGTGCTGGTGTTCACCCGCACCAAGCACGGCGCCAACCGCCTGGCCGAATACCTGGACAAGCACGGCCTGCCGGCCGTGGCGATCCACGGCAACAAGAGCCAGAACGCCCGCACCAAGGCCCTGGCCGACTTCAAGGCCAACGAAGTGCGCATCCTGGTGGCCACCGACATCGCCGCCCGTGGCCTGGACATCGACCAACTGCCCCACGTGGTCAACTACGAGCTGCCGAACGTCGACGAAGACTACGTGCACCGCATCGGCCGCACCGGCCGGGCCGGCCGTTCGGGCGAGGCGATCTCGCTGGTCGCGCCGGACGAAGAGAAGCTGCTCAAGAGCATCGAGCGCATGACCAAGCAGAAGATCGCCGACGGCGACCTGATGGGCTTCGATGCCAGCGCCGTGGAAGCCGAGAAGCCGGAGACCCGCGAGCGTCCCGACGGCCGCAACCCGCGCAACGCCCGCAGCCCGCGCGGCGAAGGCCAGAACGGCGGCGGCCGCAAGGACAAAGGCAAAGACAAGGGCAAGGAAAAGGACAAGTCCGCTTCCGGCGAGAAATCCGAGCGCGGCGAGCGTCCGGCCCGCCAGCCGAAGCAACGTGAAGGCAGCCGTCAGCAGCGTCAGTCGAGCCAGCCGCCGCGCCCGGCCCCTGACCGCGCCCCGGACGAGTTCCTCGACGACGACATCGACAACTTCGGCAACCGCGTCGACTACGTGCCCAAGCAGGTTCCGGCAGCGGGCCGCGGCCGTCGTCCCGGCGGTTCCGGCCAAGGCCAGGGCTCCGGCGCACCGCGCAACGGCCAGTCCCAGGGCCGCCAGAACGGCCAGCCACGCAATGGCGGCGGCGGATCGCGCAGCGGTTCGTCCCGTGACGGCCAGGGCCGCCGCGACGAGTCGCGCAACCGCCGTCCGAACCGCGACGAAGGCTCCCGCGCCGAACCGGCCGTGCAGAACCCGCGCAGCACCGGGCCGAAGATCATGCACAAGGAGTCCAAGGCCGACCGCTTCCCGACCCCTGAGCAGCTCGATCAACTGCCGAGCCGCCCGCGTGGCGAGAAACCGGCGTTGCTGACCCGCAACCGCTGATCTCGCGCCGCTGAAAAAATGCCCTGGTTCGCAAGAACCGGGGCATTTTTGCAAAAGCCATGGGCGATCCTGCCCCTTGTGGGAGCCAGCCCGCTGGCGCTGGGGCCGGCATGTCCAAGGCATTTGCCGACTGACCCACCGCTATCGCCAGCAGGCTGGCTCCCACAGGGGTGCTGCGGCGACGGCAGTCATCCGCAAGGCAAAAAAAACCCTGGCCGCAAGGCCAGGGTTTTTTTGCGCATCGGGCGAAAGTTACTTCGCTTTCACGCCTTCGAACGAGATGTACAGGTCGACGTTGTCGGACTGCGGGCCCAGGTCCATCATCTTGCCGAAATCGGAACGCTTGATGCTGGTGGTGCCTTCGAAGCCAGCGCGGTAGCCGCCCCACGGATCCTTGCCCTCGCCCAGGAACACGGCCTTGACCACGATCGGCTTGGTCACGCCGTGCAGGGTCAGGTCGCCGGTCACGTCGGCGGTGTCTTTGCCGGCGGCGTTCTTGCCGGTGGACTTGACGCTGGTGGAGACGAACTTGGCGTCAGCGTATTTGCCCACGTCCAGGAAGTCTTTGCTGGCGATGTGCTTGTCACGCTCGGCATGGTTGGTGAACACGCTGGCGGTCTTCACGTCGAACTCGATCTTGCTGTCTTCTGGCTTGGCGGCGTCGAAGCTGAACTTGCCGCTGATGTCCTTGAAGGTACCGGTGATGAAGCTGTAGCCCAGGTGGCTGATCTTGAAGTCGACGAAGGCGTGCTGGCCTTCCTTGTCGACGGTGTAGTCAGCGGCCATCACGTTGGCGGACAGCACAGCGGAGCCGATGGCCAGAGCGGCCAGAGTCTTTTTCAACATGCTTTCTTTTCCTTTGAGTCGAGGTTGAGTTCAGGCTTTGCGGCCCAGCATTCGGGTGAGGGTCGCATCACGATCGATAAAGTGGTGCTTCAATGCAGCCAACGCATGGAGGCCGGAAAAAATTACCAGCGCCCAGGCCAGGTACAGGTGAATCGCACCGGCGGTGTCAGCCTGGTCCGGTAGTCCGGACACCAGGGCAGGAACTTCGAACAAACCAAACACCGGGATCCCGACACCGTCTGCGGTGGAAATCAGGTAACCGGCGATCATCACGGCGAACAGGCCGAAATACAGGAACGCATGGCCGAACTTCGCGCCGATGCGGGTCATCCGGCTGTAGCTCTGCAGCGTCGGCGGCGGCGGGCTGACGAAGCGCCACAGCACCCGCAGCACCATCACCGCCAGCAGCACCAGGCCGATGCTCTTGTGCAGGTCCGGCGCGTCTTTGCGCCAGCTGCTGTAATAATCCAGCCCCACCATCCACAAGCCCAGCGCGAACAGCCCGAAGACCGCCAGCGCCACACCCCAGTGCATGAAGATGCTGACCCAACCGTAGCGCGAAGAAGAGTTACGTAGCTGCATTGCCCAAATCCTGTGAGAACTGCGAACCAAGACTATCGACTTATCTATCGAATTAAAGCGGAAAATTTTGCTTTGAAATATCGAGAAATACGATCAAGAGTCTGTAAGTGGCGAGTTAAGGAAAGATTAAAGGCGAAAGTGTGACGGGATGTTGGTGGGGAGATCAGAGAATTTCATGGCCGGTACTGGCCCGATCGCCAGCAGGCTGGCTCCCACAGGGATTGCTGTTCAACTGAACAGATCCGTTCGAATGTGGGAGCGAGCCTGCTCGCGATGACGCTCTGACAGGCAAAAAAAAGCGCGGCCCATGAGCCGCGCTTCTTCATTCAAGCCAAAGCCTTACTGCGTCTTGGCCTCGGTGCTTGCCGCCGGTTTGGCCACAGGCTTCTTGGCCGGCTCGGCCTTTTTCGCCGGTGCCTTGGCCGCAGGCTTTTTCGCCTCGGTCTTGGCCGCCGGTTTCTTCGCCGCCGGCTTGCTGGCGGCCTTCTTCGCCGGTTCGGCCTTCACAGGGGCCGCAGGCTTCGGCGCTTCCGCCGGAGCAGGCGCGGGTGCCGGGGTCGGCGCAGGCGCCGGAGCTGGAGCCGGGGCTGGCGCAGGCTCCGGGGCCTTCACCGGCTCAGGCTTCTTGTCGTCGTCCGAACCGCCGAACAGGTTGGTGAAGAAGTTGCCCTTCTTCGCCGCCACGGCGCCACCCGCCGCACCGGCCGCCACCGCAGCGGCCGCGGCTGTCGGGCCGACCTTGACCGGCGCGAAGGATTTGCCCGCCGCGAGGTCTTCGACCTGGCCGGCGGCGCGCTGGCCGGTGCGCAGCGCACCTTCCAGGGTGCCCGGATACAGGGTGTCGGTGTGCTCGCCGGCGAACGTCACCCGCTGCAGCGGCTGTTCCCACAGGCGCCAGAACTTGCTGATCTGGCCCGGGCCGAAGGCCAGGTACGAACCGCCGGTGGACGGGTCGGTGCTGTAGCGGCGGATCTCATAGCCGGTGAACGAACCGCGGGCCTGCGGATAGAACGCATGCAGACGGATCAGCACCTGATCGACCATCTGCTTGTCGCCGAACGCCTGCATCACCCGCGCGTTGTCGCCGGACAGGTTGATCACCACGTTCGCCCCGCCCTTGAGCGCAGGCTCGACCCAGAGCATGCCCAGGCCGGTGTTGCTGTAGATCTCGCCGGACATCCGCGCCTTGCTTTCCCACACCGGCGTCTTGAACTTGAGCATGATCTGGTCGCGCCAGCCGTAGTTGGTGCCCTTGATCGCCGCCTGGTGCTGGGCGTCCAGCGCCGGGGTCAGCTGGATCTTGCTCAGGGCGCGCAGCGGCACCGCCAGCACCACGTAGTCGGCTTGGTAGCCGACCGCGCCGACCTTGACGGTCACGCCGTCCTTGTCCTGGGTGATGGCCGACACCGGCGAGTTGGTCTTGATGGTCTTCAGTTGCTTGACAAAGGCCTGGGCCAGCACCGGGCTGCCGCCGACCAGGCGCGAGGCGCGCAGGTCACGGTCGGACACGCCGCGGTACACCCGGCTCTGCTGGGCGAAGTACAGCAGCGACAGGCGCGACGGCTCGTCGTAGCGGCTGCGGATCTGCTGGTTGATCAGCTGGCGGGCGGTGGCCGGCAGGTTCTGCTTGTCGAGCCAGCTGGACACGTTGATCTGGTCCAAGGCATGCAGAGTGTTGGTGGACGCCGGGTTCTGCGGATCGTCGATCGAGCGCGCCAGGTCGTCCAGGGTCTTCTCGTAGCGCTTGAGCGCATCGCCCGTGGCCGGCTGCTTGGCGGCGAGGTCGGCGGCGGAGAAGTACTCGCCGTCGATCAGGTAGCCCGGCGTGCGCACGAACTCAGGGGCCGGCGTGGTGCTCAGCTTGAAGGTCGACACGTACTTGTTCAGCACCGGCTGGGTCTTGTCGTTGCCGATCCACTCGCTGGTGGCCATGCCGGAACGGCCGCCGATGCTCGGCTTGGCTTCCAGCAGGGTGACCTGCCAGCCCTTGTTCTGCAGCTCGTAGGCGGCGGTCAGGCCCGACAGGCCGCCGCCGATCACGATCGCGGTTTTATCCTTGGCCAGCGCCGAAACGCTGAACAGCCCCAACACCACCAGCGCACAGGCGCGCAGCCAACCGACAGACATTCAGCGAACTCCGGAAATACACGGGAAAAAACGGTTTTTCGGGTCAGGCGACCCAGAGAACCGCGAAGAATACGTCAGCCATCAAAACGCCGCCAGCGACGTCTATCGCCCCAAGTAAAGTAGCTCAATCGACACAATGGGTTGTCCCGGCGCGACGCATTGCATAGGCTTGCGCGATTGTTTGCCCGCGCCAGGCGCGAGCCGTCCCGAGGAGACCGGAAATGGGCCTGAACGACCAGTGGATGCAGCGTGACCTCAAGGTCCTGTGGCACCCCTGCACCCAGATGAAAGACCACGAACAGCTGCCGCTGATCCCGATCCGGCGCGGCGAAGGCGTCTGGCTGGAAGACTTCGACGGCAAACGCTACCTCGATGCCGTCAGTTCCTGGTGGGTGAACGTATTCGGCCATGCCAACCCGCGCATCAACCAGCGGATCAAGGATCAGGTCGACCAGCTGGAGCACGTGATCCTGGCCGGCTTCAGCCACCAGCCGGTGATCGAGCTGTCCGAACGCCTGGTGAAGATGACGCCGCCAGGGCTGGACCGGGTGTTCTACGCCGACAACGGTTCGTCCTGCATCGAAGTCGCGCTGAAGATGAGCTTCCACTACTGGCTCAACCGCGGCCAGCCTGACAAGAAACGCTTCGTCACCCTGACCAACAGCTACCACGGCGAAACCGTGGCGGCGATGTCGGTCGGCGACGTGCCGCTGTTCACCGAGACCTACAAGGCGCTGCTGCTGGACACCCTCAAGGTGCCCAGCCCCGATTGCTACCTGCGCCCCGAAGGCATGAGCTGGGAGGAGCACTCGCGCAACATGTTCGCCGCGATGGAGCAGACCCTGGCCGAGCACCATGCCAGCGTCGCGGCGGTGATCGTCGAGCCGCTGATCCAGGGCGCCGGCGGCATGCGCATGTACCACCCGGTGTACCTCAAGCTGCTGCGCGAGGCCTGCGACCGCTACGGCGTGCACCTGATCCACGACGAGATCGCCGTCGGCTTCGGCCGCACCGGCACGATGTTCGCCTGCGAGCAGGCCGGCATCCGCCCGGACTTCCTCTGCCTGTCCAAGGCCCTGACCGGCGGCTACCTGCCGCTGGCGGCGTGCGTGACCACCGATGAGGTCTACAGCGCCTTCTACGACGACTACCCGACCCTGCGCGCCTTCCTCCACTCCCACAGCTACACCGGCAACCCGCTGGCCTGTGCGGCGGCGCTGGCGACCCTGGACATCTTCGAGCAGGACAACGTGATCGAGAACAACCAGGCGCTGGCCCGGCGCATGGCGTCGGCCACCGCGCACCTGGCCGATCACCCGCACGTCGCCGAAGTGCGCCAGACCGGCATGGTGCTGGCGGTCGAGATGGTCAAGGACAAGGCCTCGAAAGAGGCGTATCCCTGGCAGGAGCGCCGCGGCCTCAAAGTGTTCCAGCATGCGCTGGAGCGCGGCGCGCTGCTGCGTCCGCTGGGCAGCGTGGTGTATTTCCTGCCGCCGTATGTGATCACGCCGGAGCAGATCGACTTCCTCGCCGAAGTCGCCGGCGAAGGGATCGACATCGCCACCCGCGACAGCGTCAGCGTGGCGGTGCCGAAGGACTTCCACCCCGGCTTCCGCGATCCGGGCTGATTGCCGCAGAGTCCCCCTGCTCGCGATGAATGCACCTCGGTTCGTCTGACGAACCCCGTCGTCGCCATCGCGAGCAGGCTCGCTCCCACAGAACAGCCGCTGCGTACGCCCCACACCTTTTACAGAGACCCCGCATGAGACTGTCCCGCTTCTTCATCGACGCCCCCCTGAGCCTCGGCGAGCACGAACTGCCCGAAGCCCAGGCGCATTACATCAGCCGCGTGCTGCGCATGACCGAGGGCGATGCGGTGCAGCTGTTCGACGGTTCCGGCCAGGAGTTCCTCGGCGCACTGGCGGAGGTCGGCAAGAAGCGCGTGACGGTGCGCATCGACGAGCAGTTCGCCGGCCAGCCGGAATCGCCGCTGAGCATCCACCTCGGTCAGGGCCTTTCGCGCGGCGAGCGGATGGACTGGGCAATCCAGAAGGCCACCGAACTGGGCGTGAACGAGATCACCCCGATCTTCAGCGAGCGCTGCGAAGTGCGGCTCAAGGACGAACGCGCCGACAAGCGCCTGCTGCACTGGCGCCAGGTGGCGGTCAGCGCCTGCGAGCAGTGCGGCCGCTCGCGGGTGCCGGTGATCCATCCGCCGGTGCTGCTGGCCGACTGGCTGAAGCAGACCGAGGCCGACCTGAAACTGGTGCTGCACCCGGTGGCGGAGCCGCTGGTGAGCCACGCCAAACCAGCGAGCCTGGCGTTCCTGATCGGGCCGGAGGGCGGGTTGTCCGAGGCCGAGGTCGAGCAGGCCAAGGCCGGCGGTTTCCATGCCGCCCGTCTCGGCCCGCGGGTGCTGCGCACCGAGACCGCGCCGGTGGTGGCGCTGGCGGTGGCCCAGCAACTTTGGGGTGACTTCTAGAGCGCCATCGTCGGATCGCCGCCCGGAACAAGCCCGCTCCCACAGTGTTCCCTGTCGCTCACAAGCATTGCATACGCTACAAATACCTGTGGGAGCGGGCTTGCCCGCGATGGGCGGCACACGGGCCTGAAGCCGGTCACTGTACCGGATCGCTCACCGGCCTGGCGATGATCGCCTTCAGCTCGACGGTCATCGGAAACTCCAGGTTCAGGCCCTTCGGCGGGATCGGCTGTTCGAACCATTTGCGGTAGATCCCGTTGATCTCGCCCGACGCGTACAAATCCCCCAACGCCCCGTTGACCAGCGCCAGGAACGGCGGGTCATCCTTGCGCACCATGCAGCTGTAGATCTCCCGCGACTGCTCCTCCCCCACCACCACCCAATTGTGCGGATCCCGGGCCTTGGCCCGTTCGCCGTAGAGCAGCGCGTCGTCCATGTAGAACGCCGCCGCCCGCCCCGACTGCAGCATCTGGAACGCTTCGCCGTGGTCCTTGGCGCTGATCACGAACATGTCGAGCTTGTGGTTGAGGTTGTAGCTCTTGAGGTAGCGCTCGTTGGTGGTGCCGGCGGTGGTCACCACGTTCTTGCCGCGCAGGTCGTCGAAGCGCTGGATGCCGCTGTCCTTGGCCGTCAGCAGCTGTCCTTTGACGTAGATGAAGCCGTAGGAGAACGCCACTTGCTTCTGGCGCTCGGCCGTCACCCCGGTGGAGCCGCACTCCAGGTCGACGGTGCCGTTCTGCACCAGCGGAATGCGGGTCTGCGAGGTCACCAGGTTGTATTTCACCTTCAGCTCCGGCAACGCCAGTTGCTGGCGGATGCGTTCGACGATCTTGCCCGCCAGCTCCACCGAGTAGCCCATCGGCTGGCCGGTGTTGTCCCCTATGTAAGAGAACGGCACCGAGGCGTCGCGGTAGCCCAGGGTGATGCTATTGGCGCCGGCGATCTTGGCCAGCGTGCCGCCAAGCGGTGCTTCGCCGGCGTGGGCTTGGGTTTGGGCTTGAGCGCCGAGCAACAGACCGAGGGTGCAGCCGAGCAACGTGATTTTTTGCATTGTTGTTCTCCGTTGTGGGTGTTCGGGGTTCAGGCGTGGGGATTGAAGCCGTGCAGGTCGATGGACGGCCGGCGCTGGCCGATCAGCTCGCTGAGCAGTTGCCCGCTGGCGCAGGCCAGGGTGAACCCGAGCGCGCCGTGGCCCAGGTTCAGCCACAGGTTGCGGTAGGCCGTGGCGCCCAGCAGCGGTACGCCGGTGGGGGTGGCCGGACGCATGCCGGCCCATTCCACGGCGGCGCCGTAATCGCCGGCCTCGGGGAAAGTGTCGCGGGCCTGGCGCCGGATCAGGGCCAACCGCGCGGGATCCACGGCCGGGTCGAAGCCGACGATGTCGACCATCGCCGCCACCCGCAGCTGTTCGCCGATCCGGGCGTAGACGATCTTGCGGTCGTAGTCGGTGATGCTCACGTCCGGCGCCCGATGCCCCTCGCCGATCGGCACGGTCAGGCTGTAGCCCTTGAGCGGGTACAGCGGCAGGCGCAGACCCGGCAGCGCCAGCAGCGGGCTGCGGTGGCCGGCGGCGATCACCAGTTGATCGACCGCCAGCACCTCGTCGCCCAATTCGATGGCCGTGACCTCTGCGTCGCGGTGGCGCAGGCCGGTCACCGTCCGGCCCAGGCGAAACTCACACAACCCGGAGGCCTCCAGCCGCGCCGCCAGTTGCCGGCAAAAGCCGTGGCAATCGCCGGCTTCCTCGTCCGGCGTATGGATCCCGCCCACGAAAGGCCCGTCGGCCAGCGCCGGTTCCAGCTGCGCGCACTCGGCGGCGCTCAGCACCTGCTGCTGCCGGGGGTCGGCCAGGTGCCGGCGGGCCTGGGCGAAACGGCCGGCATCGCGGAACGTCACCAGTTTGCCGTTGCGCCGCCAGTGGAACCCGGCGAGGCCGTCCTCCTCGCGCCAGGCCTTCAGTGTGCGCTGGCTCAATAGCGCCAGGCGCAGCAGGTGCGCGGCGTTTTCACGGTTCACCGAACTGCGGCAGGCGGCCAGGAACGCCGCCATCCAGCGCCACTGCTGCGGATCCAGGCGCGGGCGCAGCTTGAGCGGCGAGTCGCCGCGCAGCATCCAGCCGAGGGCCTGCCACGGCACGCCGGCGTCGGCCAGCGGCGCGACGTAGCGGTAGGACAACTGTCCGCCGTTGGCGAAACTGGTCTCGGCGCCGAAGCTGTCGCGGGCCTCGACCACCGTCACCCGCAAGCCGTCGCGCACCAATGCATAGGCCGTTGCCAGGCCGATCACGCCGCCGCCGATGATGCACACACGCTGAGCCATGTCCGTCCTTAACCGTTCGTGAAGACGAGGCCGAGGTTAGTGCCAGGTGACAGGCGCCGGACAATGAATAAAGATGCCAGACCCATAAGCAAAGGTTATGGACTTGCCATGCGCCTACGTCACATCGAGGTCTTCCAGGCCATCCGCCAGACCGGCTCGGTCAGCGCCGCCGCGCAGCTGCTGCATGTCTCGCAGCCGGCGGTGACCAAAGTGCTGCAGCACGCCGAACAGCAATTGGGCTTCGCCCTGTTCCTGCGGGTGCGCGGCAAGCTGCAGCCGACCCCGGAAGCGCTGGAGCTGGAGCGCGAAGTCGACAAGGTCAGCGAAAGCCTGCAAGGCGTGCGGCGCCTGGCCCAGAGCCTGCGCCGCACGCCCGGCCGCAGCCTGCGGATCGGCGCGACCCCGGCCCTGGCGCTGTCGCTGCTGCCGCCGGCCATCCACGAATGGACGGTGCGCTGGCCGGACATCGCCTGCGAGCTGTCCAGCGCCCACAGCCGCGAACTGACGCAGAACCTGCTGATGCGCGAGGTGGACGTGGCCCTGACCCTGCAACTGCCCGACCATCCGGGGCTCAAAGCCCAGGCGTTGGCGTCGGGGGTGCTGGTGGCGCTGGCGCCGAAGGGGTTCTGGCCGCCGGAGGACGCCGGCCGGCCGCTGCCGCTGACGGCGCTGGCGGACGCGCCGCTGATCGGCCTGTCCAGCGCCGACCCGCTGGCCGCCCGGCTCGACCGTTACCTCGAAGCGGTGGAGCCGCCGCCTCGGGTGCGCATCGCCGTGCAGACTTACTCGCTGGCGCGGGCGATGGTGGAGTCCGGCGCCGGCGTCGCAGTGATCGACCCGTTCACCGCCCTCGGCGCCGCCCCGGCGACCACGACGCTGCGGCCGCTGGCCCCGCCGCTGCCGATCACCCTGTACGCGGTGATCCGCGCCAGCGAACCGCCGCCCCATGCGCTGAGCGACTTGCTGGATATCTTCAGCCGCCGGGCCCGGGAACAGCTCGGTGGCCCGGGCGCCGCACAACACTGATCGGCAGGCCGGCGCCTACAAAACGTAAAACCAGATCGCCACGAAGTGCAGCAGGCTCCCGGCGATCACGAACAGGTGCCAGATCCCGTGGGCATGCCGCAGCCGGTGGTCGAGGGCGAAAAAGATGATGCCCACGGTGTACAGCACGCCGCCCGAGGCCAGCCAGGCGAAACCCGCAGGCCCCAGCGCATCGAGCAGCGGCTTGACCGCCACCAGCACGATCCAGCCCATCACCGCGTAGATCACGATGGACAGGATCCGCGCCTCCGAGCGCGGTTTGATCTCCTGCAGGATGCCGATCAGCGCCAGCCCCCAGACGATCCCGAACAGCGTCCAGCCCCACGGCCCGCGCAGCGTCACCAGGCAGAACGGCGTGTAGCTGCCGGCGATCAGCAGGTAGATCGAAAAGTGATCGACCTTCTTCATGATCGCTTTCTTGCGCCCCCGCACGCTGTGGTACACGGTCGAGGCGCTGTACAGCACCAGCAAGGTGAAGGCGTAGATTGCCACGCTGACGATCTTCCACGGACTGCCGTCCAGGCTGGCGATCACCACCAGCCAGATCCCGCCGATGAAGGCCGCCACCGCCCCGACCAGGTGCGTCCAGGCGTTGAGTTTTTCCCCGTGATACATGTGTCGCTGACCTCAGATTCATGACCGCCGCGCGCAAGGCTCGGGCCTTGAGCGTAAAAGCGCAATGTTTCGGTTCGACGCGGGCCTGCGCCTGTCCGGTTAATTGGGCACAATCGACCGATATCAAGAAGAGTCCGCGCCATGCTGATCGACGAAGAATTGACCCTGAAAAAACTCGAGGTGTTCCTCGCCTTCATGCGCACCGGCAACCTCGCCCGGGCCGCCGCCGAGCTGCAGACCAGCAACGTCAGCGTGCACCGCGCCATCCACTCGCTGGAGAGCGCCCTGCGTTGCCCGCTGTTCAAGCACGAGGGACGCAACCTGACGCCGCTGGAAAGCGCCTACGTGCTGGAGGAGCGGGCGCAGAAGCTGATCCAGGACGTGGTCGAGAGCGTGCGCCTGACCCGCGAGGCCGCCGGGTTCTCCGCCGAACGCTTCAAGCTGGGCTCCCTCTACTCGCTGACGGTGAAGACCGTGCCGCAACTGATCATGGGCCTGAAGATCCGCCGCAGCGAACTCAACATCGACCTGATCCTGGGCTCGAACATCGACCTGCTCTACAAGCTCAAGAACATGGAGGTCGATGCGATCCTGGTGTCGCTGGACGACAGCGTCAGCGACCCGGACTGCGAACAGATCCCGCTGTTCTCCGACGACATTTTCCTGGCCACCCCGGCCGACTCGCGGTTCGCCCAACGCAGCGAGGTCGACCTGGCCGACGTGCGCGACGAGACCTTCATCACCCTCACCCAAGGCTTCGCCACCCACCAGGACGGCATCCGGGTGTTCCGCCAGGCGGGGTTCGAGCCGAAGGTGGCGATGCAGGTCAACGACATTTTCACCCTGCTGAGCATGGTCAGTTCCGGGGTGGGCTATGCGCTGCTGCCGGGGAGGATCGCGGCGGTGTACGAAAACCGGGTGAAACTGATCCCGTTGCAGGAAAAGTACCGGTTGCAGCAGCACATCGGCGTGGTGTTCCTCAAGGCCAAGGAACGCGACCCGAACCTGCTGGCGTTGCTGGCGGAGTGCCGGATGTACGCCAACCGCCAGGCCTGAGGCCGGGCGCCCCCGATCGCCGGCCTGCTGGCGATTGAGGGCAACCCGGCACCCGACGTCAGCCGACGATCCCGCGCACGATGAAGAACAGCACCGAAGGCCCCAGCAGGCAGCCCAGCCCGGTGTGGAACGTCGCCGTCAGCGCGCCGTAGGGCACCAACCGCCGGTCCGTCGCCGCCAGTCCCGCGGTCACGCCGCTGACGGTGCCGGCCAGGCCGCCGAACACCATCGCCGAACGCGGGTTGTCCAGGCCCATCCAGCGCGCCGCCACCGGGGTGCCGACCATCACCAGGATCGCCTTGATCAGCCCGGTGGCGATCGACAGCGCCATCACGTCGGACGTCGCGCCGATCGCCGCGCCGGTCACCGGCCCCACGATGTAGGTCACCGCCCCGGCGCCGATGGTGGTCATGCTGACCGCGTCGCGGTAGCCGAAGGCCCAGGCCATGCACGCACCGACGATGAACGGCAGCACCGTGCCCAGCAGCAGCGCGACCACGCCGATCAGCCCGGCCTTCCTCGCCTCGGTGGCCTGCACCTCGAACGCCGTGGCGACGATGGCGAAGTCCCGCAGCATCGCCCCGCCCATCAGGCCGATGCCGGAGAACAGGGTCAGGTCCGCCAGCCCTTTCTGCCCGCCGGTCAGCGTGCCGCCGACCCAGGCCAACACCAGGCCGATGACGATGGCGATGGCCGAACCGTGGATGCGCCCGAACGTCAGGCGCCTGGAGAGAATCACCGACACCCACATGATCACGCCGACGAACGCGAACGCGGTGACCAGACCGTTGTGCTCCAGACCTTTCTCGATGAGATCCCACATGTCAGCGACCTCCCGCCGGGGCGGCCATCGGGGCCGGCTCTGCCGGCTCGTCCGGCAACGGCTCGCCCTTGTTCGTGCGGCTGATCAGGGCAATGGTGCAGCCGCAGACCACCACCGAACCGATCGCCGCCAGCACCGCCACCGGGCCGCCGTGCAGCGCGGTGACGACGTTCTGCTGCGCGGCCATCGCCACCACCACCGGAATGTACATGGCGCCCCAGAAGCCGACGCCCATCTCGCAGTCCTTGGTCATGCCGCCGCGCCCGTGCATCCACAGCCGTGCGCAGATCAGCAGGATCATGGCGATCCCGACCCCGCCGACATTGGATTTGACCCCCAGCAGCACGCCGAGCAGGTCACCCATGATCACCCCTGCCAGCGTACAGATCGCCAGCAGCGCCACACCGTAAATAATCATTGTCGCAGTCCTCAAGTTGCATCGTCGGATGTTGTTTTTGTTGTTCGAAGCCTGAAGTCGGGTGGTCTAGGGTCGGCGGCCCTCCTCCTCACGCAGCAGCGCCTGCAGGGTGTCGGGCCGGGCGCCGTCGAAGGCGATCACCGTGCCTTGCTCGAACACCCGGCGCGCCAGCCCGGTCAGCACCGCGCCGGGCGGCAGTTCGATCTGCAGCCGCACGCCGCGCTCATAGGCGCTTTGCACGGTGCCGCGCCAGTCCACCACACGGCACATGTTGAAGGCCAGGTCATCGCGCAGGGCTTCGGGCCTGGTGAGCGGACGTGCACGGCTGCCGCTCAGGTATGCGATCTTCGGCGCCTGCACCGGCACGGCGGCGAACGCGTCGGCCAGCACCTGCGCGGGGCCCTCCAGCAGCGGGCAGTGCGACGGCACGCTCACCGCCAGCCGTTTCGCCAGGCCCGCCCCACGGCGGCGCGCCAGCTCCGCCACCGCGTGCATCGCGGGGTCGCAGCCGGCGATCACCACTTGGCTGTCGGCGTTGATGTTGGCCAGGTAGACCGGGGATTCGCCGCTGTGCACCTGCGCGACCAGCGCTTCCACGGCCTCCGGAGGCAGGCCGGTGATGGCGGTCATGCCGAAGCCCTGCGGATAGGCCTGCTGCATCAGTTCGCCGCGCAGGCTGACCAGGCGCAACGCATCGCCGAAGCTCAACGCCTGCGCCACCACCGCCGCCGGGTAGGCGCCGATGGACAGGCCGGCGACATAATCCACCTGCGCACCGTCCTGCAGCAGCTGCCGGGCCGCCGCCACGCCGGCGATCAGCAGGCAGAGCTGAACCGCCCGTGTCGTGCGCAGGGCCTGCGGCGAGTCCAGCCGCGTGACGTCTTCGCCCAGCGCATCGCTGGCCTCCGCCAGCGTTTGCCGGGGCAACGGCCGGAGCATGCCCGGCTGCTGCGCGCCCTGGCCGGGGAACACCAGCAGGCTGCTCACGCCGCCAGCTCCTGCGGGTTCCACGGATCGCTGACCAGGTACGCCCGCTGCGCACTTTTGAGCAGCACCCTTGCCGAAGCGCCCGCCCACTCACGCAGGGCCACCGCCCCGGACGGCGTCTGCAACTGCAGATCGATCCGGCAGGCCGCACGCTCAAGCAGCGCCAGCAACTGGCGCGCCTGATGACGGGGCAACCGCTGCGGCGTGCGCAGGATCAGGTCGAGGTCGCTGCCGGCGTGCATCGCGGCAAACCCGCTCGCCAGTTCGAACCCGGCGCTGCCGCTGACGCCCCAGGCCCAGCCGCCGTCGTCGAGCAGCGGGCGAAGCTGCCTGAGCGCCCGCATCGCCGGCAGGTCACGGGGGCTGTCGACGTGGCACAGCGCCTCCGGACTGACCCGGCGCACCACCGAATCGGCCGCCATGAACGCCGCCCAACGCTGCTCCCGCGCCGCACCGCGCAGGCCAACAGCAACCTGACCGGGTGCGCCCTCTGCGCGCCGCACCACCACCGGATGGCCGGCGCGCAACGACTCGACCGCCCACAGCGGCGCCTGCGCCGGCAGCTGCGCCGGGGTCATGCCCCAGAGCAGATCGTGGGGCAGCGGCCAGGACAGGCTCACCACTGCGCCCTCAGCAGTTCGCGCACCCGGCTCGACGCGGCGCGGTTGGCCGCGCCGAGGCGCCCGCCCAGGTCCGCCGACGACACATCGGCGATGGCCTGCCGCAGGCATTCGCTCACCCGCGCCAGATCCTCCGCCGTCGGCTGTTCGGTCTGCGCCACCGACAGGGTTTCCCACAGCAGGCCCAGGCTGGCGTAGCTGTCGATGTCGTAAGCCATGGGCGGCACGCTGGACGCCAGCGCCTCCAGTTCCTCGACGCTGCGCAAGGTCACCCGCGCCGCCGAAGCCTTGCCCATCGCGTGCACCATCACCCCCGGATCCCGCAGGGCGATCAAGCGGTTGGCCTGATAACCGTGGGCCAGAAACGCCCCGGACATGGCCTTGCCCACCAGCAGCGCGATCACCGGGTGCCCGGCCAGGCGTGCTCGGGCATAGCTGTCCGCCGCCCCGGCCAACGCCTGATGGATGCCGAGGGCCTCTTCGCGACGGCCGTAGGCCTGGCTCGGCACATCGACGATGGCGATCAGGGCCCGTTTGTGAGATGCGTCGCGGTCGGCCACAACGGCGTCGTCCACGGCCTTGGCCAGGCCCCAGCCCTCCAGCAGGCCGACCTCGCCCTGACGGGCGCGGGGAAAACGGTTGTCCGGATCGGCCACCACCGCCAGCAGACGGCCCAGCGCGACGTCCGCCACCCGCAGCGACGGCGGCAAGCCTTCGAGCGCCAGCGCACCGCCGCTCAATGCGTTGAACCAGTTCAGGCCCCGCAGGGATATTCCGCTCATGAACGCTCTCCTTGATACAGGTCGCGAACCACCGAGGGTTCGATCTGCGCCTCGGCGTCCAGGCTCGCCAGACGCCGCAAAAACCACTCGGCGCGCCGGCTGCGCGGGTGCGCCGGCAGGCCCTGGTGCAGCAGGTCGGCGACCTGCCCGCGAATCTGCGCCACGTCATCGGCCACGTAGCGGTCCGCCAGCCCGCTGGCGAAACGCTGCTCGCCGCCGGTCAGGCTCCAGATGAACGGCCGGTCCCGCGAGTCGTACTCGGCGATGCCGGCTTCCTGCTCGATCACCTGCGGCCCGTTAAGGCCCAGCCGGGCTTCCTGGGTCACCAGCAGGTAGCTGCACAGGCCGGCGGCGATCGACATGCCGCCGAAGCAGCCGACGCTGCCGGCCACCACGCCGACCACCGGCCGGTACTGCTGCAGGTCGACAATCGCCGCATGGATGTCGGCAATCGCCGCCAGCCCCAGGTTGGCCTCCTGCAAGCGCACGCCGCCGGTCTCCAGCAGCAGGACGGCGCGGGTCGGGATGCCGTTGCGGTTGTCTTCGGCGGCCAGCTCCAGCGCGCCGGCGATCTTCGCCCCGCCGACCTCGCCGAGGCTGCCGCCCTGGAACGCGCCTTCGATGGCGGCAACGACCACCGGCAGGCCGTCGAGGCTGCCCTTGGCGATCACCACGCCGTCGTCGGCCTGGGGGACGACGCCCTGGCGCTCCAGCCACGGCGACATGACGCGCTGGAACGGGTCGAGCAGCTCGCGGAAGGTGCCGGCGTCGAGCAAGGCCTTGGCCCGTTGCCGCGCACCGAGCTCGACGAAGCTGTGCTTGTTCAGCAACGTTGCGCTGTCAGTCATGGCCGATCTCCTCGAAGCCTTGTTCCAGACGCAGGCGAACCACGCCGGGGGTGGCGCCGAAGTCGTGGATCTCGATATTCATGGCCGGCGGCACCGTGCCGTCGAACATCCGCGCGAACAGATGCCGCCAGCGCTGCCCGCTGCCGTTGACCGAGGTCTGCACGTTGATCGACAGCGTGCCGGCCAGGCCCGGCTCGATCAGCACCTCCAGATCGCCGGAGCCGACGCAGCCCACCAAGGCACGTCCGCGCGGCGGCTGGCCGGCGGGGAATTCAAACGATAGGGTTTCCATCAATACGCTCCCTGAAGGATGCCGCCGTGACCGATCCGGTCGAGCAGCAAGGTGGCGGCGAGCAGATCGGCGGCGCCGCCGGGCGAGGCATTCAATGCGATGAGTTGCCGGTCCAGCGCGTGCAGATGCCGGCGGCCGGCCAGGCTGGCGCTGCCGCCGCCGTCGAGCACGGCCTGGGCCCCGCGCTGCATGGCGTGCAGGCCGGGTTCCCCGGCGCGGTACAGCACGCAGGTGTCGGCCAGGCCGGTCATGATCGCCAGCAAGGCGTCGAGCCTGGCGTTCTGCTCGCCGTGGCCGGCGGCGCGGCTGCGTTCGAGCTGCGGCAGGCCGCGCCCGGTGACCGCCGGAAAGCCCAGTTGCGCTTCCTCGCGGGCGCCACGGGCGCCGTAGCGCAGGGCGACCTGGGCGCCATGGCTCAACGGACGCGGCGCATGACGGTCCTCCAGCAGCGCCAGGCGCGCGGCGCGCAGGGCGACCGCACCGGCACCGTTGGATTCAGGCGCCAGCGCCGCGGCCGTCACCAGCAGGCCCAAGGCCCAGATTGCGCCGCGGTGAGTGTTGACGCCGCCGGTGGTGGCCAGCATCGCCTGTTCGCCTTCACGGCCGATGCGGCCGACGGTTTCGCGCAACGCCAGGTCAATCGTTCCGGTCTCGGTGGCGGCTTCGGCCATTTCCTTGAAGGCCGGCCAGAGCGCCAGCGCCGAGGCGTGCATCAGCCCCAGGTGCAGATCGGTGTGGGCGCCGTTGCCGCGACGGTCGACCAGGGCCGGTTTCGGCGACAGGTCGGCCTCGTCGATCAGCGCGTCCACCGCCAGGTCCGCCAGGCGCTCGGCCAGGCTGACGGGTTTCGCTTGCGGATGGAGTGCGTGCATCACCAGCTCCTGAACTTGGCGGGCGGGTTGTAGAGGCCGCCGGACCACTCGACCAGGTCGGCCACGCTTTTGGCCGCCAGCAGTTCGCGGGTGGCGTCGGTGCGGCGGATGCCGAGGTCTTCGGGCAGGGCCACGAGGCCTTCGCGACGCAGGCGCTCGGTGTCTTTCGGGTCATGGCGCAGGCCGATGGCGGTGACCCCGGCCACCGCCGCGATCATCGCCCGGCGCTCGTCCAGCGAACGGGCCTTGTACAGGTAGGCGATGCCTTCTTCGGTGAGCAGGTGGGTGACGTCGTCGCCGTAGATCATGACCGGCGCCAGCGGCATGCCGCTCTTCTTCGCCACGTCCACGGCGTCGAGGGTCTCGACGAAGGTCGGCTTGCCGCCCTCCTGGAACGTCTCGACCATCTGCACCACCAGTTTCTTGCCCCGTTCGAGCATCGGCTGCGCCGAATCGGTGTGGCGCATGTCCAGCCAGGCCGGAGTGCCGTGACGGCGGCCGCGGGGGTCGTGGCCCATGTTCGGCGCACCGCCGAAACCGGCCAGGCGCCCGCGGGTGACGGTGGAGGAATGGCCGTCGCCGTCGACCTGCAACGTGGCGCCGATGAACAGGTCCACCGCGTACTGCCCCGCCAGTTGGCTGAACATCCGGTTGGAGCGCAGCGAGCCGTCGCGGCCGGTGAAGAACACGTCCGGGCGGGCAGCGATGTACTGCTCCATCCCGAGCTCGGTGCCGAAGCAATGCACGCTCTCGACCCAGCCGCTTTCGATGGCCGGGATCAGGGTTGGGTGTGGGTTGAGCGTCCAGTTGCGGCAGATCTTGCCCTTCAGGCCCAGGGACTCGCCGTAGGTCGGCAGGATCAGCTCGATGGCGGCGGTGTTGAAGCCGATGCCGTGGTTGAGCGACTGCACGTTGTGTTTTTCGTAGATGCCACGGATCGCCATCATCGCCATCAGCACGTGCACCGGCTTGATGTGCCGGGGGTCGCGGGTAAACAGCGGCTCGATGTAGAACGGCTTGTCCGCCACCACCACGAAATCCACCCACGAGGCGGGAATGTCGACGCGGGGCAATTCGCTGACGTCGTCCACCAATTGGTTGACCTGGACGATGACGATGCCGTCGCTGAACGCCGCCGGCTCGATCAGCGCCGGGGTGTCCTCGGTGCTGGGGCCGGTGTAGATGTTGCCGGCGCGGTCGGCCATGAAGCCGGCCGAGAGCACCACGTTGGGCGTCAGGTCCACCACCAGCCGCGCATAGAGTTCGATGTAGGTGTGGATCGCGCCGATCTCCAGCAGGCCGTCCTCCAGCAACTGGCTGATGCGCAGGCTCTGGGTGCCGGCGAAGGAGAAGTCCAGCTTGCGGGCGATGCCGCGCTCGAACAGGTCCAGGTGCTCGGAGCGGCCGACGCTGGGCATGATCATGTGCAGGTCGTGCAGCTTCGACGGGTCGGCCTTGGCCAGGGCCCGGGACAGGAAGTCCGCCTGCTTCTGGTTGTTGCCCTCCAGGACCACTCGGTCGCCGGGCAGGATCAGCGCTTCGAGCGCCGCGACGATCCGGTCGGTCGGGAGCACCGCACCGTCGGCCAGGCCGCGCACCCGGTCAAGGCGACGCCGCTTCTCGTCACGCCGCCGCGTCCAGCGCGGGTCGGGGGTTATTGTTGTTGTCATGCTCACTCCACGGGGTTCGCTGTCGTGGAGCCAACCTTAGGAGCGGGCGGAGGGAGCATCAATCAAGCAGCGCGGCGAATCGTTACGGTCAGCGTAATGGTTGAGGCCGTGGGTGCCGGGAGCGTCCGGGTCAATCGGTGAGCCCGGCCTCCACCAAAAGCTTCTCCAGCCCCAGCAGATCCGGCACTTTCGCCACCTGGTCGCCCACCTGCACCGCCGCCTGCTCCAGCGCGCACAACGGCACGTCCACATAGCTCAACTGGCTGTCGAGCTTGCACGAGCGCGGGATCCCCTGCACCAGCAGGGCCATGAAGCGCAGCTGCGGCAGGCCGCCCAAGGCGTTGAGGACCACGATCCGCGCCCGCTCGCCGATGACGATCCGGTTGCCGCAGGCCGACTCGAAGCTGAGCAGCGGGATCTGCCGCTCGCGCCAGGTCACCCGGCCCAGGTACCACGGCGGCGTGTCGAGATCAAAGGCGCCGGCCTGGTAGTCGATCAGCTCGGCCACCGCCACGTTCGGCAGGATCAGGTTGCGGTCGGCCAGCGGCAGCAGCAGGCCGGTGAGCTGGCTGGTGCGCGGGTTATGACGCCGCTCATGCATGTCTCTTGCTCCATTGGGCGATGCTGTCGAGCAGCACCGATTCCTGGTACGGCTTGCCGAGGTATTCGTTGACGCCGATGGCCATGGCGCGGTCGCGGTGCTTCTGCCCGGTGCGCGAGGTGATCATGATGATCGGCAGGTGCTGCAGGCGCTCGTCGCCGCGCACCCGGGTCGCCACTTCGAAGCCGTCCATGCGCGGCATTTCGATGTCCAGCAGCATGACGTCGGGCAGGTGCTCTTCGAGCAGCAGCATCGCATCGACCCCGTCCTTGGCGGTGAGCACGTTCATGCCGTGGCGCTCCAGCAGGCGACTGGTGACCTTGCGCACGGTGACCGAGTCGTCCACCACCAGCACCAGCACCGGCCGCTGCGGTTCGCTGTCGATGTCCGGCTGCGCCGGCCGTTGCGGCAGACGGGCCTGCATCGCGCGGATCGGCGCCAGCAGGTCGAGGATCAGCACCACCCGGCCGTCGCCGAGGATGGTCGCCCCGGACACCCCCTGCACCGCCGCGAACTGCGGGCCCAGGCTCTTGACCACGATCTCGCGGGTGCCGGCCATGGCGTCCACCTGCACCGCCACATGCCGCTCGTTGCACTGCACCAGCAGCACCGGCAGCGGCAGGCTCTGGCCCAGCAGCTTGGGCCGGGGGACGGTCTTGAGCAGCTCGCCCAGGTAGCACAGTTCGTAGCGCTGGCCGGCGTACTCGTACACCGGCGGGTCGTGCCGGAAGTGCCCTTCCAGTTCGTTCGGCGGCACCCGCACCATGCCGTCGATGGTGTTCAGCGGAATCGCGTACTGATCGTCGCCGCACTGCACCATCAGCGCCCGGTTGACCGACACCGTGAACGGCAGGCGGATGCGGAAGTGCACCCCCTGCCCCGGCACCGAATCGATGCTCATGGTGCCGCCCAACTGGCGCACCTCTTCGTGCACCACGTCCATGCCCACGCCGCGCCCGGAGATCTGGGTGATCTTCTCGGCGGTGGAGAACCCCGGCTGCAGGATGAACTGCAGCACGTCGCGGTCGCTGATCTCGGCGTCCGGCGCCAGCAGGCCGCGCTTGACCGCCTTGCGCCGCACCGCGTCCAGCGGCACCCCGGCGCCGTCGTCGCGGATGTCGAAGACAATGTCGCCGCCCTCCCGGGACAGGTCGAGGGTGATCTGCCCCTGGGCCGGCTTGCCCGCCGCCAGCCGCACGTCGGCAGGCTCCAGGCCGTGGTCGACGGCGTTGCGCAGCATGTGTTCCAGCGGCGCCGCCATGCGTTCCAGCACGTTGCGGTCCATTTCGCCTTCGGCGTTGCCGACGGTGAAGGCCACGTCCTTGTTCAGTTCCTCGGCCACCTGACGGACGATGCGCTTGAGGCGCGGCAGCATCCGCTCGAACGGCACCATGCGCGTGCGCATCAGCCCTTCCTGCAGTTCGGAGTTGATCCGGCCTTGCTGCTGCAGCAGGTTTTCCGCGTCGCGGGTGCGCCGGTCGAGGGTCTCCTTCAGGTCCAGCAGGTCCGAGGCGGACTCGAACAGCGCCCGGGACAGCTGCTGCAGTTGCGAATGGCGATCCATCTCCAGCGGGTCGAACTCTTCGTAGCCCAGCCGCTCGTTGTCCACCTGCTGACGGCTGAGGATGCGCCCCTGGGTCTCGGTGTCGAGGCGGCGCAATTGGTCGCGCATCCGTTCGATGGTGGTTTCCATCTCATTGAGCGCCACCTGCGCGTCGCTGACCTGCTGCTCGATCCGCCCGCGCACGATCGAGGTTTCGCCGGCCAGGTTGACCAGATCGTCGAGCAGTTCGGCGGACACCTTGACCATGTCCGCGCCGCTGTCGGCGGCCGCGGCGGCGGGTTCGGCCTTCACCGGCACGGCCGGCACCGGGGCCGCGGCCTGCGGCGCCGCCGGGTGGCTGAAGTCGCGGATCGCATTGATCAGCCGGTCCGCCGGCGGACAAGGCTGCCCGGCGCGCACCGCGTCGAGCATCTGGGCCAGACGGTCGTGGCTGCGCTGCACCAGCGCGAACAGCTCGGCCCCCGGCTGCAGCGTGCCGGCGGACAGGCGTTCGTAGAGGTTTTCCAACTCATGGGCCAGGTCGCCGATGGGGCCGATCTCCACCATCCGCGCGCCGCCCTTGAGGGTGTGCAGGTCGCGCAGCAGGGTTTCGACCTCCTGGCGGTTGCCGGGGTCGGCCTGCCAACGGGTCAGGGCCGCGCCGGAGCTCTCGATGATGTCGGAACCTTCGTCGAGGAACACCTCCAGCAGCTCCGGGTCGTGACCGGCGCTCTCCTCGTGGGCGGCTGGCGCCGGGGGCGTCTCGGGCTCGCCTTGGCGGAACCGGCGCAGCGCCTCGATCAGCGCCTGCGCCGGTTCCGGCGGCTGCCGCTCGTGCAGGTGACCGAGCTGCAGCGCCAGCCGCTCATGGCACTGACGCAGCAGTTGCCCCAAGGCATCGCTGTGGCGGTGACGGCGCTCCGCCAGCCCCTTGTAGACGGTCTCCAGCTCCTGGGCCAGATCGCCGACCGCATCGACCTCGGCCATCCGCGCGCCGCCCTTGAGGGTGTGCAGGTCCCGTTGCAGCGACGGCAGCGGCGCCCCGTTGGCAGGATCCGCCAGCCAGCGACGCAGGGCTTGCCCGGCGCTGTCGAGCAGGTCCACCGCCTCTTCCAGGAAGATCTCGACGATCTCGTCGTCCGGCCCGTTGCCGGCGGCGGCCTTGTTCAGTTCGGCGGTGGCGCTGCCCAGTTCGCGGATGCTCAGGGTGCGGCTGCCGTCGCTGCGGATCAGGCCCATGGACGCCGGATCCAGGCTCTGGTCGAGCAACTCGTGCAAGGCGCGGATGCGCTGGGGCTGCGGGGTGATTTCCTGGCCGGCGGCCAGTTCGTCGAGCATGTTGATCAGCGCTTCGTGGGCCAACTGCGCCTGCTCGAAGAACGCCTCGCTGACCGCCAGGCTGCTTTCCTCCACGGCACCGTAGAGGTCGAGCAAGGCTTCGCACAGCACATCCACCGGCAACAGGTCGGCCAGGTGCGCGGCCTCGCCCAGGGTGGTCAGCTCATCCAGCAGCGCGCTCAGTTCCTGGCGTTCGCCGGGGTGCCGCTGCCAACGCTGCAGGAGGTTTTCGGCGTCGAGCAAGATGTCCATGCCCTGGGCCAGAAAGTCGTTGATCAACTGCGGATCGCGCTTGACCCGCAGTCCGCCGCTCGGCCCGTCGAGGATCGACGCCAGCCGTTCCGCCAGCAAGGTCTCGGTGCGCTTGATCAGCGACTGCGCACCGACGATCGGCGCCAGCGGATCGTTGCCCAACTGACGCAGGCCGATGCGCAGCAGCCCTTCGGCCTCCAGCAGCAGTTCCACTTCGTCCAGATCCAGCGCCAGCTGGTGGGCCTTGAACTCCCGGGCCAGGTGATCCAGCGGCGCCGCCAGTTCGGCGATCGGCAAGACGCCAGCCATCGACGCGCTGCCCTTGAGGGTGTGCAGCGCGCGCTGCAATTCGTCGCTGGCCGGCAGCGGCACATGCTCGGCCGCCTGGTCGAGGAAGCGGTTGAGGCTGGCCAGATGGGTTTCGGCCTCGTTGCGGAAAATCTCCAGCAGCAGCGGATCCGTCGCGGCGGTGTCCTTCATGCCTGGGGCGGCCGGCGGCGCATCGCCCCTGGCCAGGGCATGGGCCCGGGCGGCGAGCCGATCGACATCGCTGCGCTGGCGCTGGGCGTTGGCGGCGAATTCGGCGATCAGCTCCGGCAGCAGTTGCAGGCAGTCCGTCAGCACCTGGCCCACCGCAGGAGCAGGCTCGACGCTGTGCTCCAGCACGCGGTTGAGCAGGTTCTCCACGGCCCAGGCCAGTTCGCCGAGGATCAGCGCGCGCACCATGCGGCCGCTGCCCTTGAGGGTGTGGAAGGCCCGGCGCAGTTCGCTCAGGGCCGCGCGGTCGCCGGGGTCGGCCGACCAGCGCGGCAGGCACTCGCCCAGCACCTGCAGCACCTCGTCGGTCTCTTCGAGAAACACCTCGCGCAGCTCGTCGTCCACCGGCGGTTCATCGGCGGGCGGCGGCAACAGGCTTTCGGGGGTGGTCTGCGCCGGCGGGTTGACCGCCGACACCGGGCTGGCCAGCACCTCGGCCAGCGACTGCACGATCCCGGGATCGTCCAGGGCCTGGCGATCCTGCATCGCCTGCGCGTCAACGGGGCTGACCACGTCGGCCAGCACCGGCACATAGGGTTCGTCCGGGAAGTAGCCGAGCTTGGCGAGGCTCTTCTGCGCCACGTCCAGCAAGGGTTCGGTGGCGGCCTGCGGGTCATCGCCCAAGCGTTCGAGGCAGTATTCCAGGCTGGCGATGGCATCGGCCAGGCTGTCGAGCTGCTGCCAGCCGGGCTCGTGCGGGTCGAGCAACAAACGCTCGCGGATGAACCCGTTGCAGGCCTCGACCAGGCTCGCCGCACGGCTGAGCGGGATCATCGCCAGCGCGCCGCGCACTTGGGTCAACAGCTCCGGCAGCGGCTGCAGCGGCTGGCGGTCCCAGTCGGCCTCGATGTAGTCGACGATCATGTCCTTGGCCTGCTGCAGGCAGATGCGCGCTTCCTTGATCACGATCTGGTGGATCTGCGTCAGGTCCGTGGTGGGCAGGCGGCTGTCGTCCGGATCCTGCGGCTCGACCGTGCCGACCATGCCGGCCAGGGTCGCCTCGACGTACAGCAGGGCGCCGGCGACGTCCATCAGCGTGGCGTCGTTCGGTACGCGCTGGCCCTGGGCCAGGCCGAGCACCACCGCCAACTGGTCGATGATCACCTTGCGCGGCTGGCCGAAGCCGAGCACCGCCAGGGTGTCGGCGATCTGCCGCAGCGGCGCCAGCAGGCTGTCCAGGTCCGAGACGTGCTGGCGGTCGCTGCGCACGAACAGGTCGAGGCGCTCCTTGACCCGCACCAGCTCTTCGCACAGCGCCACCAGCACCGAGCGCATGGCATCGCGGTCGGGGCCGGCCAGGCGCGCGCGCTCTTCGTCGACCATCGCGCTGTCGGGCAGCGCGTCGTCCAGGGAGTAGCGGTCTTTCATGGTCAGCATCTGCCCGGTGGGATGTTCGGCTTTGGCGATGTAGAACAGCAGGCTCTTGAGCAGCTCCGGCGGGGGCGGCCGGTTCAGGGCCGGCATGCCTTGGTCGAGCAGGCGCTTGAGTTCCTTGTCGGCGTCCTTGAACAGGCTGCGCAAGGCCGGGCTGTTGGCGATCCGCCCTTCGCGCATGCCCTCGACCAGCGCCGAGGCGACCTGCCACAACGGGCTGAGCGGCGCGGCGCCGCTCAGCGCCTCAAGGCGCAGGAAGACCTTGGCCAGGTAAGCCAGGTGCGTCTGGTCGTCCTGTTCGCGCAGCAGGCCGACCAGGGCCATCTGCAGCGTCTGGCGCAGCTTGCGCAGCACGTTGGGCAGGTCCGGCGGCTCTAGCCCTTTGAGGGTCTCGGCGTCCAGCGGCGGGCTGTCGGGCAAATGCGGGCTGAACAGGCTGGTCTCCGACAGCAGGCTTTCGCCACGGGCGCTGCGCAGGTCGTTGAGCAACGGCAGCACCACCAGCGGCAGGTCGCGCCGGGCGCCTTGCACGCGGTCGAGGTAGACCGGCAACTGGCCGATGGCTTGCAGCAGCAGGTGCAGGGCTTCTTCGCGGTGGCTGACGCGGCCCTCGCGCAGGGCCTCGACCAATTGCTCCATCTCTTCGGCCAGCAGCGCCGCGCCGTAGAACTCGATCATCTGCAGGCTGCCGTGCACCTGATGGATGCAGGCCAGGCACTCGTCCAGCCCGGGGACGGACGACGGCTCGTCGAGCACCGCTTCGATGGCCTGGTGCGCCAGCCTCAGGGTTTCGGCGATCTCGCCCTTGACCCATTCCAGGGCCACATAGTCGTGCCGGTCGCCCATGACCGCTCCGTCCGCCGGCCTCACGCTTTGTCCGTTGCCGGCGCCGGCGTCGTCGGCAAGGTGAAGCCGGACACCGAACGGCGCAGCTGGCTGGCCATTTTCGCCAGGTTGCCGATGCTGTCGGCGGTGGCGGTGGAGCCGGACGAGGTCTGCGAGGTGATCTGCTTGATCACGTTCATCGTCAGGGAGATCTGCCCGGCCGACGAGGTCTGCTGCTGCGCTGCGTTGGAAATGCTCTGGATCAGCGCGGCGAGGGTCTTGGACACGCCTTCGATCTCTTCCAGGGCCACCCCGGCGTCCTGCGCCAGGCGTGCGCCGCGCACCACTTCGGTGGTGGTCTGCTCCATGGAGATGACCGCCTCGTTGGTGTCGGCCTGGATCGCCCGCACCAGCGTCTCGATCTGCCGCGTGGCGGCGGAGGAACGCTCGGCCAGGCGCTGCACCTCATCGGCGACCACGGCGAAGCCGCGCCCGGCATCGCCGGCCATCGACGCCTGGATCGCGGCGTTGAGCGCCAGGATATTGGTCTGGTCGGCGATGTCGTCGATCAGGCTGACGATGTCGCCGATCTCCTGGGACGACTCGCCCAGGCGCTTGATCCGCTTGGCGGTGTCCTGGATCTGCTCGCGGATGTTGTCCATGCCGTGGATGGTGTTGTGCACCACCTCGTTGCCCTTGTTGGCGATGTCCACCGAACGTTCGGCCACCGCCGACGATTCGGCGGCGTTGGCCGACACCTGGTCGATGGACTGGGCCATGTCGCTGATCGCGTTGGAGGCTTCGGCGATCTGCTGGGCCTGGTGCTCCGAGGCCTGGGCCAGGTGGATCGCGGTGGCCTGGGTCTCCTGCACCGCAGCGGCGACCTGGCCGGCGGTGAGGTTGATGGTCGCCACCAGGTCGCGCAGCTGGTCGACGGAATAGTTGATGGAGTCGGCGATGGTGCCGGTGAAGTCCTCGGTCACCGACGCGGTCACCGTCAGGTCGCCGTCGGCCAGGTCTTCGATTTCGTCGAGCAGACGCATGATCGCGTTCTGGTTGCGTTCGTTCTTCTCGGCGGTCTCGCGCAACTGACGGTTGGTCTCGCGCACCATGACCATGCCGATCAGGATGATCGACGCCAGCGCCAAAAGGCCCAGCACATAGCCGCCGATGGTGTCGGTGCTGCGCCCGCCGGCCAGGTTCTCGAAGCGGCTGGCCAGGTGCGAGGCTTCGTCGAGCAGGGTCTGCGACAGGCTGAAGATGTTGGTCGCCGACTCGCGCACCTTGAACAGTTCCGGCGAGGTTTCCAGGATCTCGTCCACCGAGCCGGAAACGAACTGGAACAGCTCGGCGATCTCGCCCAGCCGCGCCCGGGCGTCGCGGTCTTCGACCTGGCTGATCTTCAGCGAAGGGTTGCCCTGCAGCATGCCGTTGAGCACCTGGCCGAACCGGGTGGCGTCGCGGCCGAAGGCATCGGCGGCCTGCTGCGAGTTCTCGTCGCCGGACAGCACGGTGTTGACCGCTCCCAGAATCCGCTCCGCCAGCAGCGACTGGCGCTGGGCCATGGCCACCTGCCCCGCCGGGGCGCCGCGCTGGAGCAGGATCTCCACGACCTTCTCGTATTCGATCTGCAGCTGCGGCACGGTTTCGGCCAGGGTCGCCGCCACCTGGTGCAGGGAGAGCACGGTCTGTTCGCTGGACAGGATGGCGTCGGCGTTCTTCAGCAGGCGCTCCCAGTCCAGCTGCACGGCGCGCATCTCCGGGCGCACGGTGGACGGCGCGGGCGGCAGGCCGGTGGCCGCGTCGCCTTTCTTCAGGTAGCCCCAGCGCTGGGCGAAGTCGTTGCGCGCATCGCTCAGCAGCTTGAACGCGGCGGCCTTGCCGGCGGCGGCTTCGGTGGCGTTCTTGGCGATGCGCTGGGACAGCACCCGCAGCTCCCCGGCGTGGCCGATGTACTGCTTGTCGTAGTTGGCCTGGGTGTTGAGGTACGCGAAGTTGGCGAACAGCAGCATGATGAACACGATCAGCGCGATGAACAGCACGATGATCTGCGAGCGGCTGCGCGAGCCTTCTGCGGGCATGCCTGGTTTTGCTTTTGTCATCGGTCCTCGCCTTCGAAACTCGCCACAGACCTGTGGGAGCGGGCTTGCCCGCGAAAGGGCGGCTCAGCCAGCCTCAATGTTGAATGTCAGACCGCATTCGCGGGCAAGCCCGCTCCCACAGGGGCGCTCTGTTGTTGCGGCTATATTGCGACGTTCATGAACCCCGGGGACTGCGCCAGGGCAAACAGGCTGAACACCCGCCAGTCCTGTTCGCGCCGGAAGTGCCCCTTGAGAAACCCGGCCTTCGCACCCTGCCGCTCACTGATCGGCAACGGCTCGAAGCTGTCCTGCTCGAAATGCTGCAGCCCGAAGACCTCATCGACCAGCAGCCCGGCGAACACCTCCCGGTGCTCCACCACCAGCACCCGCCGCTGCTTGCGCAACGGCGACAGCTCATGGCCGAAGAAGCCGCACAGGTCCATCACCGGCAACAGCCGCCCGCGCAGGTTGGCGACGCCCTTGACCCACGGCTTGACCCCCGGCAA
Source organism: Pseudomonas sp. R25(2017) (assembly GCF_002112565.1). NCBI lineage: Bacteria > Pseudomonadati > Pseudomonadota > Gammaproteobacteria > Pseudomonadales > Pseudomonadaceae > Pseudomonas > Pseudomonas sp. R25(2017). The sequence continues at coordinate 107,398 of NZ_NEHZ01000007.1, forward strand.
CTGGGTGAAGCGCGGTTCAGGAAGCACTTCGCTGATCTCGCCCATGGGCGTCACGTACCAGTGCTCGCCCAGGCGGAAGCCGATGCCGCTCCACAGGTCCCGGCTGGCCGGCGGCGACGGCAGCTGCGCCGCCAGCGACCGGCAGCGCAGGTCCATCTGCCACAGCAGCTCGAACGCGGTCAGCGACCCGCTCATGGCTGCGCGCTCAACCGGCCAGCACGTTGTTCAGGGTCTTGATCAGGGTGTCTTCCTCGACCGGTTTGGTCAGGTAGTCCTTCGCGCCCTGGCGGGTGCCCCAGACCTTGTCGGTTTCCTGGTCCTTGGTGGTGATGATGATCACCGGGATATGGCTGGTCTCGGCATCCTTGGTCAACTGGCGGGTGGCCTGGAAGCCGTTGAGGCCGGGCATGACGATGTCCATCAGCACCGCGTCGGGCTTCTCCTGACGGGCCAGGGCCACGCCGTCGGCGCCGTTTTCGGCCTTGAGCACCTCATGGCCGTGCTTTTCCAGCATGCCGGTCAGTTTGTACATTTCGGTCGGCGAATCATCGACGATCAGGATACGAGCCATGGTCTTCCCCATTTTTCTTGTCGACGCCCGGCCCGCTGGCCGCGCGTCCTTGTACGTGTCTCACTGCAGCACTGCGGCAAAGCCCGGCACATGGGCCGCTATCGCGTCGAGCAGCTCTTCCTTGCTGAACGGCTTGGTCAGGAATTGGTCGGAACCGACGATCCGCCCCTTGGCCTTGTCGAACAGCCCGTCGCGGGACGACAGCATGATCACCGGCGTTGCCTTGAACGCGCTGTTGTTCTTGATTAAAGCGCAGGTCTGATAACCATCCAGACGCGGCATCATGATGTCCACGAAAACGATGTCCGGATGGTTGTCGACGATCTTGGCCAACGCCTCGAAACCGTCGACCGCCGTGATGACGTCGCACCCTGCGTTTTTCAGCAAGGTCTCGGCGGTGCGGCGAATCGTTTTCGAGTCGTCGATCACCATGACCTTCAAGGCGCTGGACTGCTGTTCCATAAGGGGGCTCTACCGTCGCCTTTGCGAATCAATATGTCCGTTTTGCGATGACTGCCGGCTGCAAACCCTTGCCGTTCAAGGGCCAGCCCGGTATGGCAGCCTTTTTAGCACAGTCTCCCCATGCAATCTATCGACGGGTTTTCCCTTGACCGCAAACCCGCCCGGCGCCACTCTGACGCCACTTTTTCCGCACCGTTTCGGTAGCCCATTTTCGAGGAAAACCCCATGAGCGTTCGCGTCGGGATTGTGATGGACCCCATCGCCAGCATCTCCTATAAAAAGGATAGCTCGCTGGCCATGCTGCTGGCCGCGCAGAAACGCGGCTGGGAACTGTTCTACATGGAGCAGCGCGACCTGTACCAGGCCGAGGGCCAGGCCCGGGCACGGATGAAGCCCTTGAAGGTGTTCGCCGACCCGCAGAAGTGGTTCGAGCTGGGCCAGGAGCAGGATTCGCTCCTCAGCGACCTGAACGTGATCCTGATGCGCAAGGATCCGCCGTTCGACATGGAGTTCGTGTACTCCACCTACCTGCTCGAGCAGGCCGAAAGCGCCGGTGTGCTGGTGGTCAACAAGCCGCAGAGCCTGCGCGACTGCAACGAGAAGCTGTTCGCCACGCTGTTCCCGCAGTGCACGCCGCCGACCGTGGTCAGCCGCCGCGCCGACGTGCTGCGCGAGTTCGCCGCCCAGCATGGCGACGTGATCCTCAAGCCGCTGGACGGCATGGGCGGCACGTCGATCTTCCGCCACCGCGCGGGCGACCCGAACCTGTCGGTGATCCTGGAGACCCTGACCGCCCTCGGCACCCAGCAGATCATGGGCCAGGCGTACCTGCCGGCCATCAAGGACGGCGACAAGCGCATCCTGATGATCGACGGCGAGCCGGTGGACTACTGCCTGGCGCGGATCCCGGCCCAGGGCGAAACCCGCGGCAACCTGGCGGCCGGCGGCCGGGGCGAAGCCCGCCCGTTGACCGACAAAGACCGCTGGATCGCCGCCCAGGTCGGCCCGACCCTGCGCGCCAAGGGCCTGCTCTTCGTCGGCCTGGACGTGATCGGCGAGCACCTGACCGAGATCAACGTCACCAGCCCGACCTGCATCCGCGAAATCGACAACGCCTTCGGCACCGACATCGGCGGTCTGCTGATGGAGGCCATCTGGAAAAAGCTGCAGGCTTGATGTGCGTCACATGCAGCCTGTCGCTTGATGCCTGAAGCCCAAGGCGTACGACCAACATTGCGTTATCATGCGCGGCCTGTGAAAAACGCGATGTTGGTTTCCTTGTCATGACGCTTCCGTCCGATCTGCCCGCAGAACTCGCCCACACCGGCGTGCGCCCGGTCGATCGCCTCGGATTTACCCTGTTCCTGGCGGCGCTGATCCATTTGGCGCTGCTGCTGGGCGTGGGCTTCACCATGGTCGAGCCCAAGCAGATCAGCAAGACCCTGGAAATCACCCTCGCCACGTTCAAGAGCGAGAAGAAGCCCGCCAAGGCGGATTTCCTCGCCCAGGAAAACCAGGAAGGCAGCGGTACGCTGGACAAGAAGGCGATTCCCAAGACCACCGAGGTCGCGCCGTTCCAGGACAACCAGGTCAAGAAGATCACCCCGCCCCCCGCCGCCAAGGCCGAGGTGAAGGAAGCGGCGCCCAAGGCCGCCGTGACCACGGTCGCGCCGAAGCCGCAGAAGGCGCCGACCAAAAAGGAAGAGACCAAGACCGAGACCCGGCCGGCGGTCGACGCGCCGACGTTCGACAGCTCGCAGCTGTCCAGCGACATCGCCAGTCTTGAGGCCGAACTGGCCCACGAACAGCAGTTGTACGCCAAGCGCCCGCGGATCCACCGTCTGAGCGCCGCCTCGACCATGCGCGACAAGGGCGCCTGGTACAAGGACGAATGGCGCAAGAAGGTCGAGCGCATCGGCAACCTCAACTACCCCGACGAGGCACGGCGCCAGCAGATCTACGGCAACCTGCGGCTGATGGTGTCGATCAACCGCGACGGATCGCTGTATGAGGTGATGGTGCTGGAGTCCTCCGGCCAGCCGCTGCTGGACCAGGCCGCCCAGCGCATCGTCCGCCTGGCGGCGCCGTTTGCGCCGTTCACCGGGGACCTGTCGGACATCGATCGGCTGGAAATCATCCGCACCTGGAAATTCGCCCGGGGCGACCGCCTGTCCAGCAACTGACGGAACGCCTTCGCGGGCTTGCCCGCAAAGACGCCATCAAGGGCACCGCAGGGCGCACTTGTCAGCATCCCCGGCTTGTCAGTTCGCCCCTTGACCGCCACACTAGCGCACATGAAAAACGTCAGCCCCAGCTACCTCAAGCATCACTTCCTGATCGCCATGCCGCACATGGCCGACCCCAACTTTGCCCACACCTTGACCTACATCGTCGAGCACACGGCCAATGGCGCCATGGGGCTGGTGGTGAACCGACCGCAGGAGCTGAACCTGGCCGACATCCTGGAGCAGCTGCGCCCGGACATCGAACCGCCGGCACGCTGCCAGCACGTGCCGATCTACATCGGCGGCCCGGTGCAGACCGACCGCGGCTTCGTCCTGCATCCGGCGGGGCAGACCTTCCAGGCCACCGTCGAACTGGACGGCCACCTGGCGCTGTCCACCTCCCAGGACGTGCTGTTCGCCATCGCCGACGGCGTCGGCCCGCAACAGAGCCTGATCACCCTCGGCTACGCCGGCTGGGAAGCGGGGCAGCTTGAAGCCGAACTGGCCGACAACGCCTGGCTGACCTGCCCGTACGACGCCGACGTCCTGTTCAGCACCCGCAGCGACCTGCGCCTGGAAGCCGCCGCCAAGCACCTGGGCATCAACCTGAGCCTGCTGACCAGCCAGGCGGGGCACGCCTGATGGCTTTGCGCCTTATCCTCGGCTTCGACTACGGCACCCGCTCGATCGGCGTGGCGGTCGGCCAGGTCATCACCGGCCAGGCCCGCGAGCTGTGCACCCTGAGGGCGCAGAACGGGGTGCCCGACTGGAACCAGGTCGAAGCGCTGATCAAGGAATGGAAACCCGACGCCGTGGTGGTCGGCCTGCCGCTGAACATGGACGGCACGCCCAGCGAGATGTGCGAGCGCGCCGAGAAGTTCGGCCGCCGCCTCAACGGCCGCTACAACCTGCCCTTCTATACCCACGACGAACGCCTGACCACCTTCGAGGCCAAGGGCGAGCGGATGGCCCGCGGCGGCCAGAAGGGCAGCTACCGCGACAACCCGGTGGACGCCATCGCCGCCGCCCTGCTGCTGCAGGGCTGGCTCGACGAAAACACCGCATTGTTTGAATCCTGACAAGCGCTTCGGCGCTTTTCTTTTGGCTACGACCCGGGCCGCCGTCCACACGCGCCGGCCCGCCCCCGAGAAGGAGCAACCATGAGCCTGCCCAATCCCGCCGATCTGATCAGCCAGATGGCGACCCGCCTCAAGGCGCACCTGGACGCGCGCGGCATCGGCGAGCCGCGTTTCATCGGCATCCGCACCGGCGGCGTCTGGGTCGCCCAGGCCTTGCTCAAGGAACTGGGCAGCGATGCGCCGCTCGGCACCCTGGACGTCTCCTTCTACCGCGACGACTTCAGCCAGAACGGCCTGCACCCGCAGGTGCGCCCCTCGGCCCTGCCCTTCGAGATCGAAGGCCAGCACCTGGTGCTGATCGACGACGTGCTGATGAGCGGGCGCACCATCCGCGCCGCCATGAACGAACTGTTCGACTACGGCCGCCCGGCCAGCGTGACCCTGGTCTGCCTGCTGGACCTGGACGCCGGCGAGCTGCCGATCCGCCCGAACGTGGTCGGCGCCACGCTGAAGCTGGCCGCCCACGAGCGGGTCAAGCTGTCCGGCCCTGAGCTGAACCTCGAACTGCAAGACCTTGCCTTTTAATCCGCCCTATTGAGAGTCCCCTTCGCGATGACGCCTCTAGACACCAAGCGCCCGCTGCAGCTCAATGACCAGGGCCAGCTGCGCCACTTCCTCTCGCTCGACGGCCTGCGCCGCGAGCTGCTGACGGAAATCCTCGACACCGCCGACTCGTTCCTCGAAGTCGGCGCCCGGGCGGTGAAGAAAGTCCCGCTGCTGCGCGGCAAGACCGTGTGCAACGTGTTCTTCGAGAACTCCACCCGCACCCGCACCACCTTCGAACTGGCGGCCCAGCGGCTGTCGGCGGACGTGATCACCCTGAACGTGTCGACCTCGTCGGCCAGCAAGGGCGAAACCCTGCTCGACACCCTGCGCAACCTGGAAGCCATGGCCGCCGACATGTTCGTCGTGCGTCACGGCGACTCCGGCGCCGCGCACTTCATCGCCGAGCACGTCTGCCCGCAGGTGGCGATCATCAACGGCGGCGACGGCCGCCACGCCCACCCGACCCAGGGCATGCTCGACATGCTGACCATCCGCCGGCACAAGGGCAGCTTCGAGAACCTCTCGGTGGCCATCGTCGGCGACATCCTGCACTCGCGGGTGGCGCGCTCGAACATGCTCGCCCTCAAGACCCTCGGCTGCCGGGACATCCGCGTGATCGCGCCCAAGACCCTGCTGCCGATCGGCATCGAGCAGTACGGCGTGAAGGTCTACACCGACATGGCCCAAGGCCTGAAGGACGTCGACGTGGTGATCATGCTGCGCCTGCAGCGCGAGCGCATGACCGGCGGCCTGCTGCCGAGCGAGGGCGAGTTCTACCGCCTGTTCGGCCTGACCACCGCGCGCCTGGCCGGGGCCAAGCCCGACTGCATCGTCATGCACCCGGGACCGATCAACCGCGGGGTGGAGATCGAGTCGGCGGTGGCCGACGGCCCGCACTCGGTCATCCTCAACCAAGTCACCTACGGCATCGCGATCCGCATGGCCGTGCTGTCCATGGCCATGAGCGGACAGACCGCCCAGCGCCAATTCGAGCAGGAGAACGCCCAGTGAAGCTCAGCATTCTCGGCGCACGCGTCATCGACCCGGCCAGCGGCCTGGACCGCGTCACCGACATTCACGTCGAAGCCTGCAAGATCGTCGCCCTCGGCGCCGCCCCGGCGGGGTTCGCCGCCGTGGAAACCATCGACGCCCAAGGCCTGGTGGCCGCTCCGGGGCTGGTGGACCTCAACGTCGCCCTGCGCGAGCCGGGCTACAGCCGCAAAGGCACCATCGCCAGCGAAACCCGCGCGGCGGCGGCCGGCGGCGTGACCAGCCTGTGCTGCCCGCCGAAGACCAAACCGGTGCTCGACACCTCCGCCGTGGCCGAACTGATCCTCGACCGCGCCCGCGAGGCCGGCAACACCAAGGTGTTCCCCATCGGCGCCCTGAGCAAAGGCCTGGACGGCGAGCAACTGGCCGAGCTTGCGGCCCTGCGCGACGCCGGCTGCGTGGCGTTCGGCAACGGCCTCAAGAGCTTCGGCAACACCCGCACCCTGTGCCGGGCGCTGGACTACGCCGCGACCTTCGACCTGACGGTGATCTTCAACTCCCAGGACCACGACCTGGCCGACGGCGGCCTGGCCCACGAAGGCGCCACCGCCAGTTTCCTCGGCCTGCCGGGCATCCCGGAGACCGCCGAGACCGTGGCCCTGGCCCGGGACCTGCTGCTGGTGGAGCAGACCGGCGTGCGCGCGCACTTCAGCCAGCTCACCAGCGCCCGGGGCGTGGCGCTGATCGCCCAGGCCCAGGCCCGCGGCCTGAAGGTCACGGCGGACGTGGCGCTGTATCAGTTGATCCTCACCGACGAGGCGCTGATCGACTTCAGCAGCCTCTACCACGTCCAGCCGCCGCTGCGCACCCGCGCCGACCGCGACGGCCTGCGCGAAGCGGTGAAGTCCGGCGTGGTCTCGGCGATCTCCAGCCATCACCAGCCCCACGAGCGCGACGCCAAACTGGCGCCGTTCGGCGCCACCGAACCGGGCATCAGCAGCGTCGAGCTGTTGCTGCCGCTGGCGATGACACTGGTGGAGGACGGTCTGCTGGACCTGCCGACCCTGCTGGCGCGCCTGAGCGCCGGCCCTGCCGAGGCCCTGCGCCTGCCGGCGGGCAAGTTGGAGGTGGGCGGCGCGGCGGACATCGTGCTGTTCGATCCGAAGGCGTCGACCGTGGCCGGCGAAGCCTGGCTGTCGAAGGGCGAGAACTGCCCGTTCATCGGCCACAGCCTGCCGGGCGTGGTGCGCTACACCCTGGTGGACGGCCGGATCAGCCACCAGGCGTAACCCTGCGGCGAGGGAGCTTGCTCCCTCGCCGCAATTCGTTTCACTGGAAGGCCCTGCGGTTCTGCTGGTTACGCAGCGAAACCTGGTCGTTCAGCGTCCAGAAGTCATACAGCACACCGATGAAGAACAGCCCGCCGGTCAGCAGGTACAGCAATCCGCTGATCCACTTGCCCTGATACATGCGGTGCACGCCGAACACCCCGAGGAACGTCAGCAGGATCCACGCCACGTTGTATTCGATGGGGCCGGCGGTGAAGCGCAGGTCGGCCTCGCGGTCCATCGCCGGGATCAGGAACACGTCGATCAGCCAGCCGATGCCGAGCAGGCCGAAGGTGAAGAACCAGATCGTCCCGGTCACGGGCTTGCCGTAATAGAAGCGGTGAGCGCCAGTGAAGCCGAAAATCCACAGCAGGTAGCCGATCACTTTGCTGTGGGTGTCCTGGTTCGCGCCCGGCGGTTGATAGCGGTTCATGAAGACCTCGATTCACGCAATAGATAAATATTCTTTAATTCTTTGTGACTTTTTTACAGGTAGCCGACGTACGGCAAATGCTACCGTGTTCCCCGTCAAAGCCTTATAGCACCTGACTTCTGTCCGACAATGGCGTCCATTTGCCGCTTGTTTGGTTCCGTTGCCCCCTGTTCGAATCGACCAACGGCCTCGGAAGGGACAAAAAAGCTGTTATAAAGTTGCGCGCTAACACACAAGAGCCCTGCCTAATGCGTCCATTTTTCAAGACATGGCTGACCATTTGCCTACTGATGCCACTGGCCGCCCACGCCACCAACCGTGAGCAACGACTTCCCAACGTCAACGGCTACACCCCCAAATCCCATGCGTCTGCTCCGTCGAACAAGGGCAAGCAGAGCAAGCACACCACGCTCAGCAGCAACGGCCACAGCAAGGTCGTGCCGCCGATGGCGAACAAGGAAAGCAGCAACGTCCTGAGCCGCGCGGTGAACGTCCTCGGCACGCCGTACCGCTGGGGCGGCAGCAGCCCGAGCAAAGGCTTCGACTGCAGCGGCCTGGTGAAGTACGCGTTCAACGACGCCACCTTCGACCTGCCCCGCACCTCCAACGCAATGGCCAGCGGCCATGGCGAGAAGGTCGAGCGCAAGGACCTGAAGCCGGGCGACCTGATCTTCTTCAACATCAAGAGCCGCCGGGTCAACCACGTCGCCATCTACCTGGGCAACGACCGCTTCATCCACGCCCCGCGCCGCGGCAAGGCCGTGAGCATCGACACGCTGAACAAGCCGTACTGGGAACAGCACTACGTCGTCGCCAAGCGCGTACTGCCCAAAGAACCCAAGCAGATGCGCGTCGTCCAGCGCTGAGCCCCGCCGTGAGGGAGCCTGCTCCCTCACCGCACTCCTCCCCCTCAGAAATTGTCCGGCGTGCGCGCCTTCTCCCGCGCATGCTCGCGGCTGATCAACCCCTTGGTCACCAACTCCTTCAGGCACATGTCCAGGGTCTGCATCCCCAGCGACCCGCCGGTCTGGATCGCCGAGTACATCTGCGCCACCTTGTCCTCGCGGATCAGGTTACGGATCGCCGAGGTGCCGAGCATGATCTCGTGGGCCGCCACCCGCCCGCCGCCGATCTTCTTGATCAGCGTCTGCGACACCACCGCCAGCAACGACTCGGACAGCATCGAGCGCACCATCGATTTCTCGTCGCCGGGGAACACGTCCACCACCCGGTCGATGGTCTTCGCCGCCGAAGTGGTGTGCAGGGTGCCGAACACCAGGTGCCCGGTCTCGGCGGCGGTGAGCGCCAGGCGGATGGTTTCCAGGTCGCGCATCTCGCCCACCAGGATCACGTCCGGGTCTTCGCGCAGCGCCGAACGTAGGGCCGTGGCGAAACTGCGGGTATCGCGATGGACTTCACGCTGATTGATCAGGCATTTGCGCGATTCGTGGACGAATTCGATGGGGTCTTCGATGGTCAGGATGTGATGGTGGCGGTGGGTGTTGAGGTAGTCGATCATCGCCGCCAGGGTGGTGGACTTGCCTGAACCGGTGGGCCCCGTCACCAGCACCAGGCCGCGTGGGGCGTCGGTGATCTTGCGGAAGACGTCGCCCATGGCCAGGTCCTCCATGGTCAGCACCTTGGACGGGATGGTGCGGAACACCGCGCCGGCGCCGCGGTTCTGGTTGAACGCGTTGACCCGGAACCGCGCGACGCCGGGCACTTCGAAGGAGAAGTCGGTTTCCAGATGTTTCTCGAAGTCCACCCGCTGGGTGTCGTTCATGATGTCGTAGATCAGTTCGTGCACCTGCTTGTGGTCCAGCGCCGGCAGATTGATCCGCCGCACGTCGCCGTCCACGCGGATCATCGGCGGCAGGCCGGCCGACAGGTGCAGGTCGGAAGCGCCCTGTTTGGCGCTGAAGGCCAGCAGTTCGGTGATATCCATAGCGTCCCCCAATTCCAGTAGAATGCCGCGAACCCTCAGACCGCCGGCGCCTCTTGATGTCCACGATAGCAGACAACATTTTCAACGTCGGGTCGCGCATCCAGGCCGCGACCCAGGCCGCCGGACGCGGCGAAGACAGCGTCCGGCTGCTGGCCGTGAGCAAGACCAAACCCGCCCGGGCCCTGCGTGAAGCCTATGCCGCCGGCCTGCGGGACTTCGGCGAGAACTACCTGCAGGAAGCCCTGGGCAAGCAGCAGGAACTGGCCGACCTGCCCTTGATCTGGCACTTCATCGGCCCCATTCAGTCGAACAAGACCCGCTCGATCGCCGAGCATTTCGCCTGGGTGCACTCCGTGGACCGTCTGAAAATCGCCCAACGCCTGTCCGAGCAGCGCCCGGCCGACCTGCCGCCGCTGAACATCTGCATCCAGGTCAACGTCAGCGGCGAAGCCAGCAAGTCCGGCTGCGCCCCGGCCGACCTGCCCGCCTTGGCGCAGGCCATCAGCCAATTGCCGCGCCTGAAGCTGCGCGGGCTGATGGCGATCCCCGAGCCGACCGAAGACCGGGCCGCCCAGGACGCCGCCTTCGCCGCCGTGCAGCGCTTGCAGGCCAGCCTCGACCTGCCCCTCGACACCCTTTCCATGGGCATGAGCCACGACCTCGAGTCGGCCATCGCCCAGGGCGCCACCTGGGTCCGTATCGGCACCGCCCTGTTCGGCGCCCGCGACTACGGCCACATTTCTCAATAAGGACCTGACATGAGCGATACACGCATTGCCTTTATCGGTGCCGGCAACATGGCGGCCAGCCTGATCGGCGGCCTGCGGGCCAAGGGTCTGGAAGCGGGACGGATCCGCGCCAGCGATCCGGGCGAAGAGACCCGCGCCCGGGTCAGCGCCGAACACGGCATCGACACCTTCGCCGACAACGCCCAGGCCATCGACGGCGCCGACGTGGTGGTGCTGGCGGTCAAGCCCCAGGCCATGAAGGCCGTGTGCGAAGCGATCCGCCCGAGCCTCAAGCCGAACCAGCTGGTGGTGTCCATCGCCGCCGGCATCACCTGCGCCAGCATGACCGCCTGGCTCGGCGAGCAGCCGATCGTGCGCTGCATGCCCAACACCCCGGCGCTGCTGCGCCAGGGCGTGAGCGGCCTGTACGCCACCGCCGCCGTCAGCGCCGCGCAGCGCCAGCAGGCCGAAGAACTGCTGTCCGCCGTGGGCATCGCCCTGTGGCTGGAGCAGGAGCAGCAACTGGACGCCGTGACCGCCGTGTCCGGCTCGGGCCCGGCCTATTTCTTCCTGCTGATCGAAGCCATGACCGCCGCCGGCGTCAAGCTCGGCCTGCCGAAGGAAACCGCCGAGCGCCTGACCCTGCAGACCGCCCTGGGCGCCGCGCACATGGCCGTGTCCAGCGACGTCGACGCCGCCGAACTGCGCCGCCGCGTGACCTCGCCGGCCGGCACCACGGAAGCCGCCATCAAATCGTTCCAGGCCGACGGCTTCGAAGCCCTGGTGGAAAAGGCCCTCGGCGCCGCCGCGCACCGTTCGGCCGAAATGGCCGAGCAACTGGGCCGCTGATCAGCACTTCATAAGGAATCAACAATGCTTGGACTCAACGACGCTGCCATTTTCGTGATCCAGACCCTGGGCAGCCTGTACCTGCTGGTCGTCCTGATGCGCTTCATCCTGCAACTGGTGCGGGCGAACTTCTACAACCCGCTCTGCCAGTTCGTGGTCAAGGCCACCCAACCGCTGCTCAAGCCGCTGCGCCGGTTCATTCCGAGCCTGTTCGGCCTGGACATGTCGTCGCTGGTGCTGGCCCTCGTGGTGCAGATGCTGCTGTTCGCCGTGATCCTGTTGCTCAGCGGCTACAAGGTCGATGTGCTGTTCCTGGTGCCGTGGGCGCTGATAGGCATCTTCGCGCTGTTCCTGAAGATCCTGTTCTGGGCCATGATCATCAGCGTGGTGCTGTCCTGGGTCGCGCCGGGCAGCCACAACCCCGGCGCCGAGCTGGTTCAGCAGATCACGGAGCCGGTGCTCGCGCCGTTCCGCCGCCTGGTGCCGAACCTGGGCGGCCTGGACATCTCGCCGATCTTCGCCTTCATCGTCCTGCAACTGCTGCAGAGCTGGCTGATCCCGCGCCTGGCCTACTACACCCTGATGCCGCGGGAACTGTTCGGCCTGATCTGATGGCCTGGTTCCGCTGGGACGGCGACGACCTGATCCTGGAGTGCCACCTGCAACCTGCAGCCCGCAGCGATGATTTCGCCGGGCTGCACGGCGACCGCCTGAAGATCCGCCTGACCGCGCCGCCGGTCGAAGGCAAGGCCAATGCCTATCTGATGGGATTCCTGGCCAAGGCGTTCGGGGTCTCCAAGAGCCAGGTCAGCCTGGTCGCCGGCGAGCTGAACCGGCAGAAGCGGGTGCGGGTGTGCTCGCCCAAGACATTGCCCGACTTGCCGGGGCTGGTGCGTCCGGCCTGACCCACCGCCCCGACAGCATCAGACCGAGATTCCTGTGGGAGCCAGCCTGTTGGCGATGGCGTCTGCGAAGGCGCCATCGCCAGCAGGCTGGCTCCCACCGTTTGAGCGGCACCACAATTGCGACGCAGGGTTTCACAACGCCCACCCAACGGGTGAAATCAGGCCCGACGGTTGCTTGCCGCTGACCCCACCGGTCTTTAGACTTACGCCTCATTTCAACGAGAGCAGGGTCGATGCCAGCTGCCTTTCCCCCCGATTCTGTTGGTCTGGTGACGCCGCAAACGGCGCACTTCAGCGAACCGCTGGCCCTGGCCTGCGGCCGTTCGCTGGCCGCCTACGACCTGATCTACGAAACCTACGGCACGCTGAACGCCCAAGCGAGCAACGCCGTGCTGATCTGCCACGCCCTGTCCGGCCACCATCACGCCGCCGGCTACCACAGCCCCGACGACCGCAAGCCCGGTTGGTGGGACAGCTGCATCGGGCCCGGCAAGCCGGTCGACACCAACAAATTCTTCGTGGTCAGCCTGAACAACCTCGGCGGCTGCAACGGCTCCACCGGCCCGAGCAGCGTCAACCCGGACACCGGCAAGCCGTTCGGCGCCGAGTTCCCGGTGCTCACCGTCGAAGACTGGGTGCACAGCCAGGCGCGCCTGGCCGACCGCCTCGGCATCACCCAGTGGGCGGCGGTGATCGGCGGCAGCCTCGGCGGCATGCAGGCGCTGCAATGGACCATCACCTACCCGGACCGTGTGCGCCACTGCCTGGCCATCGCCTCGGCGCCCAAGCTGTCGGCGCAGAACATCGCCTTCAACGAAGTGGCGCGCCAGGCGATCCTCACCGACCCGGAGTTCCACGGCGGCTCGTTCCAGGAACACGGCGTGATCCCCAAGCGCGGCCTGATGCTGGCGCGGATGGTCGGGCACATCACGTACCTGTCCGACGACTCCATGGGCGAGAAATTCGGCCGGGGCCTCAAGAGCGAGAAGCTCAACTACGACTTCCACAGCGTCGAATTCCAGGTCGAAAGCTACCTGCGCTATCAGGGCGAAGAGTTCTCCGGCCGCTTCGACGCCAACACCTACCTGTTGATGACCAAGGCGCTGGATTACTTCGATCCGGCGGCGAACTTCGACGATAACCTGGCGAAAACCTTCGAAGGCGCGAAGGCCAAGTTCTGCGTGATGTCGTTCACCACCGACTGGCGCTTCTCCCCGGCCCGCTCGCGGGAACTGGTGGACGCGCTGATGGCGGCGCGCAAGGACGTCAGCTACCTGGAGATCGACGCGCCCCAGGGCCACGACGCCTTCCTGATTCCGATCCCGCGCTATCTGCAGGCGTTCGGCAACTACATGAACCGCATCACGCTTTGAGGAAGACATGAGAGCCGATCTGGAAATCATCCAGGAATGGATCCCCGCCGGCAGCCGCGTGCTCGACCTCGGCTGCGGCGACGGCGAACTGCTGACCTGGCTGCGCGACCACAAGCAGGTCACCGGCTACGGTCTGGAAAACGACCCGGACAACATTGCCGAGTGCGTGGCCAAGGGCATCAACGTCATCGAGCAGGACCTGGACAAGGGCCTGGGCAACTTCGCCAGCAACAGCTTCGACATCGTGGTGATGACCCAGGCCCTGCAGGCGGTGCACTACCCGGACAAGATCCTCGACGAAATGCTGCGGGTCGGCCGCCAGTGCATCATCACCTTCCCCAACTTCGGCCACTGGCGCTGCCGCTGGTACCTGGCGAGCAAGGGGCGGATGCCGGTGTCGGAGTTCCTGCCGTACACCTGGTACAACACGCCGAACATCCACTTCTGCACCTTCGAGGACTTTGAGGAACTTTGCCGCGAACGTGAGGCGAAGGTCATTGATCGGCTTGCCGTGGATCAACAGCACCGCCACGGGTGGGCCAGTAAGCTATGGCCTAATCTGTTAGGTGAGATCGGCATCTACCGCGTCAGCAGCCCGGCGCTGCAGGATCACAGAATCGCGGTCTGAACCACGACATTGCGAGGAGAACGAACATGGGACGCCTGATTACCACGCTGTTGGCCGCCTGCCTGAGCCTGTCGGCCGTGGCAGCCGATGCCATCAAGAGCGAGCGCCAGGAAACCTTCGGCGACGTGACGGTGCACTACAACACTTTCAACTCGACGTACCTGCAACCGGACATCGCCAAGGCTGCCGAACTGATCCGCAGCAAGAATCAGGGCGTGATCAATGTCTCGGTAATCAAGGACGGCAAACCGTTGATCGCCAACGTCACCGGTACAGTGAAAGACCTGACCAGCCAGACCGTGACCCTGAATTTCCGTCAGGTCACCGAACAGGGCGCGATCTATTACATTGCCCAGTACCCGGTGGAACAGCAGGAAACCCGCACCTTCGAAATCAAGGTGCAGAACGGTGACAAGATCAACACCATCAATTTCAACCAAGAGCTTTTCCCCGGCGAATGATGAACCTCAAGCAACTCGTACTGGCCAGCCATAACGCCGGCAAACTCAAGGAACTCCAGGCCATGCTCGGCGACTCGGTGCAATTGCGCTCGATCGGCGAGTTCAGCAGCGTGGAGCCGGAAGAGACCGGCCTGTCGTTCGTCGAGAACGCGATCCTCAAGGCCCGTAATGCCGCGCGCATCTCCGGGCTGCCGGCGCTGGCCGACGATTCGGGTCTGGCGGTGGATTTCCTCGGCGGTGCGCCGGGCATCTACTCGGCGCGCTACGCCGACGGCAAGGGCGACGCGGCGAACAACGCCAAACTGCTCGACGCCTTGAAGGATGTGCCTGAAGCCGAGCGCGGCGCACAGTTCGTCTGCGTGCTGGCGCTGGTGCGTCACGCCGACGATCCGCTGCCGATCCTCTGCGAAGGCCTGTGGCAAGGGCGCATCCTGACCGCCGCCAGCGGTGAACACGGTTTCGGCTACGACCCGCTGTTCTGGGTGCCGGAGCGTAACGTGTCCAGCGCCGAACTGAGCCCGAGCGACAAGAACCAGATCAGCCACCGCGCCCGTGCAATGGATCTGCTGCGCCAGCGTCTGGGCTTGAAATGACCCGTGATTCTTCTGCGTCGCCACTGATCGTCGGTGGCGCCGCCTCTTCGCCTCGGGCGCCGTTGCCGACGCTGCCGCCCCTGGCGCTGTACATCCACATCCCGTGGTGTGTGCGCAAATGCCCGTATTGCGACTTCAACTCCCACACCGCCAGCCCGGTGCTGCCGGAACAGGAATACGTCGACGCGTTGCTTGCCGACCTGGATCAGGATCTGCACGCGGTGTACGGCCGTGAGTTGAGTTCGATCTTCTTTGGCGGCGGTACGCCGAGCCTGTTCAGTGCCGAAGCACTGGGCCGCTTGCTCGAAGGCGTCAAACAACGCATCCCGTTTGCCGAGGACATCGAAATCACCCTGGAAGCCAACCCCGGGACTTTCGAGCAAGAGAAGTTCGTCGCCTACCGCAAACTGGGGATCAATCGCCTGTCGATCGGTATCCAGAGCTTCCAGCAGGAAAAGCTCAAGGCCCTTGGCCGTATCCACAACGGTGACGAAGCGGTGCGTGCCGCCGGCATGGCGCGCCAGGCCGGGTTCGATAACTTCAACCTCGACCTGATGCACGGCTTGCCGGACCAGTCACTGGACGATGCCCTGAGCGATCTGCGCCAGGCCATCGCGCTGAAGCCGACGCACATTTCCTGGTATCAGCTGACGCTGGAGCCGAACACGGTGTTCTGGAACCAGCCGCCGGTGCTGCCGGAAGACGACACCCTGTGGGACATCCAGGAAGCCGGGCAGGCGCTGCTGGCCGAGCATGGCTACGCGCAGTACGAAGTCTCGGCCTATGCCCAGCCCGGCCGGGCGGCGCGGCACAACCTCAACTACTGGAGCTTCGGCGACTTCATCGGCATCGGCGCCGGCGCCCACGGCAAGCTCAGCCATCCGGACGGGCGCATCGTGCGTACCTGGAAAACCCGCCTGCCGAAGGACTACCTCAACCCGGCCAAAAGCTTTCAGGCCGGCGAGAAGGCCCTGACCGACGACGAAATGCCGTTCGAATTCCTGATGAACGCCCTGCGCCTGACCGCCGGCGTCGAATCGCGCCTGTACCCGGAACGCACCGGCCTGCCGCTGGAGACGCTGGCCGAAGGCCGCCGCGAAGCCGAACGAAGCGGCCTGCTGCAGGTCGAACCGTCACGTCTGGCGGCCACCGAGCGCGGACAACTCTTTCTCAACGACTTGCTGCAGACATTTCTGAGCTGATTTCAGCCCTAAGGAAACCCGCATGGATCTGATACTCGACCTGCTCGCCACCGTCTCCCGGTGGAGCCGCAGCAACCTTTCGGAAATCGCCCTGGCGCTGGTGGGTTGCCTGCTGGTGCTGTTCGGCGCCGACTTCAAGGGCTGGGTCGAGCAACGCCTGGGCAGCATCGCCGGCGCCTTGCGCGTCCCGCTGATGGCCCTGCTGTGCATGATCGGCAGCGGCGCGGCGCTGATCTACGCCACGCCGTGGGTCGTGAAGGGGCTGAGCCAGTTCAACAACTACAGCCTGGCGCCGGTGTTGCTGGTGGTGCTCGTATTGATCGGCGTGGTCGCGGATCGCCGCTGACTTTGAGTACGCCATAAAAACTTGTGGGAGCGGGCTTGCCAGCGATGGGGGCGCAACAGTCGACGATGATGTTGAATGTTATGCCGTCATCGCTGGCAAGCCAGCTCCCACAGGTTTATCTACAGCCTGAATCAGGACTGCTTTTCGAACTTCAGGTCCCACACGCCATGCCCAAGACGTTCGCCGCGGCGTTCGAACTTGGTGATCGGACGTTCGGCCGGGCGCGGCACGCACTTGCCGTCTTCGGCGAGGTTGCGATAGCCCGGGGCGACATTCATCACTTCCAGCATGTATTCGGCATACGGCTCCCAGTCGGTGGCCATGTGCAGGATGCCGCCGACCTTCAGCTTGCTGCGCACCAGCTCAGCGAAGGACGCCTGAACGATGCGGCGCTTGTGGTGACGGCTCTTGTGCCAAGGGTCCGGGAAGAACAGCATCAGGCGATCGAGGCTGTTGTCGGCCACGCAGCGGTTGAGCACTTCGATCGCATCGCAGTCGTAGACGCGGACGTTGCTCAGGCCTTGGGTCAGCACGCCGTTGAGCAACGCGCCGACACCCGGACGGTGAACCTCCACGCCGATGAAGTCCTGCTCCGGCGCCGCCGCCGCCATTTCCAGCAGCGAGTGGCCCATGCCGAAGCCGATCTCCAGCGAGCGCGGCGCCGAGCGGCCGAACACCTGATCGTAATCCACCGGTGCGTCGGCCAGCGGCAGCACGAACTTCGGCGCGCCCTGCTCCAGGCCGCGCTGCTGGCCTTCGGTCATGCGTCCGGCGCGCATCACGAAACTCTTGATGCGGCGGTGTTGGCGCTCGTCGCCTTCTTCCGTCTGGATTGGCGTGTCGTTCGATTCAGTCATCAATGGCTCTTACTTGATCAGACCATCCAGCGGCGAAGAGGCGCTGGCATAGAGTTTTTTCGGCATGCGGCCGGCGAGGTAGGCCAGGCGGCCCGCGACGATCGCGTGTTTCATGGCTTCGGCCATCATGACCGGCTGCTGGGCGTGGGCGATGGCCGAGTTCATCAGCACGGCGTCGCAGCCCAGTTCCATGGCGATGGCGGCGTCGGAAGCGGTGCCGACACCGGCATCCACCAGCACCGGGATGTTCGCCTCTTCCAGGATGATCTGCAGGTTGTACGGGTTGCAGATCCCCAGGCCCGAGCCGATCAGGCCGGCCAGCGGCATGACCGCGATGCAGCCGGTTTCCGCCAGCTGGCGGGCGACGATCGGGTCGTCGCTGGTGTAGACCATCACGTCGAAGCCTTCCTTGACCAGCGTTTCGGCGGCCTTGAGGGTTTCGATCACGTTGGGGAACAGGGTCTTCTGGTCCGCCAGCACTTCCAGTTTCACCAGGTTGTGGCCGTCGAGCAGCTCACGGGCCAGGCGGCAGGTGCGCACGGCCTCGACCGCGTCGTAGCAGCCGGCGGTGTTCGGCAGGAAGGAATAGCGGTCCGGCGACAGCACGTCGAGCAGGTTCGGTTCGCCCTCGATCTGGCCGAGGTTGGTGCGACGCACGGCGAAGGTGACGATCTCGGCGCCCGAGGCCTCGATGGCCAGACGGGTCTCTTCCATGTCACGGTACTTGCCGGTGCCGACCAGCAAACGCGACTGGTAGGTACGACCGGCCAGAACGAAAGGCTTGTCGCTGCGAACGATGCTCATGGGAAATCCTCTTCAAAGGTGAGGGTCTTGCAGGATGGCCGGGCCACGGGGCCGGCGGGACTAGCCGCCGCCGATGGCGTGCACCACTTCGACATTGTCGCCGTCGTTGAGCGTGGTCTCGGCATGCTGGCTGCGCGGGACGATATCCAGATTGAGCTCGACCGCCACCCGGCGTCCGGTCAGTTCCAGACGGGTCAGCAGGGCCGCAACGGTCTCACCGTCGGGCAGTTCATAGGATTCGCCGTTCAACTGAATGCGCATGCGCGATGCCGCCATCATTTTTAGGGGCTGGCATTCTAGCCCGATCATGACCTAAAGGTCAGCACCAAGCGTCAAGCGGTCAGCGGCAAACGCCAGGCGGCCAGCCCCAGGCACACCCAGCCGACCAGGAAGGCCAGGCCGCCGAACGGGGTAATAATGCCGAGCTTGCCGATGCCGACGGTGGTCAACAGGTACAGGCTGCCGGAGAACAGCAGGATGCCGATGCTGAACGAGACACCGGCCCAGGCGACCAGACGCCCCGGCACCTGGGTGGCCAGCAGCGCCACGCCGAACAGCGCCAAGGCGTGAACCAGTTGATAGGTGACGCCGGTGTGGAAGATCGCCAGGTACTCGGGGGTCAGGCGGCTTTTCAGGCCGTGGGCGGCGAACGCGCCCAGGCCGACACCGGTGAAGCCGAAAAAAGCGGCCAGCATCAGAAAGCTACGCAGCATGAAGAACTCCAGTCAGACTCGGTCGGCAGGGTCTGTATAATGGCCCGCTCATCCGGTTCGGCCAAGCCATCTCTATGCTGCGTTCATTTTTCCGTCGCCTGTCGAAGGCGCTGCTCTGGTTCGCGGGCGGCAGTGTCTTGCTGGTCGTGCTGTTCCGCTTCGTGCCGCCGCCGGGCACGGCGCTGATGGTCGAACGCAAGGTCGAGTCCTGGGTCGACGGCGAGCCCATCGACCTGCAGCGCACCTGGAAACCGTGGGACGAGATCTCCGACGACCTCAAGGTGGCGGTGATCGCCGGGGAAGACCAGAAATTCCCCGAGCACTGGGGCTTCGACATCAGCGCGATCCGCGCGGCGCTGGCCCACAACGAACTGGGCGGCTCGATCCGCGGCGCCAGCACGCTGAGCCAGCAGGTCTCGAAGAACCTGTTCCTGTGGTCGGGCCGCAGCTACCTGCGCAAAGGGCTGGAGGCCTGGTTCACCGCGCTGATCGAAGTGCTTTGGCCCAAGCAGCGGATCCTTGAGGTGTACCTGAACAGCGCGGAGTGGGGCGACGGCGTGTTCGGCGCCGAGGCGGCGGCACGGCATCACTTCGGCACCGGCGCCCGCTCGCTGTCGCGCCAGCAGTCCAGCCTGCTCGCCGCCGTGCTGCCCAACCCGCGGGCCTGGAGCGCCAGCCGCCCGAGCCCGTACGTCCTGCGCCGGGCGAGCTGGATCCGCCAGCAGATGAACCAGTTGGGCGGAGACAGCTATCTGCTGGGCCTGAACGATTCGCGCCGGGCGCCCTGGACCCAGTAAGGCCGACATCGCCAGCAGGCTGGCTACCACAGGATCCTGCGGCGAACACGGAGCTGCATACAACTGCCCTCCCCCATGTGGGAGGCAGCCTGCTGGCGATGGCGTCAGCCCAGGCACAGCCCAACCCGAACAAGACCACAAACGAAAACGCCCCGATCATCACTGATCGGGGCGCTTTCTTATGCCGGGCGGCCGGTCATGCGGCAATCGACGACTTGAGCTTGTTCATCGCGCTCTTCTCGAGCTGACGGATACGCTCGGCCGACACGTTGTACTTCTGCGCCAGGTCGTGCAGCGTGGCCTTCTCTTCCGCCAGCCAGCGCTGGTAGAGGATGTCACGGCTGCGTTCGTCCAGCACTTCCAGCGCTTCGTGCAGGTTGTGGTTGGAGTTGTCGCTCCAGTCGGCGTCTTCCAGTTGACGGGCCGGGTCGTACCGGTGGTCTTCCAGATAGTTGGCCGGCGACTGGAAAGCGCTGTCGTCGTCCGCTTCCGCGGCCGGGTCGAAGGCCATGTCGTGGCCGGTCAGACGGCTTTCCATCTCACGCACTTCCCGCGGCTCGACGCCGAGGCTTTCCGCCACACGGTGGACTTCCTCGTTGTTCAGCCAGGCCAGACGCTTCTTCTGGCTGCGCAGGTTGAAGAACAGCTTGCGCTGGGCCTTGGTGGTCGCGACCTTCACGATCCGCCAGTTGCGCAGGATGAACTCGTGGATCTCGGCCTTGATCCAGTGCACCGCGAAGGACACCAGACGAACGCCCATTTCCGGGTTGAAACGCTTCACGGCCTTCATCAGGCCGACGTTGCCTTCCTGGATCAGGTCGGCCTGGGCCAGACCGTAGCCGGAATAGCTGCGGGCAATGTGTACGACAAACCGCAGGTGGGCGAGCACCATCTGCCGAGCCGCCTCAAGATCCTGCTCATAGTAGAGACTCTCGGCCAGTTCACGCTCCCGCTCCGGCGACAGCAACGGAATGCTGTTGACGGTGTGCACATAGGCTTCCAGGTTCGCACCCGGAACCAACGCGTACGCAGGCTGCAAAGAATTGGTCATGCGAAAAAACCTCCCACTTACATACTCGTGCCATTGGCACTGCGAAAATTGACCGGGAACCGCTGAACAAGTTCCCCTTGAAACCGTGAGGTCAATCACGCGCAAAAAGATTCTACTTCGGCGCCAGCTCCCTGAGATGACGTGCGACTGCAATCCATGCACCGATATAACCCAACAGCACCGCGCCAAGCAAGAGCGACAGACCGTCGGCGACCGGCACGCCGGCCAGCGCGAAATCGCTGCCGTACAGGCCGGCCAGCCCGACCACCGCGTCGTTCAGCCAGTCCAGGCCGAACGCCAGGACGCCCCAGGACAGAACCCCCGCACCGAAACCGTACAACGCCCCCATATAAAGGAAGGGACGCCGCACATAGCTGTCGGTGCCGCCGACGAGTTTAATCACTTCTATCTCTGTGCGGCGGTTTTCGATATGAAGACGAATGGTATTGCCTATCACCAAAAGTAATGCGGAAACCAGCAGCACCGTCAGCCCGAACACGAAACGGTCGCCCAGCTTGAGGATGGCGGCCAGACGCTCGACCCAGACTAGATCAAGTTGCGCCTGCTGTACCTTGGGCAGTTCGGAAAGTGTTTGTCTCAATGCTTCCAGGTTTGCCTTGTCGACTTCCTTCGGCGTCACCAGCACCACGCCGGGCAGCGGGTTTTCCGGCAGCTCGCGCAGGGCCTCGCCCAGGCCGGACTGCTGCTGGAACTCTTCCAGCGCCTGGTCGCGACCGACGTACTCGGCCTCGGCGACGCCCGGCATGCCTTTGATCCGGTCACGCAGCGACTCGCCCTGCTCCGGGCTGGCGTCGAGCTGCAGGTACAGCGAAATCTGCGCCGCCCGCTGCCACGAGCCGCCCAGGCGTTCGATGTTGTTCAGCAGAAGCGACAGGCCCATCGGCAGGCTCAGCGCCACCGCCATCACCATGCAGGTGAAGAAGCTGCCGATCGGCTGCTTGCCGAGGCGGCGCAGGCTGTCGACCCAGCTGGCCCGGTGGCTTTCGAGCCAGGCGCGGAACAGCGTGGCGAAATCCGGGCCGTCATCGTCATGGCTGGCCTTTTTCTTCGGCGGCTGCGGATCGGCGGCCTTGGGGGCCACCCGTTCGGAAACCTTCGGACTGCGAGTCGCGCTCATACGCCGGCCTCCCCGTCGCCGATCAATCGGCCGCGCTGCAAGGTGAGCATGCGGTGACGCATGCGGGCGATCAGGGCCAGGTCGTGGCTGGCGATCAGCACGCTGGTGCCCAGACGGTTGATGTCTTCGAACACGCCCATGATCTCGGCCGCCAGGCGCGGATCGAGGTTACCGGTGGGTTCGTCCGCCAGCAGCAGGGCCGGACGGTGAACGATGGCGCGGGCGATGCCCACGCGCTGCTGCTGACCGGTGGAGAGGTCGCCCGGGTACAGGTCGGCCTTGTCCGACAGCGCCACGCGCTCCAGCGCCGAGTCGACGCGCTTGGCGGTCTCGGCCTTGGACAGCCCGAGAATTTGCAGCGGCAGCGCGACGTTGTTGAACACCGTGCGGTCGAACAGCAGCTGGTGGTTCTGGAAGACCACGCCGATCTGCCGGCGCAGGAACGGGATCTGCGCGTTGCTGATGGTGCTCAGGTCTTGCCCGGCCAACAGCAGCTTGCCGCTGGTGGGACGCTCCATCGCCAGCAGCAGGCGCAGCAAGGTGGATTTGCCGGCGCCGGAATGGCCGGTGACAAACAGGAATTCGCCACGGCGGACACGGAAGCTCAGCTCATGCAGGCCGACGTGACCGTTCGGGTAGCGCTTGCCGACCTGTTCGAATCGAATCATGAACGCTCCCGCTCGGCAAACAAGGCCTGGACAAAGGGTTCGGCTTCAAAGGTGCGCAGGTCGTCGATGCCCTCACCGACGCCGATGTAGCGGATCGGCAGGCCGAACTGCTTGGCCAGGGCGAAGATCACCCCGCCCTTGGCGGTGCCGTCGAGCTTGGTCAGGGCCAGGCCAGTCAATGCGACGGTCTGGTTGAACTGCTTGGCCTGGTTGATGGCGTTCTGGCCGGTGCCGGCGTCGAGCACCAGCAGCACTTCGTGCGGCGCGTCGGCGTCGAGCTTGCCGATCACCCGGCGAACCTTCTTCAGCTCTTCCATCAGGTTGTCTTTGGTGTGCAGGCGACCGGCCGTGTCGGCGATCAGCACGTCGATGCCCCGGGCCTTGGCGGCCTGCACGGCGTCGAAGATCACCGAGGCCGAGTCGGCGCCGGTGTGCTGGGCGATCACCGGGATCCGGTTGCGCTCGCCCCAGACCTGCAGCTGCTCCACCGCTGCGGCACGGAAGGTGTCGCCGGCGGCCAGCATGACCTTCTTGCCTTCCAGCTGCAGCTTCTTGGCCAGCTTGCCGATGGTGGTGGTCTTGCCGGCGCCGTTCACGCCGACCACGAGGATCACGTACGGTTTGGCCTGCGAGGCGATCTTCAGCGGCTGCTCGACCGGTTTGAGCATCGCGGCCAGTTCGGCCTGCAGGGATTTGTACAACGCGTCGGCGTCGGCCAGCTCCTTGCGGGCGACCTTCTGGGTCAGGCGCTGAATGATCACCGAGGTGGCCTCGACGCCGACGTCGGCGGTCAGCAGGCGGGTCTCGATCTCGTCGAGCAGGTCGTCATCGATGGCTTTCTTGCCGAGGAACAGGCTGGCCATGCCCTCGCCGATGCTGGCGCTGGTCTTGGACAGGCCTTGCTTGAGACGGGCGAAGAAACCGGCCTTGGCTTCTTCGGTGCGCGGCGGTTCGGCCGGCGCTTCGACGGCCGCGACAGCGACCGGCGCCACGGCAACCGGTGCAGGTGCAGGTGCAGGTGCAGGTGCAGGTGCAGGTGCAGGTGCAGGTGCAGGTGCAGGTGCAGGTGCAGGCTCGGGCGTTTCGACGGCCGGCGCAACCGGCGCGGCTACGTGAGGCGCTACGTGAGGCGCTACGGGAGGGGCTACGTAAGGGGTTGCGGGAGGAACGACGGGAGCGGCCGGCTCGGCCACCACCGGCACCTCAGGAACGACCGGCGCCGCCACCGGCTCTGGGGCGAAAGCGGCAGGCGCCGCTGGGATCGGCGGCGTCACGTGGGCCACGGTCTCTTCGACCAGCGCCACCGGCTCTTCCGCCACGGGCAGGGTCAGCCAGGGCTCTTTGGCCGGGGCCAACGGCAGCTCAGGGGCAGCAGCAGGTTCAGGCGCGGCTTGGGCCGACGGCTGCGGCACTGGCTGCGATAGGGGCTCGGCGACCGGCGGGACAACCGGCGTCTCTGGCGCTACGGGCGCCGGGGCCGGCTCAGGCGCGGCCGCCGGCTGTTCGGCCGCCGGCTTCTTGCGCAGCCATCCGAACAGGCTTTTCTTCTCGCCAGCGGCAGCTGGGTTCTTCTTGTCGTCGTTGGAACCAAACATGGAGGACGGCTATCTCACGGTAGCGACGCGCCATCAGGCGCCCCGGCAATTGAATATTCGATGCAGAACAGACTGTGTTTGATCCAGCTTGTTCACGCGCAACCTGTTGTCGAGGCGCCCGCGGCACCTCAAAAGAATCGTCTTAACGAAGGACTAAACCGGCAAAATCGGCGAAAAGGCAAAGTTTAGCTGAGAAACCAAAGCCTTTTGCCGCGAACCCATACAGCCCGAACAAGTCTGCGGACCCGATAGGCGTGGCCGCCGGTAAAACGGATCAGTATCCTAGCACCTCCTCGCCCGCCTAGGCTAAGGCCAAGCGGGCAGCACAACAGGTTTGAAAATCAATGAACGCTCTCGCCCGCCGCGCCGCCGGCCTGCTGCTCGGCACCGTCTGCCTGCCCTTGTCGGCCCTGGCGGCCGACCCGCAACCGACCCATGAATTCACCCTCGACAACGGCCTGAAGGTCGTCGTGCGCGAAGACCACCGCGCCCCCGTGGTGGTGTCGCAGGTCTGGTACAAGGTCGGCTCCAGCTACGAGACTCCGGGCCAGACCGGCCTGTCCCACGCCCTCGAACACATGATGTTCAAGGGCAGCGAGAAAATCGGCCCCGGCGAAGCCTCGCTGATCCTGCGCGACCTGGGTGCCGAAGAGAACGCCTTCACCAGCGACGACTTCACCGCGTACTACCAGGTGCTGGCCCGCGACCGCCTGGGCGTGGCCTTCGAGCTGGAAGCCGACCGTATGGCCAG
This sequence comes from Pseudomonas sp. R25(2017), assembly GCF_002112565.1. Classification (NCBI taxonomy): domain Bacteria; kingdom Pseudomonadati; phylum Pseudomonadota; class Gammaproteobacteria; order Pseudomonadales; family Pseudomonadaceae; genus Pseudomonas; species Pseudomonas sp. R25(2017). Next base: position 132,496 of record NZ_NEHZ01000007.1, read on the forward strand.
CCTGCGCCTGCCGCCGGAGGAGTTCGCCAAGGAGATCGAGGTCATCAAGGAGGAGCGCCGCCTGCGCACCGACGACAAGCCGATGTCCAAGGCCTTCGAACGCTTCAAGGCCATGGCCTACCCGGCCAGCGGCTACCACACGCCGACCATCGGCTGGATGGCCGACCTCGACCGGATGACGGTCCAGGAGCTGCGCCACTGGTACGAATCCTGGTACGTGCCGAACAACGCCACCCTGGTGGTGGTCGGCGACGTCACCCCGGACGAGGTGAAGACCCTCGCCCAGCGCTACTTCGGCCCGATCCCCAAGCGTGATGTGCCGCCGGCGAAGAAGCCGCTGGAGCTGGCCGAACCCGGCGAACGCCAGATCACCCTGCATGTGCAGACGCAACTGCCCAGCCTGATGCTCGCCTTCAACGTGCCGAGCCTCTCCACCGCCGACGACAAGCGCTCGGTCAATGCCCTGCGCCTGATCTCGGCCCTGCTCGACGGCGGCTACAGCGGGCGCATCCCGACCCAGCTGGAGCGCGGCGAAGAGCTGGTGTCCGGCGGCGCGTCGAACTACGACGCCTACACCCGCGGCGACAGCCTGTTCACCCTGTCCGCCACGCCCAACACCCAGAAGAAAAAGACCATGGCCCAGGCCGAGGCCGGCCTGTGGAAACTGCTGGAGCAGCTGAAGACCACCGCGCCGTCCGCCGAAGAACTGGAGCGGGTGCGCGCCCAAGTGATCGCCGGCCTGGTGTTCGAGCGCGACTCGATCACCAGCCAAGCCAGCGCCATCGGCCAGCTGGAGACCGTCGGCCTGTCGTGGAAACTGATGGACACCGAACTCGCCGACCTGGAAAGCGTCACCCCGCAAGACATCCAGAACGCCGCCAAACTGTATTTCACCCGCGAACGTCTCAGCGTCGCCCATGTCCTGCCCCTGGAGACGACTCATGAGTGAGCGCAAAACCCCACGCCTGATGCTCGGCCTGCTCGCCGCGGCGCTGATCGGCGCCAGCGCGCTGTACTTCGCCCCCGGCGACAAGTCCGGCGCCAGCGAAGCGCTGGACAACGCCAAGTCCAGCCAGAAACTCCAGTCGCTGGCCGAACTGGACGGCAAGGCCCCGGCCAGCCGCAAGCTCGACGTGCAGACCTGGCACACCGCCGAAGGCGCCCGGGTGCTGTTCGTCGAGGCCCGCGAGCTGCCGATGTTCGACATGCGCCTGATCTTCTCCGCCGGCAGCAGCCAGGACGGCAACGCGCCGGGCCTGGCCGTGCTGACCAACGCCATGCTCAACGAAGGCGTGGCCGGCAAGGACGTCAGCGCCATCGCCCAGGGCTTTGAAGGCCTGGGCGCGGACTTCGGCAACGGCGCCTACAAGGACATGGCCATCGCCTCGCTGCGCAGCCTGAGCGCGGCGGACAAGCGCGAGCCGGCGCTCAAGCTGTTCTGCGACGTGGTGGGCAAGCCGACCTTCCCCGCCGACTCCTTCGCCCGCATCAAGAACCAGCTGCTCGCCGGCTTCGAATACCAGAAGCAAAGCCCCGGCAAGCTCGCCAGCCTGGAACTGATGAAGCGCCTGTACGGCGATCATCCGTATGCCCACGCCAGCGACGGCGATGCCCAGAGCGTGCCGAAGATCACCCTGGCGCAGTTGCGCGACTTCCACGCCAAGGCCTACGCCGCCGGCAACGCAGTGATCGCCCTGGTGGGCGACCTGTCGCGCAGCGAGGCCGAGGCCATCGCCAACCAGGTGTCCGCCGCCCTGCCCAAGGGCCCGGCGCTGGCGAAGATCGCCCCGCCGCAGGAGCCCAAGGCCAGCGTCGGCCACATCGAGTTCCCGTCCAAGCAGACCAACCTGATGCTCGCGCAGCTGGGCATCGACCGTGACGACCCGGACTACGCGGCGCTGTCGATGGGCAACCAGATCCTGGGCGGCGGCGGTTTCGGCACCCGGCTGATGAGCGAAGTGCGCGAGAAGCGCGGCCTGACCTACGGCGTGTACTCGGCGTTCAGCCCGATGCAGGCCCGGGGCCCGTTCATGATCAACCTGCAGACCCGCGCCGAGATGAGCGAGGGCACCCTTAAACTGGTGCAGGACGTGCTGGCCGACTACCTCAAGAGCGGCCCGACCCAAAAAGAGCTCGACGACGCCAAGCGCGAACTGGCCGGCAGCTTCCCGCTGTCCACCGCCAGCAACGCCGACATCGTCGGCCAGCTCGGCGCCATGGGCTTCTACAACCTGCCGCTGAGCTACCTGGACGATTTCATGCGCCAGTCCCAGAGCCTGACGGTCGAGCAGGTCAAGGATGCGATGAACAAACACCTGAGCACGGACAAGCTGGTCATCGTCAGCGCTGGCCCGACCGTGCCGCAAAAGCCGTTACCGGCCCCATCTGACAAACCCGCCGAGCAGCCGCTCGGGGTTCCGGAGCATTAATGGCCCAGCAGAAGAAATCCCCCCAGCGCCAACACAACGGCGTGAACCAGCTGCGCATCATCGGCGGCGAATGGCGCAGCCGCAAACTGAGCTTCCCCGACGTCGAAGGCCTGCGCCCGACGCCGGACCGGGTGCGCGAGACCCTGTTCAACTGGCTCATGCCGTACGTGCCGGGGGCCAAGGTGCTCGACCCGTTCGCTGGCAGCGGCGCGCTGTTCCTTGAGGCCCTGTCCCGTGGCGCGGCCATGGGCCAGGCGCTGGACGCCAGCCATGTCGCGGTGTCCAGCCTCAAGGAGCACCTGGGCACCCTGCGCTGCACCACCGGCCAGGTGCAGACCGCCGACGCGCTGCGCTACCTGGAGACCCAGCCGGCCCGCGCGTTCGACCTGGTGTTCCTCGACCCGCCGTTCAACCAGAACCTGCTGCCGGCAGTGTGCGCCCTGCTGGAGGAACGGCAGTGGCTGGCCGCCGATGCGTGGATCTACACTGAAAGCGAAAGCGCGCCGTCGACCCTCGGCCTGCCGGGCAACTGGCGCCTGCACCGCGAACAGAAGTCCGGGCAGGTGCATTACGCGCTGTGGCAACGCATGGCCTCGGTCGCCGGCTGACAACGCACTGAACACCCTGCGGCGAGGGTGCTTGCTCCGTCGCCACAACAGGGTTTGCCCCAACGCCGCATCGAGAATCGTCGTGTCCGCCTCACCTGAACCGTTCACCCCCGCCTTCGGCCTCGGCAATCCGCACCTGCAGACACTGTGGGGGCCGCTGTGGCGCAAGACCGTGCACCTTGACCGCCAGCGCGAACGGCTGTGGCTCGACGACGGCGACTTCCTCGACCTCGACTGGCACGGCCCCCACAGCGCCGAGGCGCCGCTGGTGCTGGTGCTGCACGGGCTGACCGGCTCGTCCAACTCGCCGTACGTCGCCGGGATCCAGGCGGCCCTCGCCGCGCAGGGCTGGGCCAGCGTCGCGCTGAACTGGCGGGGCTGCTCGGGCGAGCCGAACCTGTTGGCGCGCAGCTACCATTCCGGCGCCAGCGAAGACCTGGCCGAAGCCATCCGCCACCTGAAGGCCAAGCGGCCCTTGGCGCCTCTTTATGCGGTCGGCTACTCCCTGGGCGGCAACGTGCTGCTCAAGCACCTGGGGGAGACCGGCAGCGCCAGCGGCGTGCTCGGGGCGGTGGCGGTGTCGGTGCCGTTTCGCCTCGACCAGTGCGCCGACCGCATCGGCCAAGGCTTCTCCAAGGTCTACCAGGCGCATTTCATGCGCGAGATGGTCGCCTACATCAAGAACAAGCAGCGCCGGTTCCAGCACGACGGCCGCGAAGACGGCCTGGCGACGCTGGCGGCCTTAGGCTCGCTGGAGAACATGCGCACCTTCTGGGACTTCGACGGCCGGGTGACCGCGCCGCTGAACGGTTTCGCCGACGCCGAGGACTACTACCGCCGCGCCTCCAGCCGTTACTTCCTCGGCGAGATCCGCACCCCGACCCTGATCATCCAGGCGGCGGACGACCCCTTCGTGTTCCCCCACAGCCTGCCGCAGGCCGCCGAGCTGTCCGCCTCGACCCGTTTCGAACTGCAGGCCCGGGGCGGCCATGTCGGTTTCGTCGACGGCACGCTGCGCCAGCCCGGCTATTACCTGGAACGGCGCATCCCGCAGTGGCTGACCGCGGCCGGGCGCGGTTGACGGCATGAGCGGCCCGGGCGAATCGATCCGTTTCTGGCAGACCGAGCCGCTGGCCGGGATCGAGCTGCTGTCGGCGCGCTACATCGACCAGCGCTTCGCGCCCCATGTCCACGACGGCTACGTGATCGGCATGATCATGGCCGGCGCCCAGCGCTACCGCTACCGCGGCGCCGAACACCTGGCGGGCAGCGGCACCCTGGTGCTGATCAACCCGGACGAGCTGCACACCGGCCACAAGGGCACCGACGACGGCTGGCTGTACCGGGCGTTCTATCCCGACACCGGCAAGATCCTGTCACTGCTGGAAGAGCTCGAACTGCCGACCGCGCCGCTGCCGGCGTTCGGGGCGACGCTGTACCGCGACCCTGACCTGGTCGCCGGTTTCTGCCAGTTGCACCGGCTGCTGGAAAGCCCGGCCACCGCGCTGCAACAGCAAACGGCGTGGCGCGAGATGATGATGCAGCTGCTGCAGCGGCATGCGGCGGTGCCGGACGCGGGCCAGCCCGGCAAGGAGCACCGGGCGGTGGTGCGCGCCAAGGAGCTGCTGCACGCGCAACTGGCGGCGCCGCCTTCACTGGAAGAACTGGCGGCGGCGGTGAACCTGTCGCCCTTCCACTTCGCCCGGGTGTTCCGCCGCGCCACCGGCATGCCGCCCCACACCTGGCTGATGCAGCAACGGATCGCCCGCGCCCGGGGCTTGCTGCAAGGCGGCTGCCTGCCGGTGGAGGTCGCCGCGCAACTGGGCTTTGCCGACCAGAGCCATCTGAGCCGGCAGTTCAAGCAGGTCTATGGCGTGGGGCCGGCGGCGTACCGCAGCGCCCGGCATTCGCTGGCGCGCTGACACACACCTTGTGGGAGTGCCGTTTCAGTCGGTGCAGTGCTGCCTGACCGGACGCCATCGCCAGCAGGCTGGCTCCCACAGGGTCTGCGGCGAACAAGGAGTTGCATTCAACCGCAATCCTCTGTTGGAGCCAGCCTGCTGGCGATGGCGCCAGTCAAGGCGCCGCCGGTCACTCGCCGGTGGCGATGCCCCGGGCCGGGTCGTTGATCCATTCGCTCCAGGAACCGGCATACAGCTCGGCCAACGGATAGCCGGCCAGGCACAAGGCGAACAGGTTATGGCACGCCGTCACCCCGGAGCCGCAGTAGGCCACCAGTTCGCCCGGTGAGCGGTCGCCGAGCAGCGCCGCGAAGCGCTGCTTGAGCCGGTCGGCCGGCAGGAACCTGCCGTCGCTGCCCAGGTTGTCGGTGAACGCCGCGCATTGCGCGCCGGGGATGTGGCCGGCGACCGGATCGATCGGCTCCACCTCGCCCTTGAAGCGCGGCAGGGCCCGGGCGTCGAGCAGGGTCAGGCCGCTCTGGCCCAGGCGCTGCTGCAGTTGCGCGGCGCTCAGCAGCAAGCGCAGGTCCGGCTGGCCGCTGAAGCTGCCGCGGAACGTCGACGGCGGATCCAGGCTCAGCGGCAACCCGGCGGCGTGCCAGGCCTTGAGCCCGCCGTCGAGGATGAACACGCCGTCGCGCTTGCCCAGCCACGCCAGCAGCCACCAGGCCCGCGCCGCGTAGGCGCCGGGGCCGTCGTCGTAGAGCACGATGTCGCTGCCGGCATCGATGCCGAACGCTTGCAGGCGCTCCACCAGCGCCGCCGGCTCCGGCAGCGGATGGCGACCGGTCACGCCCTTGACCACCGGGCCGCTGAGGTCGCGCTCAAGGTCGGCGAAATGCGCCCCGGCGATGTGCCCCTCGGCGTAGCTGCGCTGGCCGTAGTCCGGATCCTCCAGGGCAAAGCGGCAATCGAGGATCACCAGTCCCGGCTGATCCTTGCGGGCATCCAGCGCTTGAGGGCTGATCAGTTGCGCAATCGGCATAGCGGACGACTCCTTGTTCAAAAGAAGGGGTTACGGCGTTTCTTCGAGGGCCTGGGCCAGCGGCACGTAGAACTCGTCGAACAGGGCGTTGACCTCGTCGCGCGCCTGCTCGGTGACGAACCCAGCCTCCAGCACCAGCACCTGGTACACGCCGCGTTTGACGGCCTGTTCGCTCAGGTGCTTGGCGTTCTCGCGGGTGGTGCACAGGAACCGCACCCAAGAGGTGAGGATGATCCAGGCATTGAGGGTCAGGGATTCGATCTGCACCCGGTCCATCTTCAGGATCCCGGCGGCGACGAACCCCTCGTAGATGGCCGTGCCCTGGATCACGCAGCGCTGGGAAAAGCGCCGGTAGCGCGCCGCCAGGTCGGGATCGCTGTCGAGCAAGTGTTCCAGGTCGCGGTGCAGGAACCGGTAGCGCCACATCGCCGACAGCAGCTCCTTGAGGTAGTAGCGCTTGTCCTCGACCGTGGCCGGGCGCCCCTGGGGCGGGCGCAGGAAGCTGTCCACCAGGGTTTCGTACTCACTGAACAGCACGGCGATGATCGCCTGCTTGTTGGGGAAGTGGTAGTACAGGTTGCCCGGAGAGATCTCCATGTGGGCGGCGATGTGGTTGGTGCTGATGCTGCGCTCGCCCTGCTGATTGAACAGCTCGAGGCTGTTCTGCACGATGCGCTCGCTGGTTTTGATCCGTGGGGCCATGGCTTGAGCTTTAATTCAGAGTGCGTTGAGGGGCATCTTACGACCTATCCGGAACGGGATAAAACCTTGCCGCGCCAGGAAGTGAATTGACTTTCTAGAGCATAGACTCTAAAAAGTTCCTCACGACAACAAAACCGGAGCCGACAATGACTGCCGATATCGCCTACCTGCAATCGCTGCAACAGCCGCTGGAAGAGCTCAACCGGCTGTTCGACGCGCAACGGGCCGCCTACGCCGCCAACCCGATGCCACCCGCCGCCCAGCGCCAGCAATGGCTCAAGGCCCTGCGCGACCTGCTCAGCGATGAACGGCAGGCGTTGGTCGACGCGATCAGCTCCGACTTCAGCCACCGCAGCGCCGACGAAACCCTGATCGCCGAGCTGATGCCCAGCCTGCACGGCATCCACTACGCCAGCCGTCACCTCAAGGGCTGGATGAAACCGTCGCGGCGCAAGGTCGGCCTCGCCTTCCAGCCGGCCTCGGCCAAGGTCGTGTACCAGCCGCTGGGCGTGGTCGGCGTGATCGTGCCGTGGAACTACCCGCTGTTCCTGGCCATCGGCCCGCTGACCGGCGCGCTCGCGGCGGGCAACCGGGTGATGCTCAAGCTCAGCGAATCGACCCCGGCCACCGGCCTGCTGCTCAAGGCCCTGCTGGCGCGGATCTTCCCCGAAGACCTGGTGTGCGTGGTGCTCGGCGAGTCGGACGTCGGCGTCGCGTTCTCGAAACTGCGTTTCGACCACCTACTGTTCACCGGCGCCACCAGCATCGGCAAGCACGTGATGCGCGCGGCGGCGGAAAACCTCACGCCGGTGACCCTGGAGCTGGGCGGCAAGTCCCCGGCCATCGTGTCCCGTGACGTGCCGCTCAAGGACGCCGCCGAACGCATCGCCTTCGGCAAGATGATCAACGCCGGCCAGACCTGCGTCGCTCCGGACTACGTGCTGGTGCCGGAAGACCGGGTCGGCGCCTTCGTCGAAGCCTACCGCCAGGTCGCGCACCGGTTCTACCCGACCCTGGCCGACAACCCGGACTACACCGCGATCATCAACGAGCGCCAGTTGGCGCGGCTCAACGGCTACCTCAGCGACGCCACCGGCAAGGGCGCGCTGCTGATTCCGCTGTTCGAGCAGGGCCAGGGCCGGCGCATGCCCCACAGCCTGCTGCTGAACGTCAGCGACGACATGACCGTAATGCAGGACGAGATCTTCGGCCCGCTGCTGCCGATCGTGCCGTACCGGGACGTGGATCAGGCATTCTCCTACATCAACCGGCGACCCCGTCCTCTGGCCCTTTACTACTTCGGCTACGACAAGCGCGAACAGGAACGCGTGCTGCACGAGACCCACTCCGGCGGCGTCTGCCTCAACGACACGCTGCTGCACGTGGCCCAGGACGACATGCCGTTCGGCGGCATCGGCCCGTCCGGCATGGGCCACTACCATGGGCACGAGGGGTTCCTGACGTTCAGCAAGGCCAAGGGCGTGCTGGTCAAGCAGCGCTTCAACGCCGCGAAGCTGATCTACCCGCCCTACGGCACAGCGATCCAGAAACTGATCCAGAAACTGTTCATTCGCTGACCACCGTCACCGCCGGGTAATAACAACAATGCACCCAAGCCTGACCGAAACACCTGCGCTGTCGCGCCGCGGCCTGCTGAAGTTCAGCCTCGGCGCCACGGCGTTCCTCGCCACCGCCGGCCTGGGCGCCAGCCTCAGCGGCTGTTCGTCCAGCGTGCCGGCCAGCGGCTATGCCGCGCTGCGCAGCAACGACCTGCCGTTCCTGCGCGCCCTGATCCCGGTGATGCTCGACGGCGCCGTGGCCGCCGACAAAATGGCCGCCGCCGTCGAGGACACCCTCCAGTCGCTCGACCACGGCCTCGACCATCTCTCGCCGGAAATGCTCAAGCTCAGCCGGCAACTGTTCGACGTGCTGGGCATGGTCGTGACCCGGGGCCCGCTGACCGGGATCTGGGGCAGTTGGGAAAACGCCGAACCGGAGGCCGTCCGGCACTTCCTCGAACGCTGGCGGAACAGCTCGCTGAGCCTGCTGCGCATGGGCCACAGCTCCTTGCTGCAGATGGTGATGATGGCCTGGTACAAGCGCGCCGAGTCCTGGGCCCATTGCGGCTATCCCGGCCCGCCCTCTGTCTGAACCGCGTCGCCGCCGCCGAACCCTGCCGTCCGGCAGTCAACAATAAGAGAGCCTGAACATGCCCGTACCCGACCCGTTCCGCGAAGGCCTCGCCCGCGGCTGGAAGACCCACAACGGCGCGCAGCTGACCGACGACCTGACGCTGGAAGCCGACGTGGCGATCATCGGCAGCGGTGCCGGCGGCGGCACCACCGCGGAGATCCTCAGCGCCGCCGGCCTCAAGGTACTGCTGATCGAAGAGGGGCCGCTCAAGACCAGCAGCGACTTCAAACTGCTGGAGGACCAGGCCTACAGCAGCCTCTACCAGGAAGGCATCGGCCGCCTGAGCAAGGACGGCGCGATCACCATCCTTCAGGGCCGGGCGGTGGGCGGCACCACGCTGGTCAACTGGACGTCGAGCTTCCGCACCCCGGAGCCGACCCTGGAGCACTGGGCCAAGGAGCACAACGTCAAGGGCCACAGCCCCGCCGAGATGGCGCCGTGGTTCGAGAAAATGGAGCAGCGCCTCGGCATCGCCCCGTGGCTGGTGCCGCCCAACGCCAACAATGACGTGATCCGCAAGGGCTGCGAGGCGCTCGGCTACAGCTGGCACTTGATCCCGCGCAACGTGCGCGGCTGCTGGAACCTGGGCTACTGCGGCATGGGCTGCCCGACCAACGCCAAGCAGTCGATGATGGTCACGACCATTCCCGCGTCCCTGGAAAAGGGGGCAGAACTGCTGTACCTGGCCCGGGCGGAAAAACTGCTGATGAGCGGCGACAAGGTCACCGGCCTGCAATGCGTGGCGATGGACGAACGCTGCGTGGCGCCGACCGGGCGCACGGTCACGGTCAAGGCGCGGCACTACGTGCTGGCCGGCGGCGGCATCAACAGCCCGGCGCTGCTGATGCGCTCGCAGGCGCCGGATCCGCACGGGCGCCTGGGCCAGCGCACGTTCCTGCACCTGGTGAACATGTCCGCCGGGCGCTTCGACGAGGTGATCAACCCGTTCTACGGCGCGCCGCAGTCGATCTACTCCGACCATTTCCAGTGGAAGGACGGCACCACCGGCCCCATGGGCTACAAGCTCGAAGTGCCGCCGCTGCACCCGGCGCTGGCCGCGACCCTGCTCGGCAGCTTCGGCCGGGACAACGCGCAGCACATGGCCGACCTGCCGAAGACCCACGCGATGCTCGCCCTGCTGCGCGACGGCTTCCACCCGGACAGCCCCGGCGGCACGGTCGAGCTGCGCGGCGACGGCTCGCCGGTGCTCGACTACCCGGTTTCGCCCCACACCTGGGAAGGCCTGCGCCGGGCGTTCCACAGCATGGCCGAGATCCAGTTCGCCGGCGGCGCCAAGGCCGTGATGCCGATGCACGCCGATGCGCGCTACGTGGACAGCCTGGCCGAGGCCCGCGCAATGATCGACGGCCTGGACCTTGCGCTGTACCGCACGCGCCTGGGCAGCGCCCATGTCATGGGCGGCTGCGCGATGGGCGAAGACCCGAAGACCGCCGTCGCCGACAGCCTCGGCCGGCATCACCAGCTGGGCAACCTGTCGATCCACGACGGTTCGCTGTTCCCCACCAGCATCGGCGCCAACCCGCAGCTGTCGGTGTACGGCCTGACCGCGCAACTGGCGACGGCCCTGGCCGAACGGCTGAAGAACCCATGAAAGGGCGCCGTTTCCCCGACGTCTATAGTGCTTTCTTACCCAACAGGCGACTTGGCCGACCGGGACGGCTGCGATACCATCCGACTCCCCAACGGATTCCCGCCAGGACGACGCGATGAACCGAGTGTTGTACCCAGGAACCTTCGACCCTATCACCAAGGGCCATGGCGACCTGGTCGAACGCGCCTCGCGCCTGTTCGACCATGTGGTCATCGCCGTGGCCGCCAGCCCGAAGAAAAACCCGCTGTTCCCGCTGGAGCAACGGGTCGAGCTGGCCCGCGAGGTCACCAAGCACCTGCCGAACGTGGAAGTGGTCGGTTTCTCGACGCTGCTGGCGCACTTCGCCAAAGAGCAGAACGCCAACGTATTCCTGCGCGGCCTGCGGGCGGTCTCGGACTTCGAGTACGAATTCCAGCTGGCCAACATGAACCGCCAACTGGCCCCGGACGTGGAAAGCCTGTTCCTCACCCCGTCCGAGCGCTATTCGTTCATTTCCTCGACCCTGGTGCGCGAGATCGCGGCCCTGGGCGGCGACATCAGCAAGTTCGTCCACCCGGCCGTGGCCGAGGCCCTGACCCTGCGCTTCAAGAAGTGACGACCGTTCAAACGGCGCCTGCGTGCACTGCAGGCGCCAATGCGGCACAATTGCGCGCACTGATAGATAGCGCCCGGGCCTGCCGCCCCGGCTGGAGTTAGCATGTCCCTGATCATCACCGACGATTGCATCAACTGCGACGTCTGCGAACCCGAGTGCCCGAACGAGGCCATTTCCCAAGGCGAAGAGATCTACGTGATCGACCCGAACCTGTGCACCCAGTGCGTGGGCCACTACGACGAGCCGCAGTGCCAGCAGGTCTGCCCGGTGGACTGCATCCCGCTGGACGAAGCCCATCCGGAAACCGAAGAGCAACTGATGGCCAAGTACCGCCGGATCACCGGCAAGGCCTGATCCGGGCCCTATCGGCCTCATCGTCAGCAGGCTGGCTCCCACTGGGCGCAGATCCCATGTGAGAGCCAGCCTGCTGGCGATAGCGTCACCGACCACCCGGAACAGTTCACTCGCGCTGTTCGAACCCCTCCCCCGTGCACCCCAGGCACCGCGCGAACGCCGCTTTCGCCGGCGCCACCACCAGCGCCTCTCCGGCATCGCCGATCCCGCCGCCCAAGGCCGTGAACGGCAACGACACGACAAACACCCCCGCCCCGATCACCGTCGCCACCGTCAGCAACGGCCGGGCGATCAGCAGGTCGCCGATCATGGCGTAGGCCGGCGGGTTCTGGATGGCGTAGCGCGGATCGCCGCTGCCGCCCTCCGTCGCCCGGGCGGGCAGGCTGGCACACAGCGACAGTGCGATGAGCAGGGCAGGAAGGGATTTCATGGCACGATCCTTCGGGCTGAACAGTGAGACACCTCACTATAGACCGTAGGAGCTTTTCAGCCGTTTTGCCTCAGGTCTGGCAGCGCGGGCACCAGACGCTTGCGCGCTGGCCGAGCTTGATTTCCCGCAGCCCGGTGCCGCACACCTTGCAGTGCTCGCCGCCGCGGCCGTAGACGAACAGCTCCTGCTGGAAATACCCCGGCTGGCCATCGCCGCCGATGAAGTCGCGCAGCGTGGTGCCGCCGCGCTCGATGGCGGCGGCGAGGATGCGTTTGATCTCGATGGCCAGCTTCAGGTAGCGCGCCCGGGAAATGCCCCCGGCTTCGCGGCGCGGATCGATGCCGGCGGCGAACAGCGCTTCGGTCGCGTAAATGTTGCCCACGCCCACCACCACCGCGTTGTCCATGATGAACGGCTTGACCGCCATCGACCGCCCCCGCGACAGCTGGAACAGCCGCTCGCCGTCGAACAGGTCGGTCAACGGCTCAGGCCCCAGGCGGATCAGCAGCTCGTGTTGCAGCGGATCGGTGCTCCAGAGCATGGCGCCGAACCGGCGCGGATCGGTGTAGCGCAGGGCCAGGCCCGATTCGAGTTCGATGTCGACATGCTCATGCCGGCCCGCCGGCAACCCCGCCTCCACCAGCCGCAGGTTGCCCGACATGCCCAGATGGCTGATCAGCGTGCCGACCTCGGCGTTGATCAGCAGGTACTTGGCCCGCCGGTCGACCTGCACGATGCGCTGGCCGGACAGCCGCACATCGAGGTCTTCGGGGATCGGCCAGCGCAGACGGCGCTCGCGCACGATCACCCGGCTGACCCGCTGGCCCTCCAGGTGCGGGGCGATGCCCCGGCGGGTGGTCTCGACTTCCGGCAATTCAGGCATGGTGTTCTCGAATCAGTGGGCGCCGAGCTCGCGGATCGTCTGCTTGAGGGTCTCGAAGTCATACTCGGACAGGCCGACGTAGTCGAGCACCAAAGGACCTACGCAGTTCCACTCATGGTCTTCGGCCTGGTTGCCCAGCACCCGGTAGGAGGCGCAGATGTGCTCGGCCATCTTGAGGATCGCCAGCAGGTTCTTCATCTGGTTGTTGCGCGAAGACTCGTCGCTGAAGATCGCCAGCGCGTTGTGGTGGTTGGCGATGGCGTTGCTGACGTGCTCCGGCAGGCGCCAGGACTTGGCGGTGTAGTAGCCGACCACCGAATGGTTGGTGTTGTACACGCGGTTTTCGGTGTCCACCACCCGGCATTCGGCGCTGGCGCTGGCGTAGGCCTCTTCGAGCGTCGACATGTAGTCGGGGAAGCGCTGCAGCATCAGCGGCACGCCGCAGTCATGGAACAGGCCCAGCGCATAGGCCTCGTCGCACGCTTCGGTGCCGACGCGCTTGGCCAGGGTCAGGCAGGTCATCGCCACGTCCTGGGCCGTGTCCCAGAAACGGTTGAGGGTGACGATGGTGTCGTCGTTCATCTCGCCCTTGATCGACTGCGCGTTGATCAGGTTGATGATCGAACGGCTGCCCAACAGGTTCACCGCGCGCTTGATCGAGGTGATCTTGTTGCTCAGGCCGTAGTACGGCGAATTGACGATCTTCAGCAGCGAGCCGGACATGCCGGGATCCTGGGAGATCAGCTTGGCGATCGTCTCCAGGTCCGGGTCGGGCATGTACTGCTCCATTTGCAGATCCACCATGATCTGCGGTTGCGCGGGCACGCTGATGCCCTGCAGGGACTGTTGAATCTGTTCGGTGGTCAGCTCTTGGGACATAAGTACACACTCTGGGACAGGCGGCGATTCTAACCCCTAAAAACCGACGAACGACACATCGCAGGGCAGATCGGCCAAATCTTTCATTGAAGACCACCCCGTCGATTGCGCCTGGCGGCGTACGCAAAATGTGTGGCCGGTTCGCCTGCGGCGGGTGATTCATCGCTCCTGCGGCCCGCGTCGCGCGCAACACGGTATACTCCCGCTCTTTTTTCCGGAGCGACGTCATGTCCCTGCCTAGCTTGCGCCTCAAAGCCAACGCCGACCGTCGCCTGCGCGCCGGCCACCTGTGGGTCTACAGCAACGAAATCGACGTGGCCGCCACCCCGCTGCACGGCTTCAAGGCCGGCGACCAGGCCCTGCTCGAAGCCGCCGGCGGCAAGGCGCTGGGCATCGTGGCGATGAGCCCGAACAACCTGATCTGCGCCCGCCTGCTGTCCCGGGACGCCAAGCTGGCGCTGGACAAGTCGCTGCTGGTGCACCGCCTGAACGTGGCCCTGTCCCTGCGCGAGCGCCTGTTCGACAAGCCGTTCTACCGCCTGGTCTACGGCGACTCCGACCTGCTGCCGGGCCTGGTGGTCGACCGTTTCGGCGACATCCTCGTGGTGCAGCTCGCCTCGGCCACCATGGAAGCCCACAAGGCCGACGTGATCGCCGCGCTGACCCAGGTGCTCAAGCCGAGCGGCATCCTGTTCAAGAACGACTCGGCCGCCCGCGATGCCGAGGGCCTAGAGCGCTACGTCGAAACCGTGTTCGGCGTGGTGCCGGAGTGGGTGCCGCTGGAAGAGAACGGCGTGAAGTTCGAAGCCCCGGTCATCGGCGGCCAGAAGACCGGCTGGTTCTACGACCACCGCATGAACCGCGCGCGCCTGGCGCCGTACGTCAAAGGCAAGCGCGTGCTGGACCTGTACAGCTACATCGGCGGCTGGGGCGTGCAGGCCGGCGCGTTCGGCGCCAGCGAAGTGTTCTGCGTCGACGCCTCGGGCTTCGCCCTCGACGGCGTGGAGCGCAACGCCGCGCTGAACGGCTTCGCCGACAAGATGACCTGCATCGAAGGCGACGTCTTCGAAGCCCTGAAGGAACTCAAGGCCAGCGAAGAGCGTTTCGACGTCATCGTCGCCGACCCGCCGGCGTTCATCAAACGCAAGAAAGACCTGAAGAACGGCGAAGGCGCCTACCGCCGCCTGAACGAGCAGGCCATGCGCCTGCTGACCAAGGACGGCATCCTCGTCAGCGCGTCGTGCTCGATGCACCTGCCGGAAGACGACCTGCAGAACATCCTGCTGACCAGCGCCCGCCACCTGGACCGCAACATCCAACTGCTGGAGCGCGGCGCCCAGGGCCCGGATCATCCGGTGCACCCGGCCATCCCGGAAACCCGCTACATCAAGAGCATCACCTGCCGCCTGCTGCCCAACAGCTGATACGCGGCCGGACAGCAAAACGGGGAGCCCATGGGCTCCCCGTTTTGCTTTTGGCCTGCGTCCCGCCCTGCCTCATCGAACTTCCCACATGTTCCTTCCTACATGTTCTTTCCTACAGACGTGCAGGATATTTCATTAAAAGAAACACCCAACAAGAAACAACTTACAAGTCCAAACTCGACCGGTAAGCGCTCCGACAAAATTACTGGAACATTCCTACTGAATATCCGCTTGCCAACAATCCATTACAAACTATGATTGAGCTGTCACCACGAGGTGACTTCAATTACCAATGAACAAGGAGTTCATCAAATGAAAGCAATCACTCTGGAAACCAACAAAATCGCAAACCTGGCTTTTCTGGTCGCCCCTAAAGCCCGCTAAGTAAATGAAGACGCCGGAGCGTGCCGGCACTCCGGCGTCTTCAAAGGCTCACAGCACAGAGTGAATCGCCTCATGCACATCAACCCTCATGTTTTCATATTGCCGAAGCCGCCCGCACAAATTGTCTGGAACTATAAAGACCACACGCAACACGAACTCGATATCCGTTATTCGACTCGCCTCGCGCAACTTATAGAAAACCCGAACAACTTCGACGACAGCAACATCATAGACACACAACTTCTGGCAGCCGGAATATTAACTGCTTCAAAAACCGACACACCGGAATGGGGATGGGACGAACTTTCCAGGATCTACCACATCGGCACCCAAAACATCCCTTTCGAACACCCCCCACAGAACATTCAAGAATGGTCCAGGCAATACCTGGAACATTGCAACGACGTGCTGGCCACGCCAGCGCCCGGCGACACCCGGACACCGCCGGACACCCTGGCGCACATCGCCCTGCCCGAACCGTCCCGGTTGGCCGGCGCCGATCTGCACACCATGCTGCTTGACCGGAAGACCTGCCGCTCCTTCACCCAGGCCCCCGTGGCGCTCACCGACCTGAGCACCCTGCTGTACCTGACGCTCGGCCATCTGCGCGAACGCAGCTGCGACGACAGCGCCGCCCCGGGCATGACGGCACGGCGCAGCAGCCCGTCCGGCGGCGGGCTCAACGCCTGCGAAGGCCTCTTGCTGGTGCAGAACGTCGGCGGCCTGGCGCCCGGCGTCTATGCCTACCATCCGGCGCAGCACACCTTGAGCCTGACGAACCCGCTGCCCGACTCGGCACTGGGCAACCTGCTGTGCGGCCAGCACTTCATCAACGATCTGCCGCTGGGCCTGTTCATCACCGCCCGGTTCGACCGGCTCTGGTGGAAATACCCCCACTCACGGGCTTACCGGATGGCATTCGTCGAGGCCGGCCATCTGTCCCAGACCTTTCAACTGGTGGCCACGGCATTGGGCCTCAACACCTGGCTGACCGGTGCGTTCGCCGACGGCCCGGTCGAAACCCTGCTCAACCTCGAAGGCAGCCCTGAACAGCCCTTGTTCTTCGTCGGCTGCGGCAACAGCGATGGCCAGGCCATGTGCCGGGAACTGAGGGACCTGCTGGACCCACGGGCGGTGAATCCATGACCCGACTGCTCGATGTCCCGGCCGAACCGCCGGTGTCCTGGGCGCTGCGCTTCACGCTGGGAGAATGGGACACCCGCGCCTCGGTGCGGGTCAGCCGCCATGACTACCCGTTGCCAGCGGACCTTGCGCGGCAACTGGAGTCCCGCCACTGGTTTCCCCCAGGCTTCCTGCCGTACCTGGCCCATCCGGCCATCGAAGCAGCCGGGCGCGAGGTCATCCACCGCCTGACCGCCAACCACCTGGTGCACTTTCTCGACTACACCACCCTGCTCGAACACCGCATCGTCAACCGAGCGGTGGAAACCATCGTCCATGGCGAGATCCCCGCCTACGTGCCCCCGCGCATGAAGACCGCCGCGCTCCAGCTCTACACGGACGAGGGGTATCACGCGCTGTTCTCCAACCGCTTGGCCGAACAGATCGCCGCGCACTATGGTTTCAGCCAGCGTCCGGCCATGCCCCGGCGGATCACCCGGCTCAACGCCCTGATCGAACGCACACCGCAGCACAGCCGGCCGCTGGCGTGGTTCCTGCTCGGCTTCGTCTCGGAGACCCTCATCGCCCGCGAGCTGCTCGACGTCTGCCGTGACAGCCTGGTGTCCTGCGTCGACGACATGCTGCGCGACCATCTGGGCGACGAGGCCCGTCACAGCCGCTACTTCGCCGAGGTGTTCCATTACCTCTGGCTGACCATGAACACCCGCAAAAGGACGTTCACGGCAAGAACGCTGCTGGAGGTCATCGGGATCTTCTTCGAGGTCGACGAGGCCTGGCTGCTCCAGAGCCTGCGCAGCGCCGGGATCGAGGAGGAAGCGACCACGGACATCGTCGCCGAGGCGGCCACCGCGCAGGCCAACCGGCGCCGCGCCCGCGCAGGCGCCGTCGCCACCCTCGCGGCGCTGACAAAGGCCGGATTCTTCGCGTTGCCCCAAAACCGCAGACTCTTCGCCAAGGCAGGACTGATCGATGAATGAAGGAACTCCGGCGGCGACCGCCCGCCAACGTCGCGGGGCCGTGGGCCTGTTGCTGGCGATGGTGCTGCTCGGCGTGTTTCCGCTGGATGTCCTGCTGCCGTCGTTTCCGGCCCTGGCCGAGCATTTCCGGCGCACGCCCACGGACATCGCGCTGTCGATCAGCGTGTTCGCCGTGGGCATCGCCTTTTCCCAGTTGCTGATCGGCCCGCTGTCGGACGTGATCGGACGCAAGTGCCTGCTGCTGGCCGGCATCGCGGTCTCGATCCTCGGCGCCGTCGGTTGCCTGCTGTCCCGCGACTACGCGATGTTCCTGGCGTTCCGGGTGGTGCAGGCGGCGGGCTGCGGTTGCTTCGTGCTGTCCCAGGCCCTGGTGCAGGACCTGTTCGACGGGGAGGAACGTGACCGGTTGCGGATCCTGATGGTCACCGCAGGTGGTCTTTTCATCTCGGTGTCACCGTTGGCCGGCACCCTGCTGCAATCCGCCTTCGGCTGGCGCGCCAGCTTCTGGGCATTCGCGGCGCTGGCCTCGGCGGTGCTGCTCAAGGCGGGGCTGTTCCTGCCAGGGGGCCGTCCGACGGCCGCAGGTGCCCCGGCGCACTTCCTGCTGACCTACCGCCGGGTGCTGGGCGATTTCGACTTCGTCGGTTACTGGCTGATATCGGCCTTCGCCTTCGCTTGCCACTTCTCGTTCATCGTGATTTCGCCGCTGATCTTCATGGACCGCCTGCAACTGTCCGCCTATGAGTTCTCCCTTGTCCTGCTGGTCTACGGCGCCGCCTATGTGCTGGGGGGCATCGTCGCCACCGTGCTGAGCCGACGGATCACGCCCGCCCGGCAGATCACCGCAGGGCTGGGCCTGATCCTGCTGGCCGGCCTGGCCCTGCTGTGCCTGCCTTCGGGCTTTGCGCTGACCCCGGCGACGGTGCTGGTGCCGATGCTGATCTGCACCGCCGGCACCACCATCGTCCGGCCAGCGGCCACCTCTCGGGCCATGGATCTTTATCCCGAGCACGCGGGCACCTCGGCCTCGGCCGGCAGCACCCTGGTCTTCATCTGCGGCGGGGCGATCAGCGCCTTGATCAGCCTGAGCCCGGCCGACCTGCAACCCACCCTCGGCGGCTGCTTCCTGATCCTCGGCGGCGTGGCGCTGGGGCTGAACGCCCGCATCAACCGCCGGGCCGAAGGCCTTCGTCACGGCGCCGTCGCGCAGCCGGGCCGCGACTGAAACCGCCGGCCGTCATCCCGCAGGCGCCCTCGGCGGCCGAACAGCGTTTTGCGCCATTCCCTCCAGACGCCAGCGGTGTAGAATCGCGGGATTCATCGCCATTCATCCCCGGCGGGTTTATGAGCTCAGGCTGAGGCAAGCGGCGATCCCGCAAAGTCATCGGCAGCATCAGGACACACGGCCATTTTCGGGTGTTCCGGACGTCAACAGAAGCTCACTCCCCTTTAGTACCTGATTAGCCGCCCGGAGTGCTCCAATGCCTGATTACCGTTCAAAGACTTCCACCCACGGCCGCAACATGGCCGGCGCCCGCGCACTGTGGCGCGCCACCGGGATGAAGGATGACGACTTCAAGAAGCCGATCATCGCCGTCGCCAACTCCTTCACCCAGTTCGTGCCGGGCCACGTCCACCTCAAGGACCTGGGCCAACTGGTCGCCCGCGAAATCGAACGGGCCGGTGGCGTCGCCAAGGAATTCAACACCATCGCCGTGGACGACGGCATCGCCATGGGCCACGACGGCATGCTCTATTCGCTGCCGAGCCGCGAGATCATCGCCGACTCCGTCGAATACATGGTCAACGCCCACTGCGCCGACGCCATCGTCTGCATCTCCAACTGCGACAAGATCACCCCCGGCATGCTGATGGCCGCCCTGCGCCTGAACATCCCGGTGATCTTCGTCTCCGGCGGCCCGATGGAAGCCGGCAAGACCAAACTGGCCAGCCACGGCCTCGACCTCGTCGACGCCATGGTGATCGCCGCCGACTCCAGCGCCTCTGACGAGAAGGTCGCCGAGTACGAGCGCAGCGCCTGCCCGACCTGCGGTTCGTGCTCCGGCATGTTCACCGCCAACTCGATGAACTGCCTGACCGAGGCCCTGGGCCTGGCGTTGCCGGGCAACGGTTCGACCCTGGCCACCCACAGCGACCGCGAACAGCTGTTCCTCGAGGCCGGCCGCACCATCGTCGAGCTGTGCAAGCGCTACTACGGCGAGAACGACGAGTCGGTGCTGCCGCGCAACATCGCCAACTTCAAGGCGTTCGAGAACGCCATGATGCTCGACATCGCCATGGGCGGTTCGACCAACACCATCCTGCACCTGCTGGCCGCCGCCCAGGAAGCCGAGATCGCCTTCGACCTGCGCGACATCGATCGCCTGTCGCGCAAGGTGCCGCAGCTGTGCAAGGTCGCGCCGAACATCCAGAAGTACCACATGGAAGACGTGCACCGCGCCGGCGGCATCTTCAGCATCCTCGGTTCGCTGGCCCGCGGCGGCCTGCTGCACACGGACCTGCCGACCGTGCACAGCCGCAGCATGGAAGAAGCCATCGCCAAGTGGGACATCACCCAGACGAACGACGAGGCCGTGCACCATTTCTTCAAGGCAGGCCCTGCCGGCATTCCGACCCAGACCGCGTTCAGCCAGTCCACCCGCTGGCCGTCCCTGGACGACGACCGCGAGAACGGCTGCATCCGCAGCGTCGAGCACGCCTACTCCAAAGAAGGCGGCCTGGCCGTGCTGTACGGCAACATCGCGCTGGACGGCTGCGTGGTGAAGACCGCCGGCGTCGACGAGTCGATCCTGGTCTTCGAAGGCAACGCGAAGATCTTCGAAAGCCAGGACAGCGCCGTGCGCGGCATCCTCGCCGACGAAGTGAAGGAAGGCGACATCGTCATCATCCGCTACGAAGGCCCGAAAGGCGGCCCGGGCATGCAGGAAATGCTCTACCCGACCTCCTACCTGAAGTCCAAGGGCCTGGGCAAAGCCTGCGCCCTGCTCACCGACGGCCGCTTCTCCGGCGGCACCTCGGGCCTGTCCATCGGCCACGCTTCGCCGGAAGCGGCGGCGGGCGGCGCCATCGGCCTGGTGCAGGACGGCGACAAGGTGCTGATCGACATCCCGAACCGTTCGATCAACCTGTTGATCAGCGATGAAGAACTGGCCGCGCGCCGGGTCGAGCAGGACAAGAAAGGCTGGAAGCCGGCCGAACAGCGTCCGCGCAAGGTGACCACCGCCCTGAAGGCCTACGCCCTGCTCGCCACCAGCGCCGACAAGGGTGCGGTGCGCAACAAGGCGATGCTCGACGGGCTGTAATGCTTAACCGTCGCGCATAAAAATGCCCCGCCATGTGCGGGGCATTTTTTTGCCTGGGCTGGCGATGGCGCCCGTCGAGGCGCCACAGGCTCAAGACCGTAGCGCCCCCAGGAACCGCCCAGGACCGCGGCTTACTGGATCTCTTCCGGCTTGACGATCACCCAGTTCTTGTCCGCCGTCACCGGCAAGCCTTCCTTGGCCTGGGCCGCGGCGTGCTTGGCCATCATGCCGTTGAGCTGGCTCATGTACTTGTCCTTGCGGTTGACCCACAGGTGGATGCCGCCCTTGGCCACGTCAACATCGTGGAACAGCATGTAGCCGTCGCTGGTCGGGGTGTCGCCGCCCACCAGCACCGGCTTCTTCCACTCGTCGATGTAGGTCAGGATCGCCGCGTGCTTGCCGGCCATCCAGGTGGCCGGGGTCCACAGGTACGGGGTCAGTTCCAGGCCGAGGTTGGCCTTCTCGTCATACTTGCCGGCGGTGATCTGCTTGCGGGCGGTGGTCAGCTCGCCGGTCTTGGGGTCCTTGAGCAGCAGCGACACGCCGATGACGTTCTGCGGCTTGACGTTGTAGCCGTACTTCGGATCCGCCGCGACCATGCGCACCAGTTCCTCCGAAGCGGCGGTCATCACATAGACCTCGATGCCGTTCTCCATCAGCTTGTTGTACAGCTCTTGCTGGCCGGTGAAGAGCTTCGGCGGGTTGACGTCGAGCTTCTTGACCACGTCGCCTTCGTAATAGGTGGCCGGCACCGGCTTGCCCGAGGCCATCATTTCGTCGACGTAGCCCTTGAGTTCCTTGAGGGTGAAGCCGGAGAACACTTGCGCCACCCAGGGGTAGCAGACCATGTCGTCGACTTCGCAGAGGCGGTAGTAGTAGCTGAACAGGCTTTCCTTATGGTCGGCGGTGTCCTTGAACGGCATCAGCTTCAGGGAGGGGTCGAGCTTGTCCCGGGTGATCAGGCCCTTGTTTTCCATGAACGGCAGCAGCGACTCTTCAAGGTCGTAGCGGTAACTGGTGTTGTCCATGTCGAACACCGCGTAGTTACCCTTGTTAGCGTTGGCCGCGATCATCGCGTCCAGGGCCTTGGCCTGATCCGCGGGCCAGTGCTTCAAGTCGGTGGCGAGCGCCTGGCCAGCGAGGCCAAGGCAGAGTGCGGCAGCCAGAAATGTCGGTGCGAATTTCATCAGCGTTTCTCCCCGGTTGAAAGGAATCGACGCTAACAAATCAGTGTGACAGTTCCCGTCTGTCAGCGACCGCGTGCGTCTTTTTTGCGCCAGTTGCATCGTGGATGCGACATGCGCTTATTCCAAAAACGACGGACACCCTGCGATTTCGGTATTAATTCATTGCAAATCAAGCTGTTAGGCTTTCCGGTTCGCAGCGGCCCCGGAAGGCTGCTGGCAACGTCTTTTCGGGAGTCCTCATGAATCTGCCGCTGATCCTCAATCTGCTGGTGTTCCTCGCCCTGCTCTTCGGCTTGGCGCAAACCCGCCATAGCTCCTGGAGCCTGGCGAAAAAAGTCCTGCTCGCGCTGGCGCTCGGCGTGGGCTTCGGCGTGGCGCTGCACACCGTCTACGGTGCCGGCGACCCGGTGCTCAAAGCCTCGATCGGCTGGTTCGACCTGGTGGGCAACGGTTACGTGCAACTGCTGCAAATGATCGTGATCCCGCTGGTGTTCGCCTCGATCCTCAGCGCCGTGGCCCGACTGCACAACGCTTCGTCGCTGGGCAAGATCAGCTTCCTGACCCTCGGCACGCTGCTGTTCACCACCGCGATCGCCGCGCTGATCGGCATCGGCCTGACCAACCTGTTCGGCCTCACCGCCGAAGGCCTGGTGGCCGGCACCCAGGAAATGGCCCGCCTGCAAACCATCCAGACCGACTACGCCGGCAAGGTCGCCGACCTCAACGTGCCGCAGCTGCTGCTGTCGTTCATCCCGCAGAACCCGTTCGCCGACCTGGCGCGGGCCAAGCCGACCTCGATCATCAGCGTGGTGATCTTCGCCGCGTTCCTGGGCATGGCTGCGCTGCAGCTGCTCAAGGATGACGCCGACAAAGGCCAGAAAGTGATCAACGCCATCGACACCCTGCAAGCCTGGGTGACGCGCCTGGTGCGCCTGGTGATGAAGCTGACCCCGTACGGCGTGCTGGCGCTGATGACCAAGGTGGTGGCCGGCTCCAACCTGCAGGACATCATCAAGCTGGGCAGCTTCGTGGTCGTGTCGTACCTGGGCCTGGGCCTGATGTTCGTCGTGCACGGCGTGCTGGTGTCGGCGGCCGGGATCAACCCGCTGCGCTTCTTCCGCAAGATCTGGCCGGTGCTGACGTTCGCCTTCACCAGCCGCTCCAGCGCGGCGACCATCCCGCTGAGCATCGAAGCGCAGACCAGCCGTCTGCGCATCCCGCAGTCGGTG
The DNA here is from genome assembly GCF_002112565.1 of Pseudomonas sp. R25(2017). Classification (NCBI taxonomy): domain Bacteria; kingdom Pseudomonadati; phylum Pseudomonadota; class Gammaproteobacteria; order Pseudomonadales; family Pseudomonadaceae; genus Pseudomonas; species Pseudomonas sp. R25(2017). The sequence goes on from NZ_NEHZ01000007.1 coordinate 155,794, forward strand.
GCCAGCTTCGCCGCCTCGTTCGGCGCGACCATCGGCCAGAACGGCTGCGCCGGCCTCTATCCGGCCATGCTGGCGGTAATGGTGGCGCCGACCGTGGGCATCAACCCGCTGGATCCGCTGTGGATCGCCACGCTGGTGGCCATCGTGACCCTGAGCTCGGCCGGTGTGGCGGGCGTGGGCGGCGGCGCGACGTTCGCGGCGCTGATCGTGCTGCCGGCCATGGGCTTGCCGGTGTCATTGGTGGCGTTGCTGATTTCGGTCGAGCCGCTGATCGACATGGGCCGCACGGCATTGAACGTGAGCGGTTCGATCACCGCCGGGGCGATCACCAGCCAAGTGATGCAGCAGACCGACAAGGCGCTGCTGGAGGCCGATGAGCATGCGGAGCTTGCTCAGGCTTGATTGACGTTGTGGCGAGGGAGCGTGCTCCCTCGCCGCAGATTCAGGCTTTTTCCCAGACTTCGAAGTGGTAGGCCGGCTTGTCGCCTTCAGCCGGATTCGGCACGTTCGACACCAGCTTCCACTGGTTCAGATCGAACTCCGGAAACCACGCATCCCCTTCCGGGCTCAGTGCCACGCGGGTCAGGTACAAACGATCCGCCTGCGCCAGCCCCTGCGCATACAACTGCGCACCGCCGATCAGCATCAACTCGTCGACGCCCTGCTCTTTCGCCCATTCTTCGGCACGAACCACGGCGGCTTCCAGCGACGGATAGACTTCCGCGCCTTCCAGCGCCAGACCGGCCTGACGGCTGACCACGATATTCAGACGGCCCGGCAACGGGCGACCCAACGAATCCCAGGTCTTGCGGCCCATGATGATCGGCTTGCCGAGCGTCGTGGCCTTGAAGTATTTGAAGTCCCCCGGCAGGTGCCAGGGCATGCTGTTGTCGATGCCGATCACACGGTTTTCGCCGAGGGCTGCGATCAGGCTGAGGGGGAGTGATTTAGTCATGCCGGCGAGGATAGCAGAGCCGCGCTTACCCCGATAAGCGCCGCAGCGGTTATGCTCACGGCTCAATCAAGCAACGGGATGCCGCGTGACTGAACTGACTTCACTGCAAAACCTCTGGCTCACCGAAACCGTGCGCCTGCGCGAAGAACACGCAGGTTCCCTGGACGATCTGGAAGCCAATCGCCTGGCCCGCGCGGCCGGCGGCGACCTGCCGGGGCGCATCCAGCGCCGGGCGCTGTGGTTGGCCGAGCGCGACGGGCTGACCGCCGCGCTCAAGCACTGGCTGCAAGGCGCACGCCTGGCGGTGCTGCTGATGGCGGCGCTGGCCTGCATCACCGGGGCGGGCATGGCGTTTTCCGCGCTGGGCAACGGCCTCGGGCCGGTCAACATTTTCTGGGCCTTGGGCACGTTGCTCGGGCTGAACCTGATTCTGCTGCTGAGCTGGGCGGTCGGCCTGGTGTTTGCCGGGGAGCACGGCGCGGCGCTGGGCCGCCTGTGGCTGTGGCTCAGCGAGAAACTCGCCCGGGACGCCAAGGCCGCCCAACTGCCGCCGGCGCTGATGCTGCTCCTGCAACGGCACCGGCTCAACCGCTGGGCCATCGGCACGCTGGTCAACGGACTCTGGCTGCTGATCATGCTCAGCGCCCTGATCATGCTGGTGCTGCTGATGGCGACCCGGCAATACGACTTCATCTGGGAAAGCACCCTGCTGGGCGCCGACTTCTTCGCGGCGCTGACCGATGCCCTGACCGCTGTCCCCCACGCCCTGGGCTGGAGCGCGCCACGGGTGGACATGATCCGCGTCGGCCTGGACGGCGACTACAACCGGGCGCTGGTGCGCCAGGCCTGGGCCATCTGGCTGGTCGGCGCGGTGCTGATCTACGGCGTGCTGCCGCGGCTGATCCTGATGCTGCTGTGCCGCTGGCGCTGGCACCGCGGACGCGCCCGCCTGCACCTGGACCTGAACCTGCCCGGCTACGCCCAGCTGCGTGAACGCCTGATGCCCAGCAGCGAGCGCTTAGGCATCAACGACGCGGCGCCGGAGCACCTGCACCGGGTCGAAAGCGCCGTCGGCGCAGAGGTCAGCGAAGGGGCGCTGCTGGTGGCGATCGAGCTGGACGACCAGCGCCCGTGGCCGCCGGCATTGCCCAAAGGCGTCAGCGACGCCGGCATCCTCGACAGCCGCGAATCCCGGCACCGCCTGCTTGAACAGCTGACCCGCTTCCCGCCCGCACGTCTGGCCATCGCCTGCGATCCCCGGCGTTCGCCGGACCGCGGCAGCCTGGCGCTGATCGCCGAACTGGCGCGCAATGCCGCCGCCACCCGCGTCTGGCTGTTGCAGGCACCTCAAGGCCAGGCGCTGGACGCCGAACGCCTCGGCGACTGGCACGTGGCGCTGCAGCAGCTGGAGCTGCCGTTCGCCGATTGCGCCCCGATGGGCTGGCTGGAGCACGGTCATGACTGAAGCCTGGAAGGCCCCGCTGAAACTGGCCGTGGTCGGCCACACCAACGTCGGCAAGACGTCGCTGCTGCGCACCCTGACCCGCGACGTCGGCTTCGGCGAAGTCTCGCACCGCCCCAGCACCACCCGGCACGTCGAGGGCGCACGGCTGTCGGTGGAGGGCGAACCGTTGCTCGACCTCTACGACACCCCGGGCCTGGAAGACGCCATCGCCCTGCTGGATTTTCTCGAACGGCTGGAACGCCCCGGCGAACGCCTCGACGGCCCGGCGCGGCTGGCGCGGTTCCTCGACGGCAGCGAGGCGCGCCAACGTTTCGAGCAAGAGGCCAAGGTGTTGCGGCAACTGCTCGCCTCCGACGCCGGGCTGTACGTGATCGATGCCCGCGAACCGGTGCTGGCCAAATACCGGGACGAGCTGGAGGTGCTGGCCGGCTGCGGCAAACCGCTGCTGCCGGTGCTGAATTTCGTCAGCAGCGCCGACCACCGCGAGCCGCAATGGCGCGAAGCGTTGGCGCGTCTTGGCCTGCATGCGCTGGTGCGCTTCGACAGCGTCGCCCCGCCGGAGGACGGCGAACGGCGGCTGTACGAAAGCCTGGCGCTGCTGCTGGAGAATGCCCGGCCGCAACTGGAGCGCCTGATCGCCGACCAGCAGGCCCAACGCCTCGCCCGCCAACAGAGTGCCGCGCGCCTGATCGCCGAGCTGTTGATCGACTGCGCCGCCTGCCGGCGCAGCGTGGCCAGCGAAGCCGCACAGGAACAGCAAGCCATCAGCGAACTGCGCCAGGCCGTGCGCCAGCGCGAACAGCGCTGCGTCGAGGCGCTGCTCAAGCTCTATGCCTTCCGCGTGCAGGATGCCGCCGCCAGCGACCTGCCGCTGCTGGACGGGCGCTGGGGCGATGACCTGTTCAACCCCGAAACCCTGAAGCAACTGGGCGTGCGGGTCGGCGGCGGCATCGCGGCCGGTGCGGCCGCCGGGGCCGGAGTCGATCTGCTGGTGGGCGGCATCACCCTCGGCGCCGCCGCCCTGGCCGGCGCGATTGCCGGCGGCGCCCTGCAGACCGCCCGCAGCTACGGCAACCGCTTGCTGGGCAAGCTCAAGGGGCAGCGCGAGCTGACGGTCGACGACAACGTGCTGCGCCTGCTGGCGTTGCGTCAGCGCCAGTTGCTGCTGGCCCTGAACGCCCGGGGCCATGCGGCGATGGATGCCGTTCAGGTCGCCGCCTCCCAGGACGAGACCTGGCGCCAAGGCAAACTGCCCGAGGCCCTGATCAAGGCGCGGGCGCATCCGCAGTGGTCATCGCTCAATCCGCACCCCAAGCTCAATCAGGCCGAACGACAGGGGCAGATCGACTCACTGGCCGCCGATCTGTAGGAGCCAGACTGCTGGCGATGGCGGCCCTGCGGTTCAGCGGTTCAGCCGGCCAACACCCGCGCCGCCTTCTCCTTCAGCAACTGAAGATCCACCACCGGCACCGCCGTCTCCTTCGCCAGCTCATCCCACTGGCGCATCCGCAGGCTGACGGCGCACAACGGATCGCGCTCGAACGCCTCAGCTTCGGCCTCCGTCATCACCCCGCCCTGATACGCCAAGGTGCGCCGGCTGGCTTCGCTCAGGCGTTGGTGATAGCCCGTCTCCCTGAGCGTCAGATAGCGCTTGGCCTGCACGTGATACTCCACCAGCCGCGCGACACGCTCACTGAACCCCGCCTCGCGCAGGTAATCGGCGCCGAGGCGTTCGTGGCTGACCGCGCCGTAGCCGCCCATGCTCTGCGCGCCCTCGGCGCACAGGTGGCCGATGTCGTGGAAGAACGCCGCCAGCACCACTTCGTCGTCAAAGCCTTCGGCCATGGCCAGTTGCGCCGCCTGGGACATGTGCTCGATCTGCGACACCGGCTCGCCGATGTAGTCGCTGGCACCGAAGCGTTCGTACAGCCCGAACACCTCGGCGATCACCTGTTCGTGGCGGCCCATCAGACCTCCTCCAGCAGTTGCGCGACATTGCGCTCGGCCATGGCCGGGCCGACGCTCATGCCCACGCCGGTGTGCATCAGCGCCACGCCGAGCCCCGGCGCCGGCCGCAGGAACGAAAACGGCCCCGGCCCGCGGGCGCCGTAGACGCCCTGCCAGCGCTCGACCACCTGTACCTTGCAGCCGAGGGTGTGCTCGGCCAGGCCGATCATCCAGTCGTACACCTGTTCGGCGTTGAACGGCGACGGATCCCTGCCGTAATGGTGCGAATCGCCGATGATCAGTTCGCCTTGGGGCGTGGGGCTGATCAGCAGGTGAATGCCGTTGTCGTGCAGGTGCGGCGTCTCGCGCAGGATCTGCGCCTGCACCGCCGCCGCTTCCGGCAGGTCGGCGAAGGCGCCGTAGTGCACGCAACTGAGGCCGGTGAGCAGCGCGTGCTGCAGGTCGAGGCTGGCCTGGGGCCGGGCGCGCAGCATCTGCAGGCGGCAGACCTGCGGGTCGAGGGCGGCGATGGGCTCGGCCAGCAGGGTCTGATAATCGTGGCCGGAGCAGACGATGATCTGCCCGGCCGTGAACGTGCCGGCGGTGCTGTGCAGGCGCCCCGGTTCGACGTCGCGCACCAGGGTCGAGAAGTGGAACTCGACGCCCAGCTCGCGGCGCAGCCAGTCGATCAGCGCCGGGATCGCTTCGCGCGAGTACAGCTGCTGGTCGTCCAGGCCGTACAGCGCGGCGCGGTGATGGCTGAACCGGCCGCCGTACAGGTCATGCAGGGCGGCACCGCGCAGCAGCTCCACGCGGTAGCCGTGCTCGACGGCGCGGCCGGCGCAAAAGGCTTCCAGCAACTGTTCTTCCGCCTCGGTGCGGGCGAACAGGTACGAGCCGTTGCGCTTGAGTTGCAGGCCGGCGAGCTGCGCCCACCGGCCCCAGATCTCGCGGCTGGCCTTGGCCAGCTCCAGCATCGGCCCCGGCGGCTGGCCGGTGACCAGCGCCTGGCCGAAATTGCGCACCGACGCCCCGAGGGGCGTGGCGGTACGCTCGAAGACGCTGACCTTGAGGCCGTGCCGGGCGGCGGCATAGGCGTGGGACAGGCCCAGGATGCCGGCGCCGATGATCAGCAAGTCTTTGTGTTGTGTCATTGAGAGGTGCTCTGAATGAGAGACCGCCATCGCTGGCAAGTCGAATCGTCGAACCGCAGCTCCCACAGGTTTGGTGGTGTCCACACAATGTGTGTTTCACACCGGCCAATGTGGGAGCTGCGTGCGACGATTCGACTTGCCGGCGATGGGGCCCTGTCAGTCGATGAAAATCTTACTTGGCGGCGACTTTCTCGGACTTGCCGTCATAGCGCTTGCGCCACTCGGTCAGGATCTCGTCGCGGTTCTTCGAGGCCCAGGCGAAGTCGTTCTTGATCAGGCGCTGCTCGTAGTCCGCCGGCAGTTCGGTCTGCGGCTTGGCGATGCCCGGCTGGGCGAGCACGGCGAAGTTTTCCTTGTACAGCTCCATGGCCGCCGGGCTTGCGGAGAAGTCGGCGAGCTTCTTGGCCGCCTCTTCGTGGGCGGTGCCCTTGATCACGGCGGTGGCTTCGATCTCCCAGCCCAGGCCTTCCTTCGGCAGGATGATGTCCAGCGGCGCGCCCTGACGCTTGAGCTGAACGGCCGGGTACTCGAAGGAAATGCCGATCGGGAATTCCCCCGCCGCCGCCAGCTTGCACGGCTTGGAGCCGGAATGGACGTACTGGCCGATGTTCTGGTGCAGGCCGTCCATGTAGGCCCAGCCCTGCTTCTCGCCGAAGGTCTGCAGCCAGGCGCTGACATCGAGGAAACCGGTGCCGGACGAGGCCGGGTTCGGCATCACGATCTTGCCCTTGTACTCAGGCTTGGTCAGGTCCTGCCAGCTCACCGGCTTGCTCAGGCCCTGCTTTTGGGCCTCGACGGTGTTGAAGCAAATGGTCGCCGCCCACACGTCCATGCCCACCCAGGCTGGCGGATTGGCGGCATCGCGGTAGTTGCCGCCGATCTTGCCCAGGTCCTTCGGCGCATAGCTTTGCAGCATGCCCTGCTGGTCGAGGATCGCCAGGCTCGACGCCGCCAGGCCCCAGACCGCGTCGGCCTGCGGGCGCTCCTTCTCGGCCAGCAGCTTGGCGGTGATGATCCCGGTGGAGTCGCGCACCCACTTGATCTCGACATCCGGGTTGGCCTTCTCGAAGGCTTCCTTGTAGGTCTTGAGCTGTTCGGCTTCGAGGGCGGTGTACACCGTCAACTCGGTTTTCGCCGCGAAGGCATTCAGGCTGAAAGTGGCGAGCGCGGCGGCCAGGGCCATAGGCTTGAACATGATCTTTTCCTGTCTTGAGTTGAGGGGATGGGACGAAAATCAATGGCCGGGCGGGGTCTGCCGCCAGGCCTGGGAACGGCGCAGCAAGCCGCGCGAAGCCCACGCCAGCAGCAAGGACACGCCTGCCGAGGTGAACAGAATCAGGGTCGACATCGCCGCTGCGCCGCCGACGTTGCCGGCGTCGTCCATGTTCAGCACCGCCACCGCCGCAAGGATGGTGTCGGGGCTGTAAAGGAAGATCGCGGCGGACACGGTGGTCATCGCCGACACGAACAGGTAGCGCACGATGTCCAGCAGCGCCGGCAGGCAGATCGGCACGGTCACCCGCAGGTAATGGCGGTACAGCGGCGCTTTCAGCGACAGCGCGGCGGCTTCGAACTCGGCGTCGAGCTGGCGCAGCGCGGTGGTGGCAGTCATCTGCGCAGTGGTCAAATAGTGAGCAATGGTGCAGACGATCAGCAGGGTCATGGTTCCGTACAGCACGTGCAGCGGGTTGCCGGTCAGGTTGAAGAAGAAAACGTAACCCAGACCGAGCACCAGCCCCGGCACCGCCATCGGTACGAAACTGAGCATCCTCAGCGTCAGATTCAGCCCGCGCTGGCTGCGGGTCTTTTCCATCAGGTAGGCGCCGGTGAAGATCAGCGCGCTGCCGATCAGCGCCGAGCCCAGCGCCATCTTCAGGCTGTTGCCGTAGGCCAGCCAGCCGCCGCCGGCGGTCTCGTCGAACCGGTAATGGTTGAGCGACAGCGACAGGTTGTACGGCCAGAACTTCACCAGCGACGAGAACACGGCCATGCCGAACACCAGCAGCAACGCTGCGCTGATCAGCAGGACAACGCTGAGATAAAAGACATCGCGCTTCTTAGACGGTGCCGGTTTGAACACCTGGGCGCGACCGCTCATGGCGTCGCCATGACGGCGACGCAACCAGGCATCGACGCCGAAACTGAACAGCGCCGGCAGCAGCAGCAGCATGCCGATCAACGCGCCGCGGCCGAATTGCTGCTGGCCGACCACCGCTTTGTAGGCTTCCAGCGCCAGCACCTGATAGTCGCCACCGACCACCACCGGCACACCGAAATCGGTGATGGTCAGGGTGAACACCAGACAGAACGCGGCGAACACGGCCTGACGGGTCGCGGGCCAAGTGATGCTGCGGAAGGCTTTCGCAGGACTGGCGCCCATGCTCGACGCAGCATCGAACAGTCGCGCATCCGCCAGCGACAGGGCTGACAGCAAGATCATCAAAGCGTGTGGGAAGGTGTAGATCACCTCACCCAGAACAATCCCCCAGAAACCGTAAATGTTGTCCGACAGCAGGCCGCGCAGCAGGCCCTGATTGCCGAACAGATAGACCAGCGCAATCCCCGGCAGCATCGATGGCGCCATCAGCGGCAGCAACGAAATCCCGCGCCAGAGGCCTTTGCCGGGAATCAACGTGCGCTGCAAGGCGTAGGCAAATAGGTAGGCCAGCGGTACGACGATGGCCGCGACGCTGAGGGAAACCTTCAGGCTGTTGCCGAGCAGCCAGTGGAAATTGTCGCTGCTCACCAGTTCTTTCGCGGCGAGCCAGCCGCCGCCCTGCCCGGCTTCGCTGCTGAAGCCGCGCCAGAAGATCGCCAACAGCGGCAGCAGCACCGCCACCCCGAGCAGCACCAGCAGCAGGAGCTTGCCGCCGAGCACGAAGATCCGGTCGCCGACCTCGGCCCCGGACACCTGCCGCGCCTGCTTGTGCGGCAGCGGCAGCGCCCTGTTCATGCTCATCAGGCGAACACCTGCAGGCTGCGCGGCGGCAGGGCCACCATGATCTGCTGCGCGCCCAGGCGCGGCATGGCTTCCGGGGCCAGTTCGGCGAGCAGCGCATGGCCCGGCAACTGGTCGAGTTCGAAGCTCATGCGGCAGCGGTTGCCGAGGAAGGTGATCTCACGCACCTTGGCCGGGAACAGGTTTTCCTCGTGCACCAGCGGATTGACGCTGATCGCTTCCGGACGGCAGAACAGGCGGCCGGAAGGACTGTGGACGCTGCCGTCGGCCAGACGCAGGTTCATCCCGCCGACCCGCGCGTGGCTGTCGCTGCTGCGCTGGAACGGCAGCCAGTTGCCCTGGCCGACGAATTCGGCGACGAACGGCGTGGCCGGGCGGTCGTAGATCTCCTGGGGCGTGGCGTACTGCTCGACCTTGCCGTTGTGCATCACGGCGATGCGGTCGGCCATCAGCATGGCTTCGTCCTGGTTGTGGGTGACCATCAGGGTGGTGATGCCGAGGCTCCGCTGCAGTTGGCGCAGTTCGGTGCACAGGTGCTCGCGCACCCGGGCGTCGAGGGCCGACATCGGCTCGTCGAGCAGCAGCAGCGACGGCGACGGCGCCAATGCCCGGGCCAGGGCGACCCGTTGCTGCTGACCGCCGGACAGTTGGCCGGGGTACTTTTTCTCGCTGCCGACCAGGCCCACCAGCTCCAGCATCTGACCGACCCGGCGGCGCACTTCGTCGCGGCCGCTGCCGGCCAGGCCGTAGGCAATGTTCGCTTCGACGGTCAGGTTGGGGAACAGTGCGTAGGACTGGAACAGGATGCCGTAGTCCCGGGCCTGGGGCGCGAGGTGGGACACGTCGCGCTCACCGAGGTACAGCTCGCCGCTGTCCTGCTTCTCCAGGCCGGCGATGCAGCGCAGCAAGGTGGTCTTGCCGCAGCCCGACGGGCCGAGCAGGCACACCAGCTCGCCGGCGGCCACGTCGAGGGAGACGTTGTCCAGCGCCGTGAACGCGCCGAAGCGCTTTTGCACGTTGCGCACTTTCATCGGTGCGCCGGGAGTGGTCAGGACGGTTGCAGGGTTCATGGACAGGCCTCATCGAGCAGATGGGGGCCATCCTAGGGTTGTAATGCGTCCGTCATATGGCAGCCGGGCAAAAACGGCCGATAGTGGTATTCATGGATTTGGGTTGTCCGGCCCGGCGCCATCGCCAGCAGGCTGGCTCCTACAGGGGAACGCATTTCAATCTAGGAGCCAGCCTGCTGGCGATGAGGCCGGCACAGGCACCGAAAAGCCTCAGGCTGGGCACATCTCTTGTGCCAAACCCAGAAACGCCGCCGGCAAGCGCGCATTCTTGCGTTCCTTCAGGCAGTAGAGATACTCGGGGATCTGCGGCGCGTTCTCCAGGGTCAGCACCCGCAGCTGCGGATCGTGGGGCACTTCCTGGCGGGCGATGATGCTGATGCCGATGTTGCGCAGCACCGCCTCGCGGATCGACTCGCGGCTGCCGATCTCCAGCAGCGGGCCGAAGCTCACGCCGGCGCCGGCCAGCAGCTCTTCGGTCAGGCGCCGGGTGGTCGAGCCGGACTCGCGCTTCAGCAGGGTATGCCCGGCCAGCGCGCTCAGCGTCACATGGTCATGCGCCGCCAGCGGATGGTCGCGATGCACCGCCAGCACCAGCGGGTCGCTGCCGAGCACCCGGCGGATCAGCCGCGCGTCCTCCAGCAACTGCGACGAGGCCGCGACGTCCACCCGGTAATCCTCCAGCGCTTCGAGCACCTGCTGGGAGTTGCCGATCTCCACCGACACCTCCACCTGAGGCAGACGCTCGCGGAACGCCTTCACCAGGTCGAGGATGTAATACGGCGCGGTGGCGGCGATGCGCAGCGTGCCCTGCACCTGACCACTGTTGCGCAGGAAGAACTCGATGTCGGCTTCCTGCTGCAGCAGCGCCTTGACCATCGGCAGCAGCCGCGCGCCCTCGTCGCTGACGCTCAGGCGCCGGCCGCCGCGGTAGAACAGCTCCACCGAGTATTGGCTCTCCAGATGGCGGATCTGGGTGGTCACGGTCGGTTGGCTCAGGCCCAGCTTCTTTGCCGCCAGCGTGATGCTGCCCAACCGGGCCACCATGTAAAACGCCTTCAGCTCGGCACTCAGCACAACCGCCCCTCTCTCTTACTTGCGCAGCAGGCGCAAACCGTTGAACACCACCAGCAGGCTGACGCCCATGTCGGCGAACACCGCCATCCACATGGTGGCGACCCCGGCGAAGGTTACCCCAAGAAAGATCGCTTTGATCACCAGCGCCAACGCGATGTTCTGCTTGAGGATTGTCGCTGTGTTGCGCGACAGGCTGATGAATGCCGGGATCTTGCGAAGATCGTCGTCCATCAGGGCGACATCGGCGGTTTCGATGGCGGTGTCTGTGCCGGCCGCCGCCATGGCGAAGCCGATTTCGGCCCGGGCCAGCGCCGGGGCGTCGTTGATGCCGTCGCCGACCATACCGACCCGGTGGCCCTGGGCATACAGGTCTTCGATCGCTTGCAGCTTGTCGGTGGGCAGCAGGTCGCCCTTGGCCTGGTCGATGCCGACCTGCGCCGCGATCGCCTGGGCGGTGTGGACGTTGTCGCCGGTGAGCATCAGGGTTTTCACGCCCAAATCGTGCAATTGGCGAATGGCTTCGCGGCTGGTGTCCTTGACCGTGTCGGCCACGGCGAACAGCGCCAGCGGGCCCGAGCGGTCGAGCAGCAGCACCACGGACTTGCCCTGCTTCTCCAGCGCGAACAGCTTTTCTTCCAGCTGCGGCGAGCACAGGCCCAACTCTTCCACCAGGCGGTGGTTGCCCAGGTGGTAGGTCTGGCCGTCCACCTCGCCCTTCACCCCGCGACCGGCCAGGGCGGTGAAGTTATCCACAAGCGGCAGGATCAGATTCTTATCCACAGCAACGTTCGCGATGGCCAGCGACACCGGGTGGTCGGAACGCCCGGCCAATGCGGCGGCGATGGCCGGGGCCAGCGCTTCGGCGGTCGGGTCGAGCGACAGGTAATCGGTCTGCACCGGTTTGCCGTGGGTGATGGTGCCGGTCTTGTCCAGGGCCAGGTAGTCGAGCTTGAAGCCGCCCTCCAGGTACACGCCGCCCTTGACCAGGATGCCCTTGCGCGCCGCGGCCGCCAGGCCGCTGACGATGGTCACCGGGGTGGAGATCACCAGGGCGCACGGGCACGCCACCACCAGCAGCACCAGTGCGCGGTAGATCCAGTCGAACCACGCCGCGCCCATGAACAGCGGCGGGATCACCGCCACGGCCAGCGCGAGGATGAACACCGCCGGGGTGTAGATCTTCGAGAACTGGTCGACGAAGCGCTGGGTCGGCGCCCGCGCGCCCTGGGCCTGTTCGACGGCGTTGATGATCCGCGCCAGGGTCGAGTTGTTGGCCGCCGCGGTCACGGTGTACTCAAGGGAACCGGCCTGGTTGATGGTGCCGGCGAACACCTTGTCGCCGACGGTCTTCTCCACCGGCAGGCTTTCCCCGGTGATCGGTGCCTGGTCGATGGTCGAGCTGCCGCTCACGACTTCACCGTCGAGGGCGATGCGCTCACCGGGCTTGACCCGCACCCGGGCCCCGAGTTCGATGCCTTTGACCTCACGTTCGGCCCAGTTGCCGTCAGCCTGCAATACCGTGGCTTGCTCCGGCGTCATCTGCATCAGGCCGCTGATGGCGTTGCGCGCCCGATCCAGCGAACGGGCCTCGATCAGCTCGGCCACGGTGAACAGGAACATCACCATCGCCGCTTCCGGCCACTGGCCGATCAGCACGGCGCCGGTCACGGCGATGCTCATCAGGGCGTTGATGTTGAGGTTGCGGTTCTTCAGGGCGATCCAGCCCTTTTTGTAGGTGCCAAGGCCCCCGCTGAGGATCGACACCAGCGCGACGATCGCCACCACCCAGGTCGGCGCGGCGTTGGTGAAATGGATGACCTCCGCCGCCAGCGCACCGACGCCGGACAGCGCCAGCGGCCACCAGTGCTTTTTCACCGGCGCCGGGGCGGGCGTCTCGACGCCGGCCTCCAGCGGTTCGGCCTGCATGCCCAGGGACTTGATCGCCTCGGTGATCGGCGCGGTGTCCGCCAGCGTGTGGGTCACGCCGAGGACGCGGTTGATCAGGTTGAACTCCAGTTGCTGAATGCCGGCCAGCTTGCCGAGCTTGTTCTGGATCAGGGTCTGCTCGGTCGGGCAGTCCATCGCCTCGATGCGGAAACTGCTCAGCCGGGCGTCGGCGCTCGGCGCCTCGCTCAATTGAATCAGCGAAGGCATGGCGGCTTTCGATCCGCAGCAGGAATCTTCATTCGAATGAACAGGCGCAGGCGTGAAAACCTTCGATCCGCAGCAGGCGTCGGCGCCGTGATCGTGTTTATGCACAGGCTGCAGTTTCGGGCTGTGGCCATGATCGTGATCATGCTTGTGATCGTGTTCGTCGCCAGGTTTGTGGCTGTGGGTATGCAGGGAATCGCTCATCGGTCGCGTCCATGAAGGTGCCTGTTGCCAAGTAAAGACCCTGTAGCCACTATAGGGTCAAGCACCCTTTTGGAGATTGCCGTCATGAAGATCGGAGAACTGGCGAAACTCACCGACTGCGCCGTGGAGACCATCCGCTACTACGAACGCGAAAACCTGCTGCCGGAACCGGCCCGCAGCGACGGCAACTACCGGGTCTACACCCAGGCCCACGCCGAGCGGCTGACCTTCATCCGCAACTGCCGCACCCTCGACATGACCCTCGAAGAGATCCGCGCCTTGCTCACCCTGCGCGACAGCCCGCAGGATCAATGCGAAAGCGTGAACGCCTTGATCGACGAGCACATCCAGCACGTGAAGGCGCGGATCGACGGCCTGCTGGCCTTGCAGGCGCAACTGCTCGACCTGCGCCAGCGCTGCGGCGAAGGGCCGGAGGCGGATCAGTGCGGGATCCTGCAACGGCTGGAAGTGAGCGGCGGGGTTACGGCGACGGAGGTGGAGCATTCCCATGTGGGCCGTAGCCACGGCCACTGAGAACACCCCAAAACAAATGTGGGAGCGAGCCGGCCGGCGATAGCGGTCTGTCAGCCGATCCATCCTTGGCTGACACACCGTCATCGCGAGCAGGCTCGCTCCCACATTGTCTTGCAGTGAACGCCACCCCAGCATCCAACCGAACTCCTTGTGGGAGCCAGCCTGCTGGCGATGGCGTCAGCCCAGGCTCTGCGGAGCCGGGCCTCAGACCGCCATCGGCGCGGTCATCGGCGCGTGGTGCTCGTAGCCTTCCAGGGAAAAGTCGCTTGGCTCGACCAGTTCCAGCCACTCCGGCTGGTACACGCCGGTCTTGGCGAATTCCGGCACGCGGTCGGAGATCTTCAGTTTCGGCATGGCGAACGGCTCGCGCTTGAGCTGTTCGTTGAGCATGTCCAGGTGGTTCTCGTAGACGTGCGCATCGCCGATGAAATAGGTGAACCAGCGTGGCGTGTAGCCGGTCAGGCGGCCGATCAGGCTCAGCAGCGCGGCGCCTTCGGTGAGGTTGAACGGTGTGCCCAGGCCCAGGTCGTTGGAACGGATGTAGAGGGTCAGGGAAATTTCCTTGGTCTCGACGTTCGGGTGGAACTGGTACAGCAGGTGGCACGGCGGCAGGGCCATCTCGTCGAGCTGGGCGCAGTTCCAGCCGTGGAACAGGATGCGCCGGCTGCCCGGATCCTTGATGATCGTGTCGACGCACTGGCGCACCTGGTCGATGGCCTTGTACAGCACCACGTAGGCCTGGCCGTCCTCTTCGCCCTCGGCGATCTGCCGGTAGCCCTGGCTCAGGGTCTGCTCGATGGCGGCGGCGTTGCTCAGCGGGATCTGCTTGTACGCCGGCCATTTGCGCCACTGCACGCCGTAGATCTCGCCCAGGTCGTCCTCGCCCTGACGGAACGGGTTGGCCAGCCACTGGGCGTTCTCGTTGGCGTTCTGGTCCCAGACCTTGCAGCCCAGCGCCCGGAACTCGGCGGCGTTGTTCACCCCGCGCAGAAAACCGCACATCTCGCCGATGGCCGACTTGAAGGCCATCTTGCGGGTGGTGATCGCCGGAAAGCCTTCCTGCAGGTCGAAGCGCAGCATGGCGCCCGGAAAGCTGATGGTGTTCACGCCGGTACGGTTGGCCTGTTTGGTGCCGTTGTTGATGACGTGGGACACCAGATCAAGATATTGCTTCATGGGTTACCTGTTTCCTTTGAGCCCCGGCGTCCGGCGCCGGGGTCCGTATGTTAAGCCGTCGGAGCGACCGGCGCCGCCGGCGCGCGACGGTAGGCCAGCCAGATCAGGAACAGCCCGCCGACGATCATCGGCACGCACAGCACCTGGCCCATGGTCAGCCAGTTCCAGGCCAAGTAGCCCAGTTGCGCGTCCGGCACGCGGACGAACTCGACGATGAACCGGAAGATCCCGTAGAACAGCGCGAACATGCCGGAGACGGCCATGGTCGGACGCGGCTTGCGCGAGAACAGCCAGAGGATCAGGAACAGCGCCACGCCTTCGAGGGCGAACTGGTAAAGCTGCGACGGGTGACGCGGCAACTGCGCCGGATCGCTGAACGGCGGGAAGATCATCGCCCACGGCACGTCGGTCGGCTTGCCCCACAGCTCGGCGTTGATGAAGTTGCCGATGCGCCCGGCGCCCAGGCCGATCGGCACCATCGGCGCGACGAAGTCCATCAGCTGGAAGAACGACTTGTTGTTGCGCTTGCCGAACCACAGCGCCGCCAGCATCACGCCGATGAAGCCGCCGTGGAACGACATGCCGCCCTTCCACACCTCGAAGATCAGCGTCGGGTTGGCGAGGTAGGCGCTCAGGTCATAGAACAGCACGTAGCCCAGGCGCCCGCCGACGATCACGCCCATGGACAGCCAGAACACCAGGTCGGAGAGCTTCTCCTTCGTCCAGGTCGGGTCGAAACGGTTGAGCCGGCGCGACGCCAGCAGCCACGCGCCGCCGATGCCGATCAGGTACATCAGCCCGTACCAGTGGATTTTCAACGGACCGATGGCAACCGCCACCGGGTCGATCTGCGGGTAAGGCAGCATTGCGACTCCTCGTTAGAGTTCAGGTCTTCAACATTCCCGGGGGACGCTGCCACCTCAGGATTAAGTCAGGATTGCGCCGGCTCACAACAGAAAGTTCAGGCCCACGCAGAACAGCAAAGCGGCGAACAGGCGTTTGAGCAACTTCGGCGACAGTTTGTGGGCCAGGCGCGCGCCGAGGCGGGCGAAGACCATGCTGGTCAGGGCGATCCCCAACAGCGCCGGCAGGTACACGAAACCGAGACTATGGGCCGGCAGCAGCGGATCGTGCCAGCCCAGAATCATGAAACTTATCGCACTGGCCACCGCGATCGGCAAACCGCAGGCCGACGATGTCGCCACCGCCTGCTGCATCGGCACGCTGCGCCAGGTCAGGAACGGCACGGTCAGCGAGCCGCCGCCGATGCCGAAGATCGCCGAGGCCCAGCCGATCACGCTGCCGGCCACGGTCAGGCCGAGCTTGCCCGGCACCGTGCGGCTGGCCTTGGGCTTGGCCTCCAGGGCCAGTTGCGCGGCGATCACCAGGGCGAACACGCCGATGATCTTTTGCAGGTGAGGCCCCGAGATCGCTTCGGCAGTCAGCGCGCCCAGGCCGGCGCCGACCAGGATGCCGACCGTCATCCAGACGAAGATCGGCCAGCGCACCGCGCCCCGGCGGTGGTGCTCGCGCACGGCGTTGACCGAGGTGAAGATGATCGTCGCCAGCGACGTGCCCACCGCCAGGTGCGTCAGGATCGACGGATCGAAGCCTTGCAAGGTGAAACTGAACACCAGCACCGGGACGATGATGATCCCGCCGCCGACCCCGAACAGCCCAGCCAGCACGCCTGCGCAGGCGCCCAACGCCAGATAGAGCAGAAATTCCATGACCGCCTCCCCCGACGCGTCCCTAAAACCGGAGCGGCATGGTAACGGATGCATGGCCTCGGGCTCCACTTGCGATGGATGCGCGGACGATGACTGCGTAAAGTGAGCAAAAAACGCACAAGGACAACCTTATGTGCCTGATCGTTTTCGCCTGGCGGCCGGATCATGCCCAGCCGCTGATCGTCGCGGCCAACCGCGACGAGTTCTACGCCCGGCCCAGCCTGCCGCTGGCCCCCTGGCCGGAGGCGCCTCATGTCCACGCCGGGCGAGACCTTGAGGCAGGCGGCACCTGGCTGGGCCTGAGCGCCCACGGCCGGTTCGCGGCGCTGACCAACATCCGCGACCCCGGCCAGCCGCCGGCGCAGCGCTCACGGGGCGGGCTGGTGGCCGGGTTCCTGACCGGGGAGCTGTCGATCGACGACTATCTGGCCGATGTCGTCGAACGCTCGGCGCAGTACGCCGGGTTCAACCTGCTGCTGGGCAACGCCCACGAACTGTGGCACTTCAACGCCCGCGACACGGAGCCGGTGATGCTGCCGCCAGGGGTCTACGGACTGTCCAACGCCGGGCTGGACACGCCCTGGCCGAAACTGCTCAAGGCCAAGGCGGCCCTGAGCGCGGCGCTGGACGATCCGCAGCCCGAACGGTTGCTGGCGCTGCTGGCCGACGCGCAGCCGGCGCCGGAGGCGGAGTTGCCGGACACCGGCGTGGGACGGACGACCGAGTCGCTGCTGTCGAGCGTGTTCATCGCCAGCCAGAGCTACGGGACGCGGGCGAGCACGGCGCTGATCGTGCAGGCGGACGGCACGCGCCGGATCGTGGAGCGCAGCTTCGGCCCGTTCGGCGGGCATCTGGGGGAGGTGGACCTGAGCGTCTGACATGGCGAAGGCGCTCGCTCCCTCGCCACATGCCCTCAGGCGGTCTTGACCGGCGCCGGGTTGATCATCCGCGACAGCCCCAGGTTCTTCAGGGCCAGCTGCAGCGAGCTGTGGATGACCTGCGGGTTGTCGATGGTCATCAGCTCCGCCAGCAGGTCCTTGGACTTGCTCAGGTTGATCTGACGCAGCATCCACTTCACCTTCGGCAGGTTGGTGGCGTTCATCGACAGGCTGTCGAAGCCCATCGCCATCAGCAGCACCGCGGCCGCCGGGTCGCCGGCCATTTCGCCGCAGATGCTCACCGGCTTGCCTTCGGCGTGGGCGTCGCGCACCACGATCTGCAAGGCCTGCAGCACCGCCGGGTGCAGGTAGTCGTAGAGGTCGGCCACCCGTGGGTTGTTGCGGTCCACGGCCAGCAGGTACTGGGTCAGGTCGTTGGAGCCGACGGACAGGAAGTCCACCATCCGCGCCAGTTCCTTGGTCTGGTACACCGCCGCCGGAATCTCGATCATCACCCCCACCGGCGGCATCGGCACGTCGGTACCCTCGTCGCGCACCTCGCCCCAGGCCCGGTGGATCAGGTGCAGCGCCTCTTCCAGCTCGTGGATGCCGGAGATCATCGGCAGCAGGATCCGCAGGTTGTTCAGGCCTTCGCTGGCCTTGAGCATCGCGCGGGTCTGCACCAGGAAGATCTCCGGGTGGTCGAGCGTGACGCGGATGCCGCGCCAGCCCAGGAACGGGTTGTCCTCTTTGATCGGGAAGTACGACAGCGCCTTGTCGCCGCCGATGTCCAGGGTACGCATGGTCACCGGCTGCGGATGGAACGCGGCGAGCTGCTCGCGGTAGATCGCCAGCTGTTCCTTTTCGCTCGGGAAGCGCTGGTTGATCATGAACGGCACTTCGGTGCGGTACAGGCCGACGCCTTCGGCGCCACGCTTCTGGGCGCGGGCCACGTCCGCCAGCAGGCCGGTGTTGACCCAAAGCGGCATGCGGTGCCCGTCGAGGGTCACGCACGGCAGGTCGCGCAGCGCGTCCAGGCCCAGGGCCAGCTGCTTCTCTTCTTCCACCACTTCGGCGAACTGCTTGCGCAGCACTTCGCCGGGGTTGGTGTAGACCTCGCCGCGGTGGCCGTCGACGATCATTTCGATGCCGTCGACCTTGGCGTACGGCAGGTCGACCAGGCCCATCACCGTCGGGATGCCCATGGCCCGGGCCAGGATCGCGACGTGGGAGTTGCCCGAACCGAGCACCGAGACCAGGCCGACCAGCGTGCCTTCCGGCACCTCGCCGAGCATGGCCGGCGTCAGTTCTTCGCTGACCAGGATGGTCTTTTCCGGGTAGACCAGGTTCTGCTGGCGCTCTTCCTGCAGGTAGGCGAGCAGGCGGCGGCCCAGGTCCTTGACGTCCGAGGCCCGCTCCCGCAGGTAGGCGTCGTCCATCAGTTCGAAACGGTTGACGTGATCGGTGACCACCTGGCGCAGGGCGCCCTGGGCCCATTGGCCGGTCTTGATCACGGTGGTGACTTCGCTGCCCAGCGAGGCATCGTCGAGCATCATCAGGTAGACGTCGAACAGCGCGCGCTCTTCGGGGCGCAGCTGGGTCGCCAGCTTGGCCGACAGGGCGCGCATGTCGGCGCGCACGCCTTCGAGGGCGTTCTTGAACAGCGCAAGCTCGGCATCGATGTCGGCGACGGCCTTGTCCGGCACCACGTCCAGGTCCGCCGGCGGCAGCATGACCACCGCGGTGCCGACCGCCGCACCCGGAGAACCCGGCACGCCGACGAACTTGGCTTCCTGGATGCCCTTGCCCTGACGGCCCAGGCCGCGGATCGAGCCGGTGGCCTCGGCGTGGGCGATCACGCCCGCGAGCTGGGCGCTCATGGTCACGAGGAAGGCTTCTTCGCCTTCGTCGAACTGGCGGCGTTCTTTCTGCTGGATGACCAACACGCCGACGACGCGGCGGTGGTGGATGATCGGCGCCCCGAGGAACGAGGCGTAGCGCTCCTCGCCGGTCTCGGCGAAGTAGCGGTAGCGCGGGTGATCCGCGGCGTTTTCGAGGTTCAGGGGTTCTTCACGCGTGCCGACCAGGCCGACCAGACCTTCGTTGGGCGCCATGCTGACCTTGCCGATCGAGCGCTTGTTCAAGCCCTCGGTGGCCATCAGCACGAAGCGGTTGGTCTCCGGGTCGAGCAGGTAGACCGAGCAGACCTGGCTGCCCATGGCCTCTTTGACGCGCAACACAATAATCCCCAACGCCGCCTTGAGATCCTTGGCGGAGTTAACTTCCTGGACGATCTTGCGCAGCGTATTGAGCATGGCTCGGGGTCGAACTCCGTCGTCAGTCGCGCGCCAGCAGGCGCGGGGCAAGCTCTTTGAGGGCGCGCCGGTACACCTCGCGCTTGAATGTCACCACCTGGCCCAACGGATACCAATAGCTGACCCAGCGCCAGCCATCGAACTCCGGTTTACCGGTCAAATCCATCCGCACCCGCTGCTCGTTGGAGATCAGGCGCAGGAGAAACCACTTCTGCTTCTGGCCGATGCACAGCGGCTGGCTGTGGGTCCGCACCAGGCGTTGCGGCAAACGATAGCGCAACCAGCCCCGGGTACAGGCGAGAATTTCAACATCTTCGCGCTCCAGGCCCACTTCTTCGTTCAGCTCGCGGTACAAGGCGTCTTCCGGCGTCTCGTCGGGGTTGATCCCCCCTTGCGGAAACTGCCAGGCGTCCTGATTGATACGGCGGGCCCATAGCACCTGGCCGGCGTCATTCGTCAGAATGATCCCGACATTGGGGCGGAAACCATCGGGGTCGATCACGGCAACAACCTCGCAAACGCATGTCGCCGCATTGTTCCACAAAGGTCGTGAAGGCGGCAACGAAGGTTCCCAGCTTATGTGCACTCTTGTGAAAAGACCGTATTCTTGTCCCCTTTTCACTGACTTTTCAGCGGGTAACTGCAATGCGCCTGGCACTCTTCGATTTGGACAACACCCTTCTGGGCGGCGACAGCGATCACGCCTGGGGCGACTACCTGTGCGAACGCGGCTTCCTCGACCCGGTCGCCTACAAGGCGCGCAACGACGAGTTCTACCAGGATTACCTGGCCGGCCAGCTGGACAACGCCGCGTACCTGAACTTCTGCCTGGAGATCCTCGGCCGCACCGAAATGGCCGTGCTCGACCAATGGCACAGCGACTACATGCGCGACTGCATCGAGCCGATCATGCTGCCCAAGGCGCTGGAACTGCTGAAGCGGCACCGCGACGCCGGCGACAAACTGGTGATCATCACCGCCACCAACCGTTTCGTGACCGCGCCGATTGCCGTGCGCCTGGGCGTCGAGACCCTGATCGCCACCGAGTGCGAGATGCAGGACGGCCGCTACACCGGGCGCAGCACCGACGTGCCGTGCTTCCGTGAAGGCAAGGTGACGCGGCTGAACCGCTGGCTGGAAGAGACCGGGCATTCGCTGGAGGGCAGTTACTTCTACAGCGACTCGATGAATGACCTGCCGCTGCTGGAGCAGGTGGCGAACCCGGTGGCGGTGGATCCGGACCCGAACCTGTTGGCCGAGGCCCAGAAGCGAGGCTGGCCTGTGCTCAGTCTGCGCGGCTGATGCCGCCATCGCTGGCGAGCCAGCGCCCACAGGAACCTTCAGCGAACCCGAATGTGGCATCTGAAAACTGTGGGAGCCAGCCTGCTGGCGATGGGGACGACTCGGGTGAAGGCCTTAAACAGGCTTGGCCCCCATCAACCCGGCAATCGCCACGAAGCAGACCAGGCCGAACAGCGCCAAGGCCAGGCTGAACCGCCCCACCCCGCCCGGCGCCTTGCGCAGCCGGTTCAGCCGCACCAGCAGCCAGAACCACGCCAGCGCCGCCACGGTGTAGAGCACGCTGGAGGCCAGCAGCCAGGTCTGCCCCAGCGGCCAGCCCACCAGATGCACCATCCACCAGCCGGTGAACGGCATGCTCAGCAGCGCCAGCGCCATCAGCAGCCAGACGAACACCCGCGGCCGCTGCAGCGTGCGGCTGCCCGCGGTGGCGTCACCCTTGCGCCGCGCCAGGAACACCCAGGCGCCCAGGCCCAGCGCGCCGAGCAACAACACGGCCGTCGCCGCCGTGTGCGCCACCTTGAGTGCAGTCAACGTTTCCATGATCCGGTTTCCTTATGGCCTGCCCATCAGCGTAGCCGCTCAGCCGAGAAACAGCTGATAGGCCGGGTTGTCGCTCTCGTCCCAGTACGGGTAGCCGATCGCCTCCAGCGCCGCCGGCACCAGGTGGCGCTCCTCGTGCGGCACCTGCAGGCCCGCCACCACCCGGCCGTCCGCCGCGCCGTGGTTGCGGTAGTGGAACATCGAGATGTTCCAGCGCCCGCCCAGTTTGTTGAGGAAGTTGAACAGCGCCCCCGGACGCTCCGGGAACTCGAAGCGCAGCACCACCTCGTCGACCACCTGCGCCGCGCGCCCGCCGACCATGTGGCGGATGTGCAGCTTGGCCAGTTCGTTGTCGGTCAGGTCGATCACCGGAAAGCCCTGTTCGGTCAGGCTCGCCAGCAGCGCGCTGCGCGGGTCGCTGTCCGGGTGGGTCTGCACGCCGACGAAGATGTGCGCTTCGCTGCCGGTGCTGTAGCGGTAGTTGAATTCGGTGATCTGGCGCTTGCCGATGGCCTCGCAGAACGCCTTGAAGCTGCCGGCCTTCTCCGGGATGGTCACGGCGATGATCGCTTCGCGGCCCTCGCCCAGTTCGGCGCGCTCGGCCACGTGGCGCAGGCGGTCGAAGTTGACATTGGCGCCGGAGTCGATGGCGACGAAGGTCTTGCCGGCCACGCCGCGCTGCTCGACGTACTTCTTGATCCCGGCCACGCCCAGGGCGCCGGCGGGTTCGGTGATCGAGCGGGTATCGTCGTAGATGTCCTTGATCGCCGCGCAGATTTCGTCGGTGCTGACGGTGATCACCTCATCGACGTAGTCCTTGCAGATGTCGAAGGTGTGCTGGCCGATCTGGGCCACCGCCACGCCGTCGGCGAAGATGCCCACCGTCGGCAGCACCACGCGCTCGCCCGCCGCCATCGCCGCCTGCAGGCAGTTGGAGTCGTCGGGCTCGACGCCGATGACCTTGATGTCCGGGCGCAGGTACTTCACGTACGCCGCGATGCCGGCGATCAGCCCGCCGCCGCCGACCGGCACGAAGATCGCGTCCAGCGGCTGCGGGTGCTGGCGCAGGATCTCCATCGCCACGGTGCCCTGCCCGGCGATGGTGTGCGGATCATCGTAAGGGTGGATGTAGACGTAGCCCTTCTCATCGACCAGCTTCAGCGAATAGGCCAGCGCCTCCGGGAACGAGTCGCCGTGCAGCACCACCTTGCCGCCCCGTGAGCGCACGCCTTCGACCTTGATCTCCGGGGTGGTCTTGGGCATCACGATGGTGGCCTTCACCCCCAGCACCTTGGCCGCCAGGGCCAGGCCCTGGGCATGGTTGCCCGCCGAGGCGGTGACCACGCCGCGGGCGCGCTCTTCGTCGGTCAGCTGGGTCAGCTTGTTGTAGGCCCCGCGGATCTTGAACGAGAACACCGGCTGCAAGTCTTCGCGCTTGAGCCAGATGTCGTTGCCCAGCCGCTCGGAGAGCTGGCGGGCGTTCTGCAGCGGGGTTTCTACGGCAACGTCGTAAACGCGCGAGGTGAGGATCTTTTTGACGTACTGTTCGAGCATCGGAAGGCATCACTGGGCGGGTTGGGCAGGGCCAAGGAGTCTAACCCGGCTTTTGGCCGCACGACCACACGAATCCCGAGGCTTTACCCCGGCTTGGGGCTATAATGCCGGCCTTTCCGTTCTTACCTTGCCCGCTTCCGGAGCCCGCATGACCCAGGATCAACTCAAACAGGCCGTGGCCCAGGCCGCCGTCGACTTCATCCTTCCTAAACTCGACGACAAGAGCATCGTCGGGGTCGGCACCGGCTCCACCGCCAACTGCTTCATCGACGCCCTGGCCCTGCACAAGGGCGCGTTCGACGGCGCGGTCGCCAGCTCCGAAGCCACCGCCGCGCGCCTGAAGGGCCACGGGATCCCGGTGTACGAGCTCAACACCGTGAGCAACCTGGAGTTCTACGTCGACGGCGCCGACGAAAGCGATGCCCACCTGAACCTGATCAAGGGCGGCGGCGCGGCCCTGACCCGCGAGAAGATCGTCGCCGCCGTGGCGCAAACCTTCATCTGCATCGCCGACGCCAGCAAGCTGGTGCCGGTGCTCGGCGCGTTCCCGCTGCCGGTGGAAGTCATCCCGATGGCCCGCAGCCACGTCGCCCGCCAACTGGTGAAGCTCGGCGGCGACCCGGTCTACCGCGAAGGCGTGCTGACCGACAACGGCAACATCATCCTCGATGTGCACAACCTGCAGATCACCAACCCGGTGGAACTGGAAGCGCAGATCAACGCCATCGTCGGCGTGGTCACCAACGGCCTGTTCGCGGCGCGTCCGGCGGACCTGCTGCTGTTGGGCACCAGCGAAGGCGTGAAAACCCTGAAGGCTGAGTAACCCGAAACTGCCCACATTCTTCTGGGCAGATGAAAAACCTGTGGGAGCTGGCTTGCCAGCGATAGCGGTGTGTCAGTCGACCTGTTCAGTGACTGAAACTCCCTCATCGCGAGCAGGCTCGCTCCCACAGTGTTTTTGGGTGCGAATCAGTTTTGCGCAGGCTTCTTGAAGACGTAGAACAGATTCGGCTCGCTCACCAGGTACAGCGTCCCGTCATCGTCCATCGCAATGCCTTCGGCCTGCGGCACGGTCTTCTTCAGGCCCTGCCGCCCCCCGCTCAGCGACATCGTGCTCAACGGGCGCCCGTCCACATCCAGTTCCAGAATCAGCCGCGACTCGTCGGACAGCGCCAGCAGATGGCCGCTGCGCTCGTCGTACTGCAGGCTCGACAGGTCCCGCACGAACATCCCGGCGTCGCGCTTGGGGTTGTTGATCACGTGCACGGCGTAGGACTTCTCCGGATTGAAGTGGGGAAAGCCGTGCACTTCATAGATCAGCATCGGGTCCCGCTCCTTGGCCACGAACAGGCGCTTGCCCACCGAATCGTAGGCCAGGCCTTCGAACCCCTTGTTGCCGCTCATGTGCACGCCGAGGGTCATCTGCTCCGCATCGGCCGCATCGAGGAACGTGGTGTCCTGCTCCAGGTGGATCTTGATCAGCCGCTGCTGGCGCTCGTCGGTGATGACGTAGGTGTCGGCGCTGATGAACTCCACCGCCTCCGGATCGCCGAAGCCGATCAGCGCCACCCGGCGCAGGATCCGGCCGTCCAGCGACAGTTCGATCAGCTCGGCGTTCTTGTTGGTGACGGTGAACAGGCTGTTGCGCACCGGATCGTAGGTCAGGGCCGACACATCGTCGTCCAGCCCGTCGATGGTTTTCGCCTCGACGTCCACCCGGTAGCGGTCAAGGCCGATGGCCTCGGCGCTGTGCGGCTGCCACAGCGCATGCAGGTTGAACCAGGCCCGTTCGAACAGGCGCAGGTACTGGCCGACGGCGATCAACGCGATCAAGGCCACCGCGGACAGCAGAATGAACAGGGGTTTGGGACGGGCGAATCGGCGCATGCGGACGGGCTCGGAATCAAAACGGGCGGATGGAATATCACGCCCGTCTGAACTGAAGCTTAATGGCCGCCGGCCCGTGAGGACAACCGCGCGCCTGGGGCGCCGGGGTCACTTCTGCTTTTCGAAGCGATAGAACAGGTTCGGCTCGCTGACGATGTACAGCGTACCCGCCTCGTCCATGGTCACGCCTTCGGCGCGGGGGATGGTTTTCTTCAGGCCGTTGAAGCCGCCGAGCAGGGTCATGAAGCTGACCTGCTCGCCCTTTTCGTCCAGCTCCAGCAGCAAGTGCGAATCGGCGGACAGCACCAGGGTGTGGCCGGTGCGCGGGTCGACGGCCAAGGCCGAGAGGTTGCGCAGGTCCAGCTCGTCGCTCGGCAGCTTCTGCTTGTCACCCTTGAGGGCCTGGCTGCCGTCGCTGCTCCAGGTGAACAACGCCGGCGGACGCTCCTCGCCCAGCAGCAGGCGTTGGTTGCGCTTGTCCCAGGTGATGGCCTCGAACGCCTTGTTCTGATCCTTGGACGGGCCCAGGTCGTACTTCGGATAGTCGTCGCGCTTGAGTTCGCGGGTGGCGGCGTCGACCTTGACGATCGACAGCAGGTGGTCGCGTTCGTCGACGATGGCCAGCAGGCCGTTCTCCATCACGGTGACGCCTTCCGGATTGCTCCAGCCCACCAGCGGCATCTTGCGCAGCACATCGCCCTGCAGGGTCAGCTCGACCAGGAAAGGGTTCTTGCCCATCACCGAAAACAGGGTTTTGGTCTGCGGGTCGTAGGAGAGATCCGACGCCTCGTCCTTTTCCATCCCCGGCAACAGCTTGGCGTCGATCACCGCGCGGTAGTCGGGCAGCCAGATGCTTTCCTTCTGCTCGGCGGCGCTCTCGAAACGCTCCTGCACCCACAGCAGGCCCCGGTCGTCCCAGTGCATGGCGTACGCCAGGCCATAAGCGACGGCGCCCACCAGCAGCAGCCAGGAATACCCACGCATGACGAACCGCGGGCGGCGGGCGGATTTGAGCTTGGGCAGCGATTGAGATGACATCAGAGGACGCGTTCCGAAAATTCAGGCTATGGGTAATAGCACAAAGGGGCCGGCTCAGACGCCAGAATGACCGGAATTATCCGTACAGGATGTGAAAAAAACGGCAAATGGCGGGATCGCCTTGCCTGTGGGGGCCGCTGCACCGATCCATCCCTTGCGGTGGCTGATCCAGCGAATCGCCAGCAGGCTGGCTCCCACAGAGGCCCCCCCCGATATCCGCAAGATACCTGACAGGCTCCAAGACCCTGTGGGAGCCTGCCTGCCGGCGATGGCGTCAGCGGCAATGACGGATCAGCGCACGCTGCTGGTGAAGCGGCTGGCGCCCGGCAACTCCAGCACGATGTCGTCGCCGACGTTCAGCGGCCCGACGCCCACCGGCGTGCCGGTGAGGATCACGTCGCCGGCCTGCAGCGAGAAGCAGCCTGCCATGTGCTGGATCATCGGCACGATCGGGTTGAGCATCGCGCTGCTGTTGCCGTCCTGGCGAACTTCACCGTTGATGGTCAGGCGGATGCCGATGTCGGTCAGGTCGGCGAAGGTGCCGGCGGCCACGAACGGGGCGATCACCGCCGCACCGTCGAAGGACTTGGCGATTTCCCACGGCAGGCCCTTGGACTTGAGCTCGGCCTGCTTGTCGCGCAGGGTCAGGTCCAGCGCCGGGGCGAAGCCGGAGATGGCGTCCAGCACTTCCTCGCGGCTCGGCCGGGTGGACAGCGGCTTGCCGATCAGCACGGCGATCTCGGCCTCGTAGTGCACCGAACCGCGCTCGGTCGGAATCTTGAACCCGCCCTCCAGCGGCACCACGCAACTGCCGGGCTTGATGAACAGCAACGGCTCGGTGGGCACCGGGTTGTCCAGTTCCTTGGCGTGTTCGGCGTAGTTGCGGCCGATGCACACCACTTTCCCCAACGGGAAGTGAATCCGCGTACCGTCGACGTATTGGTGCTGATAGCTCATTTACCGACTCCTGCCTTCATTGATTCACAAGGGTTGCGCTCAAACCGCGAAGATCTTGCCCGGGTTCATGATGCCGTTCGGGTCGAACACCGCCTTGACCGCTTTCATGTACTCGATTTCCGCCGGCGAGCGGCTGTAGGTCAAGTAATCGCGTTTGGTCATGCCCACGCCGTGTTCGGCGGAGATCGAGCCGTTGTACTTCTCGACGGTCTCGAACACCCACTTGTTGACGGTGGCGCACTTGGCGAAGAACTCGTCCTTGCTCAGGCTGTCCGGCTTGAGGATGTTCAGGTGCAGGTTGCCGTCGCCGATGTGGCCGAACCAGACGATCTCGAAATCCGGGTAGTGCTTGCCGACGATCGCGTCGATTTCCTGGAGGAACGCCGGGACTTTCGCCACGGTGACCGAAACGTCGTTCTTGTACGGCGTCCAGTGGGAGATGGTTTCGGAGATGTACTCGCGCAGCTTCCACAGGTTCTGCAGCTGGGTTTCGCTCTGGCTCATCACGCCGTCGAGCACCCAGCCCTGCTCCACGCAGTGCTCGAAGGTCTCCAGGGCCAGGTTGGCCACCTCTTCGGTGGTCGCCTCGAACTCCAGCAGCGCGTAGAACGGGCAGTCGGTCTCGAACGGCGCCGGCACGTCGCCGCGGCCCAGCACCTTGGCCAGCGCCTTGTCGGAGAAGAACTCGAACGCGGTCAGGTCGAGCTTGCCCTGGAAGGCGTGCAGCACCGGCATGATCGAGTCGAAGTCCGGGGTGCCGAGCACCATCGCGGTCAGGTTCTTCGGCGCCCGGTCCAGGCGCATGGTGGCCTCGACCACAAAGCCCAGGGTGCCTTCGGCGCCGATGAACAGCTGCCGCAGGTCGTAGCCGGTGGCGTTCTTGATCAGGTCCTTGTTCAGTTCCAGCACGTCGCCCTTGCCGGTGACGACTTTCATGCCCGCCACCCAGTTGCGGGTCATGCCGTAGCGAATGACCTTGATCCCGCCGGCATTGGTGCCGATGTTGCCGCCGATCTGACTGGAACCGGCGGAGGCGAAGTCCACCGGGTAGTACAGGTCATGCTCTTCGGCGGCGTTCTGCAGTTGCTCGGTGACCACCCCCGGCTGGCAGACGGCGGTGCGGTCGGTGAGGTTGATGTCGAGGATGCGGTTCATGTAGTCGAACGACACGACCACCTCGCCGTTGGCCGCCACTGCGGCGGCGGACAGCCCGGTGCGCCCGCCCGACGGCACCAGCGCCACCTTGTGCGCATTGGCCCAGCGCACAATGGCCTGCACCTGCTCGATGGTCTTGGGGAACACGACGGCGCTCGGCGCCGGGGCGAAATGCTTGGTCCAATCCTTGCCGTATGCGTTCAGGGAGTCGGCGTCGGTGAGGACTTTGCCGGGCTCGACCAGGGTCTTCAGTTCATCAATCAGGGCAGGATTGGTCATCGACAGAACTCTCGAACAATTCATGGTCATCCTGAAGACGCTTCACGTCGCAGGAATGAGTGATTAGCGGGGTGGCTATGCTAGCATACCGACCCCGCAGGCCAGTGCCCAACGGCGGTTCTGCGGCGACGGCTTTCCTGCCGTCCGGGTCAGCATCTGTTGACCATTTCCTGCCATTTTTCTCCGGGATACAGGTTTACGCAGATGAGCAAGACTTCTCTCGACAAGAGCAAGATCAAGTTCCTTCTCCTCGAAGGCGTCCACCAATCGGCTGTCGACGTCCTCAAGGCGGCGGGCTACACCAGCATCGAGTACCTCACAGGCTCCCTGCCGGAAGACCAGCTCAAGGAAAAGATCGCTGACGCTCACTTCATCGGCATCCGCTCGCGCACCCAACTGACCGAAGAGATCTTCGATCACGCGAAGAAGCTGGTGGCGGTGGGCTGTTTCTGCATCGGCACCAACCAGGTCGACCTGGAAGCGGCCCGCGAGCGCGGCATCGCCGTGTTCAACGCGCCGTACTCCAACACCCGCTCCGTGGCGGAACTGGTGCTGGCCGAGGCGATCCTGCTGCTGCGCGGCATCCCCGAGAAAAACGCTTCCTGCCACCGTGGCGGCTGGATCAAGTCCGCGGCCAACTCCTTCGAGATCCGCGGCAAGAAGCTGGGCATCGTCGGCTACGGCTCCATCGGCACCCAGCTGTCGGTCCTGGCCGAAGGCCTGGGCATGCAGGTGTACTTCTACGACACCGTGACCAAGCTGCCGCTGGGCAACGCCGTCCAGGTCGGCAACCTGCACGAGCTGCTGGGCATGTCCGACATCGTCACCCTGCACGTGCCTGAAACCGCCGCCACCCAGTGGATGATCGGCGAGAAGGAAATCCGCGCCATCAAGAAGGGCGGCATCCTGATCAACGCCGCCCGCGGCACCGTGGTCGAGCTGGACCACCTGGCCGCCGCGATCAAGGACAAGCACCTGATCGGCGCCGCCATCGACGTGTTCCCGGTGGAGCCGCGCTCCAACGACGAAGAGTTCGAAAGCCCGCTGCGCGGCCTGGACAACGTGATCCTGACCCCGCACATCGGCGGCTCCACGGCCGAGGCGCAAGCCAACATCGGCCTGGAAGTGGCGGAGAAGCTGGTCAAGTACAGCGACAACGGTACGTCGGTATCGTCCGTGAACTTCCCGGAAGTGGCCCTGCCGGCCCACCCGGGCAAGCACCGTCTGCTGCACATCCACGAGAACGTCCCGGGCGTGATGAGCGAGATCAACAAGGTCTTCGCCGAAAACGGCATCAACATCTCGGGTCAGTTCCTGCAGACCAACGAGAAGGTCGGCTACGTGGTGATCGACGTCGACGCCGAGTACTCGGAGCTGGCGCAAGAGAAGCTGCAGCACGTCAACGGCACTATCCGCAGCCGCGTGCTGTTCTGACCGGTCGCTGAGCAACAAAAAAGGGAGCTCCTCGGAGCTCCCTTTTTCATGCCCGCAGAACCGTCATTTCACCGTGATGGTGATCTTCTCCGAAACGATCGGCGGGTCGAACGCCATGTGGTTCTTGTCGCCCAGCTCCAGCTGCAGGGTGTGCTGGCCCGGAGCAAGTTTGATTTCTGCGAACGTCTGGGCCTTGCCGAAATGCATATGGTTGGCGTCGGTCGGCACCACTGCGCCGACCGGAACAGTCTCCTTGGCGTCGATCAGCAGATGGTGGTGACCGGTATTCGGCGTGGCATCACCAGCCGGTGCCAGCGCGACATCCTTGGTGCCGAACTTGACGGTGAAGGTCTGCGAAACCGTGGCTCCGTCCTCGGGAGAAACGATGAACACTTCGGCTCCCTTCGGCGCCGGCGTGGCCGCACTGGCCAGCACCGAAACGCCCATCAGCAAACCAGCCAAAGCAGCACGTGACATGAATGTTTTCATTCTCTTCTCCAGTTTTTCCGTAAAATCCGCGCGGTCATGACAACTTCATGACCATTCGTTGTCGAAGGCACTCGTCAACCATAGCAAAGCGAGCCTGAACATCAGGCCGCGACAATGATTTCAAAGGAGTGACCATGCGTTTCCTGCCTGGCCTGATCTGCCTGCTTCCCCTTCTGAGCCCCCTGGCCCATGCCGAACTGATGGATGACATCAACGACCGCGGCGAGTTGCGCATCGCCCTTGAGGCTAATACACCGCCCTTCAATTTCAAGGACGGCGACACGCTCGCGGGGTTCGAGGTCGAGCTGGGGCAACTGCTGGCCAACGAGCTGGATGTGCGGGCCGACTTCACCGTCACCGACGAAAGCGACCTGCTCCAGGGCGTCGAAAGCGGCAAGTACGACATCGCCCTCAACCACATGGCATTGACCCCGGCGCTCAAGGATCGTTTCGACGTCAGCGAACCCTACGGCCAGGTCAACCCGCGGTGGCTGGCCAAGAAGGACGAGCAGCCGCGCCCGCTGGTGCTGGTGCAGGCCCTGACCGAGGGCAAGCCCAAGGACGAAGCGCCGGTGGCGCTGGCGATTCCGTACCAGAAAGGCAACCCGGCGTTCCACGCGAGCCTGGAGAACGCGTTGCAGCGGATCAAGGCGGACGGCCGGCTGGCGACGCTGACGCAGAAGTGGCTGGAGCAGCCTGCCGAAAACCCATGAGCCTGTAGCCCTGCGGCGCCTTGGCGGACGCCATCGCCAGCAGGCTGGCTCCCACAAGGATCCAGGCTGAGTGCAGCGTCCGCGGTCAACGCAGAAGCGGGGTTCGCCCGCGAAGGCATGGGGTCAGGCGCCGGTGATGTCGGAGGTGCCGGCCCAATCGCCGGCAAGCCGGCTCCCACAGGTTTTGTGCTTGGGCACCGGATCTGTGGGAGCCAGCCTGCTGGCGATGGCGGCAGCGGGAGCGCCGCAGGTCTGTCGAGCGTTGCCAGGGCCTCGGCGGCCTGCTGCAGCTCCAGTTCGCTGAACACCTGCACGCCGTGGCGCTTGAGCAGCGCCGCGGTGACCCCTTCGCCCGAGACCTTCACCCCGCTGAACGTCCCGTCATAGGTCAGCCGGTTGCCGCAGGACGGGCTGTTGGCCTTGAGCACGGCGATCCGGATGCCGTGGCGGCGCACCAGCTCCAGGGCCTGCTGCGCCCCGGACAGGAACTGCGCGCTGACGTCCTCGCCGTCGGTGGTGATGACCGCGGCGGTGCCGTCCAGCACTTCACCGCCCTGCCCGCCTGGGATCTCCGCCGCCGCCCGGGGCGTGGGCAGACCGCCGGCCACCTCGGGGCACGTCGGCACCACGCGCCCCTCAGCCACCCATTGCTCCAGCAGCCCGAACGGCCCGCCGGCCCCGCCGTCGTAACGCACGGGGTGGCCGAGCAGGCAGCGGCTGACCAGGATCCGCTCCATCTCAGAACGGCTCGTTGCCGCGGCGGCGGAACCAGCCGGTCAGCGACAGGCGCTCGCGGTTGGCCGGCAGCACTTCGTGGGGCACGTCGCCGGAGAGGAACACCACCAGGCAACCGCCCGTGGGCTGCACGTCGTGGATGCGTTCGTCGTCCAGGTACATGCGCAGCTGGCCGCCGTCCTCCGGCAGCCAGGCGTCGTTGAGGTAGATCACCGCCGAGACCGCACGCCGGTCGTCGTCGCGGAAACGGTCGACGTGCCGGCGGTAGAACGCCCCCGGCGGGTACAGGGCGAAGTGGCACTCGAAGTCTTCGAGGCCCAGGAACAGCCCGCGGTTGAGCGCCTCGCGCAGGCTGTCCATCAGGTTCAGGTAGCGGTCGCTGGCCGCGTCCTGGCCCGGTTCGAGCCATTGGATGTGGTCGCCGCGAATGCCTTCGCGGACTTCCGTGGAGGCGCCGCGCCCGACCGCCGCCGGCGCCAGTTCGCCCTCGGCCGCGCGCTTGCGGCACTCGGCCGCCAACGCGCGGGTCAGGTCCTGGGGCAGGAAAATGTTCTGCTGCGACCAGCCATGGTCGGCGAGGTCGTCGACGATGCGCAGCAGCAGCGGGTGATCAGAGGATATGGGCATGGCGCGCATAGTATGCCGGCGGCGAGAAATCCGACAGAGCCACGCGGCGGCCTGATACGAATTCTCGACAAGTACCGGCACCGCACGGAGAATAGTCGGCTGCTGACAGGAGTCCTTATGCGCCGTTTGTTTTTCTCACTGTTGATGTTCTGCGTGTTGCCCGCCTGGGCAGACAGCCACGACCAGCTGTACAAGGTCGCCGGCTGGCCGGAACAGCGCGCGCATTTCAACGACGCCCTGAGCGCCGCGCAGCAGCGCTATCAGAACAGCCTGCCGCCGGCGGTGTTCCAGG
The DNA here is from genome assembly GCF_002112565.1 of Pseudomonas sp. R25(2017). Taxonomy (NCBI): domain Bacteria; kingdom Pseudomonadati; phylum Pseudomonadota; class Gammaproteobacteria; order Pseudomonadales; family Pseudomonadaceae; genus Pseudomonas; species Pseudomonas sp. R25(2017). Next base: position 188,408 of record NZ_NEHZ01000007.1, read on the forward strand.
CCCTGGTCAACAACAGCAACCAGCGTTTCGCCCCTCAGTCCGTGGATCGGCGCGCCGAAGCGCAACTGCGCCAGAACCTCGCCGACCCGAAACCGGCCCTGTCCTTTTTCCAGTCGCCGCTGGGCAAGAAGATCGTCGCCGCCGAGCTGCTGGCAACCCGCCGCGACCAACTGGCGAAGAACGCCAAAGGCCTGCCGAAGATGCCGGCCAGCGACAGCCGCCTGCTGATCATCGGGCACCTGGCCCAGGCGCTGCCCGCCCGCGAGGCCGGCGCCGAAGTCAGCCTGGCGATCGCCGGTGTGGCGGCCGACAGCCTCAGCTCGATGATTCCCGGCCTGCTCGGCGCCGGCCAGGCCCAGGGCATGCTCGACGGCCAGCGTCAGCGGCTGATGGAGCAGATCGGCGCCGACCTGAACAACACGCTGCTGTACGTCTACCGCGACCTGTCGGACGAAGAGCTGGAAGAGTTCGCGACCTTCGCCGAGTCCGCCGAGGGCAAGGCCTATTACCAAGCGGCGCTGGCGGCGATCCGGGCGGGGCTGGCGGTCGGCCAGAGCGCGTCGAACCTCGGCCAGTGATCCGTATCGCCTTCCGGGCCCTATCGCGGGCAAGTCGAATCGTCGCACCGCCGCTCCCACAGTGATCGCGGTCGTTCAAAAACCTTGTGTACGCCTCGAAACCTGTGGGAGCGGGCTTGCCCGCGATGGCGCCCGGAAGGCCGCTACCGCTGGTTGCCCTTGATCCGCTTGCTCAGGAACTCGAAATACTCCTCGCGCATCTCCACCACCTCGTTGGCCAGGTGATGCCGCGCCTGCGGCAGCATCAGGATCTGCGGCCGGTCGAACTTCCACTTCAGCACCTGAAGGTTGTGCGGCCAGTCCACGGTCATGTCCGCCTGGCCCTGGACGATCAGCGGCCGGCGCGGGCTCTTCTTGGCGTATTCGATGCGCTCGATCCAGCGCGACAGCGCCCCGACCCACTTCGTCGGCAAACGCTTTGGCTGCAGCGGGTCGGCCTGCAGGAACGGCAGGAACGCCGGATCGTTGGTGTTCTCGCTGAAGCGCCGGGCGATGCCCCGGACGAAGGGCCGCAGCAGATAGTAGCTCAGCTGCGACCAGCCCCAGGCCCGCGGCCGCACCAGCGGCGCCAGCAGGATCACCTGGCCCTGGGCGGGGCTCTCGACGTTCGGGTCGAGCAGATGATCGACCACGATCGCCGCCCCCGTGCTTTGCCCGCACAGGTGCCACGGCTGCGGCAAGGCGATCGAGCGCGCCTCGGCGAACAGCCCGTGCAGGGCGTCCTGGTACTCGGAGAAGTCGCGGATGCTCGCCCGCTCGCCGCTCGACAGCCCGTGCCCCGGCAGGTCGCAGGCGATCACCGCGAAGCCCTGGTCCAGCGCCCAAGCGATCACATGCCGGTAGAGCCCGGTGTGGTCGTAGAAGCCGTGGAGCAGGAACAGCGTGCCCTTGGCGGTCTCCGGCCACCAGCAATGGCTGACCAGTTCGTAGCCGTCCACCTCGAAGCGGCCCATGCCGCGCCACACGTCGCGCTCGGGGAAGTCGGTGCGGTAGAACCGCTGGTACGCCTTGGCCTCGTCCGACAGCGGCTGCCACTGGGCCAGGGGCCGCAGGCCGGCACGCAGATGATCGGGGTTGAAGGTCGCAGACATGGGCACTTCCAGAACGGTGAACAGACTTTATCGGCCTGCGATATTCATCTGTCGCGGCAGGCATGGCAAGCTAGCCGGCCTTCGAGGATCGAAAACCATGCGTCCGCCCTACCGCACCGCCCTGTTCGCCAGCCTGCTCGCGCTCGTGTGCGCCGGGGTGCTGTGGGCGGCGTACGACTGGTTCCAGGGCCGTTACCTGCGCGCCTTCAGCTCACACACGGCGGTGTTCTCCGGCGATCCGCTGCGCCTGCCGGACGACCTCGCCGGCCCCGGCAGCATCCGCCTGGTGCATTTCTGGGATCCCGCCTGCCCGTGCAACGTCGGCAACCAGCAGCACCTGACGGAGATGGTCGAGCGCTTCAGCGCCAAGGGCGTGGAGTTCTTCGCGGTGCAGAAGGCCGGCAGCCACGGCCAGTTGCCCGCCGGCCTCGGCAACCTCAAGACCCTCGACGCGCTGCCCGGCGCCGAACAGATCCCCGCAAGCCCGGCGGTGGCGATCTGGGACCGCAGCGGCAAGCTGGCATACTTCGGGCCGTACAGCGAAGGCCTGACCTGCAACTCCGCCAACAGCTTCATCGAACCGATCCTCAATGCGCTCAGCGAAGACCGCCCGGTCAACGCCACCCACACGCTGGCGGTCGGCTGCTATTGTCCGTGGCCGGCGACCGGGCCTTAAGGCATTCCGGACTTTTCGAAAGACAGCGATGCACGGCGCACAAGGTCTGTGCTAATTGTTGACGGCCCCCATGGGCGGGGATCCCGAACGCACAAGGAGTCACCATGAAACGCGTCTTCACCGTTCTTGCCTTGCTCATCGTCGCGCTGCTCGTCGCCGCCGGCGGCTACGTGTACAGCAAGCAGCCGACGCGTCAGGGCCAGATGGCGCTGCGCAACCTGCAAGGCTCGGTGACCGTGCGCTACGACGAACGCGGCGTCCCCCACATCCGCGCCGAAAGCGAAACCGACCTCTACCGCGCCCTCGGCTACGTGCACGCCCAGGACCGGCTGTTCCAGATGGAAGCCATGCGCCGCCTGGCCCGAGGCGAGCTGGCCGAAGTGCTGGGGCCCAAGCTGCTCGACACCGACAAGCTGTTCCGCAGCCTGCGCATCCGCGAGCGGGCCGCCAGCTACGTCGCCGGCCTCGACCGCCAGTCACTGGCGTGGAAGGCCCTGGAAGCCTATCTGGACGGCATCAACCAGTATCAGGACAGCCACGCCGCCCCCCTCGAGTTCGACGTGCTGGGCATCCCCAAGCGGCCGTTCACCGCCGAAGACAGCATCAGCGTCGCCGGCTACATGGCGTACAGCTTCGCGGCGGCGTTTCGCACCGAGCCGTTGCTGACCTACGTGCGCGACCGGCTCGGCGCCGACTACCTGAATGTCTTCGACCTCGACTGGCAGCCCAAGGGTGTGCTGGCCAAGGGGCGCAACCCTTCGGCGCTGGCCCTGGCCGCCAGCGACTGGCAAGACCTGAACGCCCTCGCCCGCCTCAGCGAACAGGCGCTGATCGACCACGGCCTGCCGCAGTTCGAAGGCAGCAACGCCTGGGCGGTCGCCGGCAGCCGCAGCAAGAGCGGCAAGCCGCTGCTGGCCGGGGATCCGCACATCCGCTTCTCGGTGCCGGCGGTGTGGTACGAGGCGCAGCTGTCGGCGCCGGGCTTCGAGCTGTACGGCTATCACCAGGCGCTGGTGCCGTTCGCGTTCCTGGGGCACAACCTGGACTTCGGCTGGAGCCTGACCATGTTCCAGAACGACGACCTGGACCTGGTGGCCGAAAAGGTCAACCCGGACAACCCGAACCAGGTCTGGCACCGCGGCCAGTGGACGGACATGGTCAGCAGCGAGCAGCAAATCGCGGTGAAAGGCCAGGCGCCGGTGACCGTCACCCTGCGCCAGTCGCCCCATGGCCCGATCGTCAACGACGCCCTCGGCACCGCCGCCGGCAAGACACCCATCGCCATGTGGTGGGCTTTCCTCGAAACGCCCAACCCGATCCTCGACGGTTTCTACCAGCTCAACCGCGCCGACACGCTGGCCAAGGCCCGCGCCGCGGCGGCCAAGGTGCAGGCGCCGGGGCTGAACATCGTCTATGCCAACGCCAAAGGCGACATCGGCTGGTGGGCGGCGGCCCTGCTGCCCAAGCGTCCGGCCGGGGTGAAGCCGGGCTTCATCCTCGACGGCGCGAGCAGCCAGGCGGACAAGGACGGCTACTACCCCTTCAGCGCCAACCCCCAGGAAGAGAACCCGGCGCGGGGCTACATCGTGTCGGCCAACTTCCAGCCGGTGTCGCCCACCGGCCTGGAGATCCCCGGCTACTACAACCTGGCCGACCGTGGCCAGCAGCTCAACCGCCAGCTCGCCGACAAGTCCGTGAAGTGGGACAACGAGGCCAACCAGAAGCTGCAGCTGGGCACCGCCACCGCCTACGGGCCGCGCCTGCTGGCGCCGCTGCTGCCGGTTCTGCGTGAGGTAGTGAGCGACCCGGCGCAGCTCAAGCTGATCGGGCAACTGACCCAGTGGCAAGGCGACTATCCGCTGGATTCGGTCAGCGCGACGGTGTTCAACCAGTTCCTGTACGACCTCGCCGACGCGGCGATGCGCGATGAGCTGGGCAACGACTTCTTCGAAACGCTGCTGTCGACCCGGGTGATCGACGCCGCGTTGCCGCGCCTGGCGGCGAACGCCGACTCGCCGTGGTGGGACAACCGCGCCACCCCGCAAAAGGAAACCCGCGCCGACACCGTCAGGGCGGCCTGGCAGGCCAGCATGGCGCACCTGAAGCAGACCCTGGGCGACGACCCGGCGCGCTGGCAGTGGGGCACGGCGCACACCCTGACCCACGGCCACCCGCTGGGCCAGCAGAAGCCCCTGGATCGGATCTTCAACGTCGGCCCCTACGCCGCGCCGGGCAGCCACGAAGTGCCGAACAACCTCTCGGCGAAGATCGGCCCGGCGCCGTGGCCGGTCACCTACGGGCCGTCCACCCGGCGCCTGATCGACTTCGCCGACCCGGCCCACAGCCTCACCATCAACCCGGTGGGCCAGAGCGGCGTGCCGTTCGACAGCCACTACGACGATCAGGCCGAGGCCTACGTGGACGGGATGTACGTGCAGGCGCACTTCAGCGACGAGGAAGTGACGGCCAACACCCGCAGCACCCTCAAGCTGCTGCCGGCGCGGGCGGCCCAGTAACCTTCAGCGCGGCGCCTGGCAAGTCGAGTCGTCACACCGCAGCTCCCACAGGTATCGCGGATCACCGAAGACCACTGTGGGAGCGGGCTTGCCCGCGATGAGGCCCGCCGGATCGCCCCTGCCCCTCAGACCTGCAACGCAAAGTGCTGCCGGAACTGCAGCGGCGTCACGCCGAGCCTGCGGTTGAACACATTGCGCATGTGCTGCGCATCACGGAAGCCGCACCGGTAGGCGACGGTCTTGAGCGGCAAGGCCGTGCTCTCCAGCATCACCCGCGCCGCATCCACCCGTGCCCGTTCGACGAACTCCGCCGGGGTGACCTGCGCCTCACGGGCAAACACTCGGGAAAACGTGCGTGCGCTCATGTTCGCGGCCTTCGCCAGGTCAGCGATGGCCAGGTTCCCGTCCAGATGGGCCAGCACATACTGCTGCACCTGCGCGACCGCCGACGTCGGCTCGGCGTGGGGCGTCAGGAATGGGCTGAACTGCGACTGGCCGCCGGCGCGCTGGGTGAACACCACCAGGCGCTTGGCCACGTTCAGCGCCACATCCGCGCCGTGGTCGCGCGCCAGCAGATACAGCGTCAGATCGATCCCCGCCGTCACCCCGGCCGAGGTGTAGAGCGCGCCGTCCTCGACATACAGGCGGTCCGCTTCGACCCGGGCCTGCGGGCACAGCTGCGCCAGGGCCTGGGCATCGTTCCAGTGGGTGGTCACCGTGCGCCCCTCCAGCAGGCCGGCACGGGCCAGCATGAACGCACCGTTGCAGATCGAGCCGAAGCGCCGCGCCCGCCCGCAGGCCTCGCGCAGCCAGCCATCGAACGCCTCGCCGAAGGTTGTGAACGGCAATTGCGGTCCGCCGGCCACCAGCAGCAGGTCGTAGGTTTGCGACGCTTCGCGAAAATGCCGGTCGGGGGTCAGCGCCAAGCCGTTGGAGCAGCGCACCGGCCCGGTTTCGGTGCCGATCACTTCCAGGCGGTAGTGATCCTCCGGCGCCAGAAAGCGCCCGGCCTCGGCCAGCACGTCCATGGGGCCCGTGACATCCAGCGACTGCACGCCGGGGAACACCACGATGGCGACGGTTCTGTTCATGGTTCAGGCAAATCCCTGTGGCGAGGGCCCAAACCTTAGCCAATCCGCGCTCCGGAAGCGAGCTGGCACGATTTGCAGGCGCATTGGCAAGGATCGCAGCCATGGGTCGATTGTCCCGTTCCGGGCCGGGGAACAGACTTTGTCCATCAGCGCCGCCACGGCGTTTTCCACGAGGACGACTCCCATGAGCACCACCATCGCCGGCATCAGCATCCCCGACAGCGCACTGGCCCGCGCCACCACCGAATACATCCGCGACATCGAGTCCGACCTGCTCTATCACCACTCGCGCCGGGTGTTCCTGTTCGGCGCGCTGAGCGGCGAACGCCGGCAACTGGCCTACGACCCGGAGCTGCTCTACGTCGGCGCGATGTTCCACGACCTGGGCCTGGTCGAAGGCCACCGCAGCGACGACGAGCGCTTCGAGGTCGACGGCGCCAACGCGGCCGCAGCCTTCCTCAAGCCTTACGGCTTGAGCGACGACGACATCGAGCAGGTGTGGCTGTCGATCGCCCTGCACACCACCCCGGGCGTGCCCAAGCACTTGCGCCCGACCGTGGCGCTGGTGACCGCCGGCGTGGAGATGGACGTGCTGGGCATGGACTACGCCGCGTTCACCCACGTGCAGCGCGAAGCCGTGGTGCATGCGCACCCGCGGGGCGAGGGGTTCAAGGAGTGCATCATCTGCGCGTTCGCCGACGGCTTGCGCCACCGCCCGCAGACCACGTTCGGCAACGTGAAGACCGATGTGCTGAAGGATCAGGAACCGGGGTTCAAGCCGATGAACTTCGTCGAGGTCATCCGCCACTCACCGTGGATTTCCTGATCACATAAAAACCTGTGGGAGCGGGCTTGCCCGCGATGACGTCATAACAGCCAACAAATTTGTTGAATGTCAGACCGCTATCGCGGGCAAGCCCGCTCCCACAGGGATTGGGGACAACCACAGAACTGTGATCTCCCCCGGATTCAAGCCACTTCCGGGGTGGCCGAGCGGCGCACGTCCGGTTGCTTCCACGAATCGGCAGCGCTTTCCTCGATGGCTTGCTGGATCGCCTTGCGGCGCGCTTCCTCGGCACGGCGGCTGAAGAACCAGACCAGGAAGGTCACCAGCGACACCGCCAGCAGGATCAGGCTGGCCACGGCGTTGATCTCAGGCTTCACGCCCAGGCGCACCGCCGAGAACACTTCCATCGGCAGCGTGGTCGAGCCGGGGCCGGACACGAAGCTGGCCAGCACCAGGTCGTCCAGCGACAGGGCGAACGACATCATGCCGCCCGCCGCCAGCGACGGCGCGATCATCGGGATGGTGATCAGGATGAACACCTTCCACGGCCGCGCGCCGAGATCCATCGCCGCCTCTTCGATCGACAGGTCCAGCTCGCGCAGGCGCGCCGACACCACCACCGCCACATAGGCCGCGCAGAACGTGGTGTGGGCGATCCAGATGGTGACGATGCCGCGCTCCTGGGGCCAGCCGATCATCTGCGCCATGGCCACGAACAGCAGCAACAGCGACAGGCCGGTGATCACCTCAGGCATCACCAACGGCGCGGTGACCAGGCCGCCGAACAGCGTGCGGCCCTTGAAGCGGGTGATGCGGGTCAGCACGAACGCCGCCAGCGTACCCAGCGCCACGGCGGCGATCGCGGTGTAGCAGGCGATCTCCAGCGAGCGCACCACCGAACCCATCAGCTGGGTGTTGTCGAGCAGGCCGACGTACCACTTCACCGACCAGCCGCCCCACACCGTCACAAGCTTCGAGGCGTTGAACGAGTAGATCACCAGGATCAGCATCGGCAGGTAGATGAACAGCAGGCCCAGCACCAGCATCAGGCTGGAGAAACGGAAGCGCTTCATTCTTTACCCTCCATTTCCTTGGCCTGGCTGCGGTTGAACAGGATGATCGGCACGATCAGGATCGCCAGCATCACCACCGCCAGGGCGGAGGCCACCGGCCAGTCGCGGTTGTTGAAGAACTCTTGCCACAGCACCTTGCCGATCATGAGCGTCTCGGGGCCGCCGAGCAGCTCAGGGATCACGAACTCGCCCACCACCGGGATGAACACCAGCATGCAGCCGGCGATGATGCCGTTCTTGGACAGCGGCACGGTGATCTTCCAGAAGCTGTTGAAGGTGCTCGAACCCAGGTCGGACGCAGCCTCCAGCAGGCTCGGGTCATGCTTCACGAGGTTGGCGTAGAGCGGCAGGATCATGAACGGCAGGTACGAGTAGACCACGCCGATGTACACCGCAAGGTTGGTGTTGAGGATCTGCAGCGGCTCATCGATAAAGCCCATGCTCATCAGGAAGCCGTTGAGCAGGCCGTTGTTGCTGAGGATGCCCATCCACGCATAGACGCGGATCAGGATCGCCGTCCAGGTCGGCATCATGATCAGCAGCACCAGCACGGTCTGGGTTTCCTTGCGCGCGGTGGCGATGCCATAGGCCATCGGATAGCCGATCAGCAGGCACAGCAGCGTGCTGAAGAACGCCATCTTCAGCGAGCCGAGGTAGGCCGACAGGTACAGCTCGTCGTCGCCCAGCATCGCGTAGTTGCCCAGGTTCAGCAGCAGCTGCAGCTTCTGCTCGGCGTAGCTGTAGATCTCGGTGTACGGCGGGATGGCCACGTCGGCTTCGGCGAAGCTGATCTTCAGGACGATGAAGAACGGCAGCATGAAGAACAGGAACAGCCAGATGAACGGAACCCCGATCACCAGCTGGCGGCCACCGGGAACGATCCGGTTGAGGCGACGCTTGAGTTTGCGCATGTTCATGAGCGAAGCACCACGCCGCTGTCGTCTTCCCACCACACGTAGACCTGGTCGCCCCAGGTCGGACGCTGGCCGCGGCGCTCGGCGTTGGCGACGAACGACTGCACCAGCTTGCCGCTCGGCAGCTCGACGTAGAACACCGAATGGCCGCCCAGGTAGGCGATGTCGTGCACCTTGCCGCTGGACCAGTTGTACTCGCAGGTCGGCATGTCGGCGGTGACCAGCAGCTTCTCCGGACGGATCGCGTAGGTCACGGACTTGTCCTGCACCGAGGTGCTGATGCCGTGGCCGACGTAGATCTGCCGGTCCAGGTCCTTGCAGGTGATGGTCGCGTGGCCTTCGGCGTCGTCGATCACTTCGCCTTCGAAGATGTTCACGTTGCCGATGAATTCACAGACCAGACGGCTGGTCGGGGTTTCGTAGATGTCGATCGGGCTGCCGATCTGGGCGATCCAGCCCAGGTGCATGATCGCGATGCGCTCGGCCATGGTCATGGCCTCTTCCTGGTCGTGGGTCACCATCACGCAGGTCACGCCCACGCGCTCGATGATCTCCACCAGTTCCAGCTGCATCTGCGAGCGCAGCTTCTTGTCCAGCGCGCCCATCGGTTCGTCGAGCAGCAGCAGCTTGGGCCGCTTGGCCAGCGAACGGGCCAGGGCCACACGCTGACGCTGGCCGCCGGAGAGCTGGTGCGGCTTGCGCTTGGCGTACTGGCTCATCTGCACCAGCTTGAGCATCTCGGCCACGCGGGCGTCGATCTCGGCGGACGGGATCTTGTCCTGCTTGAGGCCGAAGGCGATGTTCTGCGCCACGGTCATGTGCGGGAACAGCGCATAGGACTGGAACATCATGTTGATCGGACGCTCGTACGGCGGCATGTCGGTGATGTCGACGCCGTCGAGGAAAATGCGCCCCTCCGTGGGCCGTTCGAAGCCTGCCAGCATCCGCAGCAGGGTGGACTTGCCCGATCCCGAGCCGCCGAGCAGGGCGAAGATCTCGCCCTTCTTGATTTCCAGGGACACGTCGTCCACGGCAACCGTCTCGTCGAACTTTTTCGTGACCCGGTCGATTTTGACCAGCACCTGTTTCGGTGTCTGGTCGCCCTCGAGGGCTTTCTTGTAGGCGCCGGAGGCAACTGCCATTTACGAAACTCCCAACAGAATGTGCAGTTCGCCCACGCAAGACGAACGCTGGATAGTTTGATCCTTGAAGTTATTTGCCCGACTTGACCGTGGTCCAGCTGCGGGTCATCAAACGCTGAATCTTGGGCGGCAATTCCTTCGACACGTAGAGCTTGTCGAGGATGGCCTGCGGCGGGTAGACCGCCTCATCGGTGCGGATGGACTGTTCCATCAGCTTGTCCGACCCCGGGTTGGGGTTGGCGTAACCGACGTAGTCGCTGACCTGGGCGATCACCTCAGGCTTGAGCAGGTAGTTGATGAAGGCATGGGCCTCTTTGACGTTGGTCGAATCCTTGGGGATCGCCAGCATGTCGAACCACAGCGCACCGCCCTCTTTCGGGATCGCGTAGGCGATGTTCACGCCCTTCTTGGCCTCTTCGGCGCGGTGCTTGGCCTGGAAGATGTCGCCGGAGAAGCCGACCGCCACGCAGATGTCGCCGTTGGCGAGGTCGGTGATGTACTTGGAGGAATGGAAGTAGGTCACGTACGGACGCACCGCCAAAAGCTTCTCGGTGGCCTTCTTGTAGTCGGCCTCGCTGGTGCTGTTGGCGTCCAGGCCCAGGTAGTTGAGCACGGTCGGCATCATTTCGTCGGCCGAGTCGAGGAACGCCACGCCGCAGCTCTGCAGCTTCTTGATGTTCTCAGGCTCGAACAGCACGCCCCAGGAATCGATCTTGTCGACGCCCAGCACGGCCTTGACCTTGTCGACGTTGTAGCCGATGCCGTTGGTGCCCCACAGGTACGGCACGGCATACAGGTTGCCCGGGTCGTTCTGCTCCAGGCGCTTGAGCAGCGCCGGGTCGAGATTGCCGTAGTTGCCCAGCTGGGACTTGTCGAGCTTCTGGAACGCCCCTGCCTTGATCTGCTTGCCCAGGAAGTGGTTCGACGGCACGACCACGTCGTAGCCGGTGCGGCCGGCCAGCAGCTTGCCTTCCAGGGTTTCGTTGGAGTCGAACACGTCGTAGACCGGCTTGATCCCGGTGGCCTTCTGGAAGTCCGCCAGGGTGGTCTCGCCGATGTAGTCCGACCAGTTATAAATATGCACCGTACCGGCGGCCTGGGCTCCGACAGCGAAGGTCAGGCCGACTGCGGCCAGCAGGGCATTGCGCAACGAAGAAAAAATAGGCAAGTGAAGGTCCTCTAAAATCAGTTGGGCCCAAGTTGCCCCGCATTGCATGACAGCCGTGGCTGCCCGGCAACAAAACCGGCGCGCAACTTACCCTCGAAAAACCGTTCAAGCAAAACTTTCAGTCATTTAATTGCGCCGCTGGCCGCCCTCGCGGGGACGACGGCCAGCGGTCGCTGCCTCAAACCGGCTTATTTGCCGGACTTGATCTTGGTCCAGCTGCGGGTCAGCTCACGCTGGGTCGCGGCCGGCAGGTCGGCGATCGCATACAGCTTGGCCTGCACGTCCGCCGGCGGGTAGATGCCCGGATCGCTGGTGATGTCCTTCTCCACCAGTGGCGTGGCGGCGGCGTTGCCGTTCGGGAAGCGTACGGCGTTGGTGATGCCGGCCATGACTTCAGGCTTCTGCAGGAAGGTCATGAACTTGTAGGCGCCTTCAACGTTTTCGGCATCCTTCGGAATGGCGACCATGTCGAAGAAGCTGCCAGCGCCTTCCTTCGGAATGGCGTAGCTGACTTTCACCTTGTCACCCGCCTCGGCGGCACGGGACTTGGCCTGCTGCACGTCACCCGAGTAGCCGACCGCTACGCAGATGTTGCCGTTGGCCAGGTCCGAGATGTACTTGGAGGAGTGGAAGTAGGTGATCGAAGGACGGATCTTGAGGAACAGTTCCTCGGCCTTCTTGATGTCGTCTTTCTTCTGGCTGTCGGTCGGCAGGCCCAGGTAATGCAGCGCGACCGGGATCATTTCGGTCGGCGAATCGAGGAAGCTCACGCCGCAGCCCTTGAGCTTGGCGATGTTCTCAGGCTTGAGCAGCACGTCCCAGGAATCGATCTTGTCGGTGCCCAGCGCCGCCTTGACCTTCTCCGGGTTGTAGCCGATGCCGATCGAGCCCCACATGTACGGGAAGGCGTGCTTGTTGCCCGGGTCGCTGACCGACACGGCCTTGAGCAGATCCTGGTTCAGGTTCTTCCAGTTCGGCAGCTTGGAGGTGTCCAGCTCCTGGTAGACGCCGGCCTTGATCTGCTTGGCCAGGAAGTTGTTCGACGGCACGACCACGTCGTAGCCGGACTTGCCCGCCAGCAGCTTGGCTTCCAGGGTCTCGTTGCTGTCGAACACGTCGTAGACGACCTTGATCCCCGACTCCTTCTCGAAGTTGGCGATGGTGTCCGGCGCGATGTAGTCCGACCAGTTGTAGACGTGCAGCACTTTGTCGTCCGCGTGGACCGCACCCGCCATCATGCCCGCCACGGACAGGGCGAGCAGTGTCTTGCCAGCAAGCTTTTTACCTAATGCCTTCATGCGTCATGCTCCAAATTTTTCTTTTTTGAACCACTTTGTTCAGCGGCCGAACCCCGACAACCGGAACCGCGGCTAGTCTGGCAAGATCCGGGCCGGTCTTTCAAGGAAAGACCGGCCTTTCTGACAGCTCCGTGCGCGCATGCCGGCGGCACCCACGCAAAGAGCCTAGCACTTAGCCTTGCAACGCACTCAGGGTCAGGTCCAGGCACTTGCGCGCCTTGGTCACCAGCTCATCGATTTCCGCCTTGCTGATCACCAGCGGCGGGGCAATGATCATGGTGTCGCCCACGGCGCGCATGATCAGCCCGTTGTCGAAGCAGAACTGGCGGCAGATCATGCCCACGCCCTTGCCTTCGTAGCGCTTGCGGGTGGCCTTGTCCTGCACCAGCTCGATGGCCCCCAGCAGGCCGACCCCGCGCACTTCCCCCACCAGCGGGTGATCGTTGAGTTCGCGCAGACGCTTTTGCAAATACGGTGCCGTTTCCTCGTGGGCGCGCTCGATGATCTTCTCTTCGCGCAGGATGCGGATGTTCTCCAGCCCCACCGCCGCCGCCACCGGGTGGCCGGAGTAGGTGAAGCCGTGGTTGAAGTCGCCGCCCTCGTTGAGCACCGCCACCACTTCGTCGCGCACGATCAGGCCGCCCATCGGGATGTAGCCGGACGTCAGGCCTTTGGCGATGGTCATCATGTGCGGCTTGAGGCCGTAGAAATCGCTGCCGAACCACTGGCCGGTACGGCCGAAGCCGCAGATCACTTCGTCCGCCACGAACAGGATGTCGTACTTGGCGAGGATCTCCTTGATGCGCGGCCAGTAGGTGTCCGGCGGAATGATCACGCCGCCCGCGCCCTGGATCGGCTCGGCGATGAAGGCGCCGACGTTGTCCACGCCGATCTCCAGGATCTTCTCTTCCAGCTGGTTGGCCGCCCAGATCCCGAACTCTTCGGGGGTCATGTCGCCGCCTTCGGCGAACCAGTACGGTTGGGCGATGTGGACGATGCCCGGGATCGGCAGGTCGCCCTGCTCGTGCATGTAGGTCATGCCGCCCAGGCTCGCGCCGGCCACGGTGGAGCCGTGGTAGCCGTTCTTGCGGCTGATGATGACTTTCTTGTTCGGCTGGCCCTTGATCGCCCAGTAGTGGCGGACCATGCGCAGCATGGTGTCGTTGCCTTCGGAGCCGGAGCCGGTGAAGAACACGTGGTTCATGCCCTCGGGCGCCACGTCGGCGATGGCCTTGGCCAGTTCCAGCGCCGGCGGGTGGGCGGTCTGGAAGAACAGGTTGTAGTACGGCAGCTCGCGCATCTGTTTCGCGGCGGCGTCGGCCAGTTCGTCGCGGCCGTAGCCGATGGCCACGCACCACAGGCCGGCCATGCCGTCGAGGATCTTGTTGCCCTCGCTGTCCCACAGGTACACGCCCTTGGCATTGGTGATGATCCGCGGGCCCTTCTCCTTCAACTGCTTGAAGTCGCTGAACGGAGCCAGGTGATGCTCGCTGCTCAAGGTTTGCCACTCACGGGTTTGCGGGTTGTTGCTGGTCATGCCAATTCTCCTTGTTATCGGTGAAGGCGCGGCGTGCGACGGCCGCGCCGGGCGCGTCAGACGGCGAACAGCAGGTATTCGCGCTCCCACGAACTGATCACGCGCTTGAAGTTTTCATGCTCGGCCCGCTTGACCGCGACGTAGCCGGTGATGAAGTTCTTGCCCAGGTATTTCTCGATGGTGGCGCTCTTCTCCATGCGCTCCAGAGCATCCTCGATGGTCAGCGGCAGGCGCAGGTTGCGGCGCTCGTAGCCGCGGCCCACCACCGGCGCGCTCGGGTTGAAGCCCTCGACCATGCCGATGTAGCCGCACAGCAGGCTCGCGGCGATGGCCAGGTACGGGTTGGCGTCGGCGCCCGGCAGGCGGTTCTCCACCCGGCGGTTCTGCGGGCCGGCATCCGGCACGCGCAGGCCCACGGTGCGGTTCTCTTCGCCCCACTCCACGTTCACCGGCGCCGAGGTGTCCGGCAGGAAGCGGCGGAACGAGTTGACGTTCGGCGCGAACAGCGGCAACAGCTCGGGGATCAGCTTCTGCAGGCCGCCGATGTGGTGCAGGAACAGCTGGCTCATGGTGCCGTCTTCGTTGGAGAAGATGTTCTTGCCGGTCTCGATGTCGATGATGCTCTGGTGCAAGTGCATCGCACTGCCCGGTTCGCCGGTCATCGGCTTGGCCATGAAGGTCGCGGCCACGTCGTGCTTGAGCGCGGCTTCGCGCATGGTGCGCTTGAACACCAGGATCTGGTCGGCCAGGGACAGCGCGTCGCCGTGACGGAAGTTGATTTCCATCTGCGCGGTGCCGTCCTCGTGGATCAGGGTGTCCAGGTCCAGCTCCTGCAGTTCGCACCAGTCGTAGACGTCTTCGAACAGCGGGTCGAATTCGTTCGCCGCCTCGATGGAGAACGACTGGCGGCCGATCTCCGGACGCCCGGAGCGGCCCACCGGCGGCTGCAGCGGATAGTCGGGGTCGTCGCTGCGCTTGGTCAGGTAGAACTCCATCTCCGGCGCCACGATCGGCTGCCAGCCCTTGTCGGCATAGAGCTTCAGAACCTTCTTGAGCACGTTGCGCGGCGACAGCTCGATGGGGTTGCCCTGCTTGTCGTAGGTGTCGTGGATCACCTGGGCGGTCGGCTCGATGGCCCACGGCACCAGGTACACCGCGCTCTGGTCGGGACGGCAGACCATGTCGATGTCCGCCGGGTCGAGCAGTTCGTAATAGATGTCGTCTTCGACGTAGTCGCCGGTCACGGTCTGCAGCAGCACGCTCTCCGGCAGGCGCATGCCCTTTTCGGCGATGAATTTGTTGGTCGGCGAGATCTTGCCCCGGGTGATGCCGGTCAGGTCGCTGATCATGCATTCGACTTCTGTGATCTTGTGGTCTTTCAACCAATCGGTGAGCTGGTCGAGGTTGGTGCTCATAAGTGCCTCTGGGCTGTCGCCTGACGCGTGTCAGGCCTTGTTTGACGCACGGGGCGTCGCGTTAAAGGGGGCTTGCGTGCGCGCAGTGCCGGCTTACGCCGGGCACCGCGCATCGACAATGAAGGAGGAGCTTACCTGCCCTTTACGCTGGCGTTGCATTTCCTGTGCGAACCTTGGGTGTGCAGAATCGTGTGCACCGCGCCGGGCACCGCACAGGCCGGAGGAATGAAAGCGATCTATATTGAAAGGAGAACCGCTGAAGGGGATGCCGCCGCGTGCGTCCTCAATACCGGACGCCGACGCTTTTCCCGCCGGGGACAGGAGTCCCTTCGACAGGCCACAGGCCTTGCCGGCCGCGCTGCGCACGGACGTGTCGCCACTGATGTGATGAGCATGCTGGCCAGACGGCTGGAAGCCGTCGGTGACGCCGATGATCGGCAGGCGAGACATGAAGCACCCCGGTATTATTGCTGTTATGGGTTTGACCCGAGCTTAGCCTTGTTCATTTTTTTACACAACACCCCCGTAAAAAATACAACACGGCCTGCTCAAGCCCGCGGGTGGCGTGAATTCCGCGGACAAAAAAAAGCCCCAAAGCGCCCCATAAATGCCCCCATGGCGCTTTTTTAGGGCAAAAAAGGCCTCGCTTGACTTCGGCAGGCCGTTCGGGTTGACTGAAACCCGAAAAGATCAATGATTGATATTTTTAACAAAAAAGGTGTTGCATCATGTCGGTACCCCCGCGTGCCGTTCAGCTCAACGAAGCGAACGCGTTCCTTAAGGAACATCCTGAGGTTCTGTACGTCGACCTTCTGATTGCGGATATGAATGGTGTGGTGCGCGGCAAGCGCATCGAACGCACCAGCCTCCACAAGGTTTACGAGAAAGGCATCAACCTGCCGGCCTCCCTGTTTGCCCTGGACATCAACGGCTCGACGGTGGAAAGCACCGGCCTGGGCCTGGACATCGGCGACGCGGACCGCATCTGCTATCCGATCCCCGATACCCTGTGCAACGAACCCTGGCAGAAGCGCCCGACCGCGCAGCTGCTGATGACCATGCACGAACTCGAAGGCGATCCGTTCTTCGCCGACCCGCGCGAAGTGCTCCGTCAAGTTGTCGCAAAGTTTGACGAACTGGGCCTGACCATCTGCGCCGCGTTCGAGCTTGAGTTCTACCTGATCGACCAGGAGAACGTGAACGGCCGTCCGCAGCCGCCGCGCTCGCCGATCTCCGGCAAACGCCCGCACTCGACCCAGGTCTACCTGATCGACGACCTCGACGAATACGTCGACTGCCTCCAGGACATCCTCGAAGGCGCGAAGGAGCAAGGCATCCCGGCCGACGCCATCGTCAAGGAAAGCGCCCCGGCGCAGTTCGAGGTCAACCTGCACCACGTCGCCGACCCGATCAAGGCATGCGACTACGCAGTGCTGCTCAAGCGCCTGATCAAGAACATCGCCTACGACCATGAGATGGACACCACCTTCATGGCCAAGCCGTACCCGGGCCAGGCGGGCAACGGCCTGCATGTGCACATTTCGGTACTCGACAAGGATGGCAAAAACATTTTTGCCAGCGAGGATCCCGAGCAGAACGCCGCGCTGCGTCACGCGATCGGCGGTGTGCTCGAGACCCTGCCCGCGCAGATGGCTTTCCTCTGCCCGAACGTCAACTCGTACCGTCGCTTCGGCGCGCAGTTCTACGTGCCGAACTCGCCGAGCTGGGGCCTGGACAACCGCACCGTGGCCCTGCGCGTGCCGACCGGCTCCGCCGATGCGGTACGCCTTGAGCACCGCGTAGCGGGCGCCGACGCCAACCCGTACCTGCTGATGGCTTCGGTGCTGGCGGGCGTGCACCACGGCCTGACCAACAAGATCGAGCCGCCGGCCCCGACCGAAGGCAACAGCTACGAGCAGAACGAGCAGAGCCTGCCGAACAACCTGCGCGACGCGTTGCGCGAGCTGGACGACAGCGAGGTGATGGCCAAGTACATCGATCCGAAGTACATCGACATCTTCGTCGCGTGCAAGGAAAGCGAGCTGGAGGAGTTCGAGCACTCCATCTCCGACCTTGAGTACAACTGGTACCTGCATACCGTCTAAGCGGATTGCGGTGATCGAGAACGCCGTCGGCTGAGTCAGCCGACGGCGTTTTTTTATGGCCGCCTGCGGCGGATCGCTGGCAAGCCAGCTCCCACAGGGATTAATGGTGCTTACACAATATGTGTTTATCCCGGAACCTTGTGGGAGCTGGCTTGTCGGGTCGCCGCACCGCAGCGATGGCGTCCGGGCAGACAACGCACAGGCCGCCTCGTACAATGCCCGCTGCCCCGCAGGAGACTTCCATGACGCGCCCCGCCCCCGTCCGCAAACCCCGTGCCCGCAGCCAAGCGCGGATCGACTCGATTCTCGATGCCGCGCGCACGTTGCTGGCCGCCGAGGGCGTGGGCAGCCTGTCGATCTACAGCGTCGCCGAGCGCGCGCAGATCCCGCCCTCCTCGGTCTACCATTTCTTCGCCAGCGTCCCGGCGCTGCTCGAAGGGCTCACGGCGGATGTCCACGCCGCGTTCCGCGCCTGCCTGCAATTGCCCATCGACCACGAGGCCCTGCGCGACTGGCGCGACCTGTCGCGGCTGGTCGAGCAGCGCATGCTGGAGATCTACGACCAGGACGCCGCCGCCCGCCAACTGATCCTGGCCCAGCACGGCCTCACCGAGGTCACCCAGGCCGACCGCCAGCACGACCTGGAACTGGGCGACCTGATGCACAAGCTGTTCGACCGCCATTTCGAACTGCCGAAACTGCCGGACGATGTGGACGTGTTCGCCCTGGCCATGGAACTGGGCGACCGGGTCTACGCCCGCTCGGTGCAGCAGCACGGGCAGATCACCCCGCGCATGGCCGAGGAAGGGATGCGGGTGTTCGATGCCTACATCGGGCTGTACCTGCCGCCGTACCTGCCCAAGCGGGTTCTCTAGGGCCCTGCCCCACTCAAGCCAGGCACAAAAAACCCCGAAGGGTTCGCACCCTTCGGGGTTGTCTGTATCCACAGCCTCACAACTTGGCGATGGACACCTCGGTAGACTTCACGAAGGCGATCACTTCGCTGCCCACGTCCAGTTCCAGCTCCTTGACCGAGCGGGTGGTGATCACTGAGGTGACGATCCCGGAGGCGGTCTGCACGTCGATTTCCGACAGCACGTCGCCCAGGACGATTTCCTTGATGGTGCCTTTGAACTGGTTGCGTACGTTGATGGCTTTGATGGTCATGGCATGGTTCCTGTCGTTTGCTTGCGTTATTGGGCCCAGCGCAATTGCGTGGGCAAGGGTGAAACAGGTTCCGGCGCCGGCGGTTCGCCGGGCAGGGACAACACGCGGTTGAGCACTTCGGTTTCCAGCGCCGCCAGCCGGTGCGAACCGCGCACCCGCGGGCGCGGCAGCTCCACGGCCAGGTCGAGGCCGACTTCGCCGTCCTCGATCAGGATCACCCGGTCGGCCACCGCCACCGCCTCGCTGACGTCGTGGGTCACCAGCAAGACGGTGAAGCCGTGCTGCTGCCAGAGGCGTTCGATCAGTTGCTGCATTTCGATCCGGGTCAGGGCATCCAGCGCGCCCAGCGGCTCGTCGAGCAACAGCAGGCGCGGCTGGTGGATCAGCGCCCGGGCCAGGGCCACGCGCTGCTTCTGCCCGCCCGACAACGCCGCCGGCCACTCATCGGCCCGGTCCGCCAGGCCCACCGCGTCCAGCGCTTGCAGCGCCTGGGCCCGCCAGTCACCCTTGAGGCCCAGGCCGACGTTGTCGATGATGCGCTTCCACGGCAGCAGCCGGGCTTCCTGGAACATCAGGCGGGTGTCTTCCCGCGCGTCGCTCAGCGGCGCCGCGCCGGCCAACAGGTCGCCGCCGGTGGGCCGGTCGAGGCCGGCGAGCAGACGCAGCAAGGTGCTTTTGCCGCAACCGCTGCGCCCGACCACCGCGACGAACTGCCCCGCCGGGATGTGCAGGTCGATGTCGCGCAGCACCTGCCGCGCGCCGAAGGTCTTTTGCAGGTTGCGCAGCGCCAGCGGGATCCCGCGCAGCAGGCGCGGAGGCTGTTGAGCGGTCATGCCGCACCTCCTTTCACCGACTGATAGGCCGGATGCCAGCGCAGCCACACACGTTCCAGCCCCCGGGCCGCGAGATCGGCCAGCTTGCCGAGCACCGCGTACATCAGGATCGCCAGCACCACCACGTCGGTCTGCAGGAACTCCCGGGCGTTCATCGCCAGATAGCCGATGCCGGAGCTGGCGGAGATGGTTTCGGCCACGATCAGCGTCAGCCACATGAAGCCCAGCGCGAAACGCACCCCCACCAGGATCGAAGGCAGCGCCCCCGGCAGGATCACCTGCCAGAACAGGCCGAACCCGGACAGGCCGTAGTTGCGGGCCATCTCCACCAACGCCGGATCGACGTTGCGGATGCCGTGGTAGGTGTTGAGGTAGATCGGGAACAGCGTGCCCAGCGCCACCAGGAAAATCTTCGCCGACTCGTCGATCCCGAACCACAGGATCACCAACGGGATCAGCGCCAGGTGCGGCACGTTGCGGATCATCTGCACCGAGCTGTCGAGCAGGCGCTCGCCCCACTTCGACAGGCCGGTGATGAAGCCCAGCGCCAGGCCGATGCCGCCGCCGATGGTGAAGCCCAGCGCGGCGCGCCAGCCGCTGATCGCCAGGTGCGTCCAGATCTCGCCGCTGCGCACCAGGCTGACGCCGGCCTCGACCACCGCCACCGGCGCCGGCAGGATCCGCGTCGACAGCCAACCGGCCGACACCGACAACTGCCACACCGCCAGCAACAGCACCGGCAACGCCCAGGGCGCAAGGCTGTGGATAAGCTTCTTCATGGCGACGCCTCAGCTCTGGGACGCGGCTTTGGGAAGGATGTCGTTGGCCACCATCTCGCCGAACGGGCTGACGTAACCGGCGCTTTTCGGCACCTCCGGCCGTTCGATGTCCAGGTGCGGGAACAGCAGCTCGGCCACCCGGTACGACTCTTCGAGGTGTGGATAACCGGAGAAGATGAAGGTGTCGATGCCCAGGTTCGCGTACTCCTTCACCCGGGCCGCCACGGTCGGGCCGTCGCCGACCAGCGCCGTGCCGGCCCCGCCGCGCACCAGGCCGACACCGGCCCACAGGTTCGGGCTGACTTCCAGGTTGTCGCGGCTGCCGCCGTGCAGCGCGGCCATGCGCTGTTGGCCTACCGAGTCGAACCGCGCCAGCGAGGCCTGGGCCCGCTTGATGGTGTCGTCGTCCAGGTGCGAGATCAGCCGGTCCGCCGCCCGCCAGGCCTCGGCGTTGGTTTCGCGCACGATCACATGCAGGCGGATGCCGAAGCGCACGGTGCGGCCGAGCTTGGCGGCCTTGGCGCGAACCTGTTCGATCTTCTCGGCCACCGCCGCCGGCGGTTCGCCCCAGGTCAGCACCATTTCCACCTGCTCGGCGGCCAGGTCCTGGGCCGCCTCCGACGAACCGCCGAAGTACAGCGGCGGACGCGGCTGCTGGATCGGCGGATAGAGCAGCTTGGCGCCCTTCACGCTGATGTGCTCGCCGTCGTAGTCCACGGTTTCGCCTTCCAGCACCCGGCGCCAGATCCGGGTGAACTCCACCGAGGCCTGATAACGCGCTTCGTGATCGAGGAACAGGCCGTCGCCGGCCAACTCTTCCGGGTCGCCGCCGGTCACCAGGTTGAACAGCGCGCGGCCGCCGGACAGCCGGTCCAGCGTCGCCGCCTGACGCGCCGCCACCGTCGGGGAAATGATCCCGGGGCGCAGGGCCACCAGGAACTTCAGGCGCTGGGTCACCGGAATCAGCGATGCGGCCACCAGCCAGGAGTCCTCGCAGGAACGGCCGGTGGGGATCAGCACGCCGCCGAAGCCCAGGCGGTCCGCCGCTTGCGCGACCTGCTGCAGGTAGCCGTGGTCGACGGCGCGGGCGCCTTCGGCGGTGCCAAGGTAATGGCCATCGCCGTGGGTAGGCAGGAACCAGAAAATGTTGAGGCTCATGGAGTGGTCTCCTTGGGAATTCGAGTTAAGGTGCCTTGGCCACGGCGGCCGGCGGGGTCCAGATCACGTCCTTGATGCTCAGCGGCTTGGGGATCAGCTTGAGCTGGAAGAAGGTGTCGGCGATTTTCTGTTGCGCGGCGACCACGTCCGGGGTCAGGAACAGCGCGCCGTAACCCTGGCGCTTCACCGAGGTCAGGGTGATGTCCGCCGGCAGGCCGAGCAGCGGCGAGACTTGGCGGGTGACGTCTTCGGGGTTGGCCTTGGACCATTCGCCGACCGCGCGCACTTCTTCCACGAGGGCGGTAATCACCTCGGGATGCTTCTGGGCGTAGGGTTTGGTCGCCAGGTAGAACTGGTGGTTGTCGACGAGGCCTTTGCCGTCGCGCAGGGTGCGCGCCTGCAATTGCTGTTCGGCGGCGGCCTGGTACGGATCCCAGATCACCCAGGCGTCGACGCTGTTGCGCTCGAACGCCGCACGGGCATCGGCCGGCGGCAGGTAGACGGTCTGGATGTCGCTGTACTTGAGGCCGGCGTCTTCGAGGGCGCGCACCAGCAGGTAATGGACGTTGGAGCCCTTGTTGAACGCGACTTTCTTGCCTTTCAGATCCGCGACGGTTTTGATCGGCGAGTCCTTCTGCACCAGGATCGACTCGCTGTCCGGCGCCGGCGGCTCATAGGCCACGTAGAGCAGATCGGCGCCGGCGGCCTGGGCGAAGACCGGCGGGGTTTCGCCGGTGACGCCGAAGTCGATCGAGCCGACGTTCAGGCCTTCCAGCAATTGCGGACCGCCGGGGAACTCGGTCCACTGCACGTCCACGCCTTGGGCGGCCAGACGCTTTTCCAGGGTGCCCTTGGCCTTGAGCAGCACCAGCGTGCCGTACTTCTGATAGCCGATCCGCAACGTCTCGGCCTGGGCCTGGGTGATGGCGCCGAAGGACACAGCCGCAGCAAACAGAGCGACCAGACCGCGACGCAAAAATACAGTGCGCATAGCGCTCTCCTTTTTGCAGTTGGTTTTGGCTGCACCTGCTTGCCCGTTGACGGGCGAGTAAGGCCAGTGATGTCAGATTCGGGTGAAGCTCAAATGCTCCAGCGGGCACTCAGCAGACGTTCGTTCAGCAGGCCCGGCACCAGAGGCTGGGGACGGCGGGCCATGGCCGCGACGAACAGTTCCAGGGCTTCATGCAGCCGCTGCTCCAGCGCCGGCGCAAGCTGCGGCTGGGCACTGCCTTCGCCATAGGCGATCTGGCTGTCTTCGGCAAAGATGCCCTGCAGCATTTCCTGGGCCTTGAGGGCCGACAGCACCGGCTTGAGGGCGTAGTCGACCACCAGCATGTGGGCGATGCTGCCGCCGGTAGCCATCGGCAAGACGATCTTGTGGCTCAGGGCTCGTTCGGGCAGCAGGTCGAGCACGGTCTTCAGTGCGCCGGAAAACGAGGCCTTGTACACCGGCGTGGCGATCAGCAGGCCGTCGGCGTTTTCGATCTGCCGCAGCAGGTCGAGCACCTTCGGACTGTCGAAACGGGCGTGGAGCAGATCCTCGGCGGGAAAGTCCCGCACCTGGTAACTCACCACCTCCACACCGTGCTGCTGCAACCAGCGTTGCGAACGCTCCAGCAACACCCCGGAACGGGAGCGTTGGCTGGGACTGCCTCCGAGCGATACCACCAGCATTCAAATGATTCCTTGCCTGTTGCGGGCGATTCGCGGGTTGCGGTCTCGCTTGATGGAATGACCTTACCAGCTCATTTATATATCCATAAATCATATTTATTCATTTGGTTATTCCTTTTAGGGATATGCGCATGCATTTCCTCCAGGCAAAAAAACAGGCCGTCGGAACGGCCTGAAACCCTGCTTTGCGGGTACTGCACTTGAAGTCTGCGTTGAACGGGCCGGCCCCGTCGTCGGATCGCCGCCCGGGGCAAGCCCGCTCCCACAGTGAATCGCGGCGTTCACACAAGGGAATTCACTTGTTCGGCTGCGGCGTCAGGCGCAGGTACGGCTTGATCGCCCGATAGCCCTTGGGAAAGCGCCGTTTGATTTCTTCCGGATCCTGGAGCGACGGCACGATCACCACCTCGTCGCCGTCCTGCCAGTTGGCCGGGGTGGCCACCTTGTGGTTATCGGTGAGCTGCAGCGAGTCGATCACCCGCAGGATCTCGTGGAAGTTGCGCCCGGTGCTCGCCGGGTAGGTGATGGTCAGGCGGATCTTCTTGTTCGGGTCGATCACGAACAGCGAGCGCACGGTGAGGGTGTCGCTGGCGTTGGGGTGGATCAGGTCGTAGAGGTCGGACACCTTGCGGTCGGCGTCGGCCAGGATCGGGAAATTGACGACCGTGTTCTGGGTTTCGTTGATGTCTTCGATCCACTTGTGGTGCGAGTCCACCGGATCCACCGACAGCGCGATGGCCTTCACGCCGCGCTGGGCGAACTGATCCTTGAGCTTGGCGGTGAAGCCCAGTTCCGTGGTGCACACCGGGGTGAAGTCTGCCGGGTGGGAAAACAGCACGCCCCAACTGTCGCCCAGCCATTCATGGAAGCGGATCTTGCCGGCGCTGGAGTCTTGTTCGAAATCGGGGGCGATGTCGCCGAGTCTGAGGCTCATGGTGCTGCTCCTGATGAGTGGGTGGAGAAGACAACTGTAGCTCGGCTTTTGATCTTCTGAAAAAGAATAAATAACTAGATATTTAGATCAAACAGAAATATTAAACATCTGTTCACTGGACGCCTCCAAGCATCGCGACCACCATCGGCCCCAAGGTTCCAGAAGGCCTTGAGTTGCAGTAAAGAGGGAAACCTCGGGAAGGGTCTACGGGGGTGGGCCCGACCCGAAACGCAAAAGCCCCGTCCGGCGCAATACCGGACGGGGCTTTTTTTCATCGGCGACTCAGGCGTGCTATTACAGCAGCGGGATCGAGTAGCTGACGATCAGGCGGTTTTCATCCTGGTCACGCTGACCTGGGATGTCGTTGCGCCAGGTGGCGTTTTTCCACATCAGGCCCAGGTTCTTCAGCGGGCCTTCCGGCACGACGTAGCCGATGGTCAGGTCGCGTTCCCACTCGGTCTTGTCACCGGTGGCGTTGTCGATGTTGTCGCCACGCAGATAAACGACACCGGCAGTCAGGCCAGGTACGCCGACCTTGGCGAAATCATACGAGTAGCGACCTTGCCAAGTGCGTTCGCCGGCACGGCCGAACTTCTGGATCTGCATGTCGGTGATGGTGTAGTTGGACGAGCCGTCACCCTGGTTCAGCCAAGGGAAGTCGCTGTCGCCGTTGCTGACCTGGTAGCCGCCGCCGAAGGTGTGGCCTTCAACGGTGTACAGGAACAGGCCGCTGTACAGGTTGTTGTCGACCTTGCCTTTGGTGACCGTGCCGCCGTAGTAGCCAGTGGTGTAGTAAGCGCTGTCGTGGCCGTTGGCACCGTCGCTGCGGCTGTTGAAGTAACGGAAGTCCGACTTCAGCACGCCCGGGCCGATTGCCCAGTTGTGCACCAGGCCCAGGAAGTGCTGCTTGTAGAAGTCTTCCAGGTTGCCGTAGTAGTACTGAGCGGTCAGGTCTTTGGTGATCTTGTAGTCACCGCCGCCGTAGATGAACTTGTTGCTGTCACGACCGGAAGCGGTGTGAGCGTTCGCACCGGCGATCGACAGTTCTTCGTTGTTGCTGGAGTTACGGCCCTTGGCGTGCTCGATCTGACCGCCGACCAGCGTCAGGTCCTTGATGTCGCCGGAGGTGATCTGGCCACCCTGCCAGGTCTGCGGCAGCAGACGACCGTCGTTGGTCACGATGACCGGGTTCTTCGGCTGCAGCGTACCCAGCTTCAGTTCGGTCTGGGAGATCTTGGCCTTGGCGGTCAGGCCCAGGCTGGAGAAGTTGTCCACCGCTTCGCCGTTGGACTTGCTCGGGAACACGGTGCCGCCGTAGGAGTTCGGAGTGGCACCGTTGGTGCCGCCGCCCGAATCCAGCTTCACGCCCAGCAGGCCGATGGCGTCGATACCGAAGCCAACGGTGCCTTGGGTGTAGCCGGAGATGAAGCGCAGGTCGAAGCCCTGACCCCATTCTTCGTTCTTGCTCTGCACGCCGGCACGCTTGTTGGCGGCGGAGTTCGCAGCGCTGTCACGGTTGTCGGTGTTGATGTAGAAGTTACGCAGCCCCAAGGTGGCCTTGCTGTCTTCGATGAAACCGGCGGCGCCTGCCTGCTGCGCCAAAACCCCTACGGCCACAGCCAGGGCCAAGGTGGACTTGTTCATGTAACGCTCCTCTCGTTTCTAATTCTTGTGTTCCTGGCCCGGGGTCTGATGCCCCTGGATCCTAAGATGCGCGATTAGCGCCAGACCGTGACTGACAAGTCAATCGCAACCTTGTGCGCCTACGACCAAGGTCTAATCGCAGTGATTCGGTCCCTGCAGGGTAATGATTTCCTGATACATCCAAAAAGAATTTATTGATTCTTTTTAATACCATTATGGAATATTGCCATCTACTGGCCACTACGCCGGGCTACAACGTATCGGCGCCTAAGCTCATTCCTAAACGGTATTTTGTTGCCTTTTTTTAGATCGATTAGCGTTGACACAACCCCAATACGTCAATCCCTATCGAAAAGGCGACGCCATGATGGCTAAACGCGCACTATCTAGTCAATTTGTTACAGTTTGTGTGTCGGCGATGATTTCTTTTTCTGTCCAGGCATCCGGTCTCACGGTCGGGTATCAGACCGGCATCGACCCGAGCAAGGTGCCCCAGGCCGACGGCACCTATGAAAAGGCCCTCGGCGAGAAGATCGACTGGCGCCGCTTCAACAGCGGCCCGGAAGTTGTGACAGCCATCGCCTCCGGCGACGTACAGATCGGCAACCTCGGCTCCAGCCCGCTGGCGGCGGCCGCCTCGCGCCACCTGCCGATCGTGGCGTTCATCGTGTCGGCCCAGATCAACAGCGCCGAAGCCCTGGTGGTGCGCAACGGCAGCGGCATCGACACACCCCAGGACCTGATCGGCAAGACCATCGCCACGCCGTTCGTCTCCACCTCCCACTACAGCCTGCTCGGTGCGCTCAAGCACTGGGGCGTGGACGCCTCCAAGGTCAAGGTGGTGAACCTGCAGCCCGCCGAGATCGCGGCGGCCTGGAAGCGCGGCGACATCGACGGCGCGTTCGTCTGGTCGCCGGCGCTGGGGGAAATCCGCAAGACCGGCAAGACCCTGACCGACGCCGCGCAGGTCGGCCAGTGGGGCGCGCCGACCTTCGAGGTCTGGGTCGCGCGCAAGGACTACGCCGAGAAACACCCGGACGTGGTGGCCCGGTTCGCCAAGGTGACGCTGGACGCGTTCGCCGACTACGCCGCGCATAAAGACAGCTGGACCGCCGACTCGGCGCCGGTGCAGAAAATCGCCAAATTGACCGGTGCCAACGCAGCGGACGTGCCGGAACTGCTCGCCGGCTCGGCCTTCCCCGACGCCCGGGCGCAGCAGACCGCCGCGCTGCTGGACGGCGGCACGGCGAAGGCGATCGGCGAGACGGCGAAGTTCCTGAAGGAACAGGGCAAGGTCGAGACGGTGCTGGCGGACTATTCGCCGTATGTCAGCGCGAAGTTTGTCGCGCCATAAAAGCTTCGCGGGCAAGCCCGCCCCCACAGGACCGATGCGATCCTGGCGGGAGCGGGCTTGCCCGCGATGGGAACGACGCGGTCACAGGCTCTTTTCGAAGATCTTCGAATTGCGCTGATAGTTGTACAGCGACGCCCGCGCCGCCGGCAGGCGTTCGACGCTGCTCGGCTCGAACCCGCGCTCGCGGAACCAGTGCGCGGTGCGGGTGGTGAGCACGAACAGGGTCTTGAGGCCCTGGGCACGGGCGCGGGTCTCGATGCGCTCCAGCAGCTCGTCGCCGCGGCCGCCGTGGCGGTACTCCGGGTTCACCGCCAGGCACGCCAGCTCGCCGGCATCCGAATCGGCGATCTGGTACAGCGCCGCACAGGCGATGATCATGCCTTCGCGCTCGACCACGCTGAACTGCTCGATCTCGCGCTCCAGCACCTCGCGGGAACGGCGCACCAGAATCCCTTGCTCCTCCAGCGGGCTGATCAGGTCGAGCAGGCCGCCGACGTCCTCGATGGCCGCCTCGCGCACCAGCTCGAACTGCTCCTGGGCCACCAGCGTGCCGCCGCCGTCACGGGTGAACAGCTCGGTGAGCAGCGCACCGTCTTCGGCATAGCTGACGATATGGCTGCGGGCCACGCCGCCGCGGCAGGCTTCGGCGGCGGCGTCGAGCAGTTCCGCCTGATAGTTGCTGCCCAAGCGTTGCAGATGCGCCGGCACTTGCTGCGGACGCAGTTCACGCACCAGGTGGCCGTGCTCGTCGATCAGGCCCAGGTCGGCGCCGAACAGCAGCAGCTTGTCGGCCCCCAGGTCGATGGCGGCGCGGGTGGCGACGTCTTCGCAGGCCAGGTTGAAGATCTCGCCGGTCGGCGAGTAGCCCAGCGGCGACAGCAGCACGATGGAGCGTTCGTCCAGCAGGCGGTTGATGCCCTTGCGGTCGACCCGGCGCACTTCGCCGGTGTGGTGGTAGTCGACGCCTTCGAGCACGCCGATCGGCCGCGCGGTGACCAGGTTGCCGCTGGCCACCCGCAGGCGCGAGCCCTGCATCGGCGAGGAGGCCATGTCCATCGACAGGCGCGCCTCGATGGCGATGCGCAGCTGGCCGACGGCGTCGATCACGCATTCCAGGGTGGCGGCGTCGGTGATGCGCATGCCGTGGTGGTAATGCGGGGTCAGGCCGCGGGCGGCCAGGCGCGCCTCGATCTGCGGGCGCGAGCCGTGCACCAGCACCAGGCGCACGCCGAGGCTGTGCAGCAGCACGATGTCATGGACGATGTTGCCGAAGTTCGGATGCTCCACGCCGTCGCCGGGCAGCATGACGACGAAGGTGCAGTCGCGATGGGCATTGATATAAGGGGACGCGTGACGAAGCCAATTGACGTATTCGGGCATGAACCTGGGCCTGTAATAAATAGCAGCCGGAAAAGGGGCGGAACGGAAAACGCACAGCGGGCTGATGGTTATCGTCGGAACAGGCTTGGCGACACGCGCGCTCTCCTCATGAATACGGGTTGGATTGGCGGCAATTTACCGCGTTTGTCTGGATAAAACACAGCGGGTGCCTACAGGTTTTTGTCCGGGGTCAGGCAGTAATGTTCAATCAATTGCCGCAACAGTTGCACGGTAGGCTGCAGACGTGACATTTCAAGGTATTCGCCCGGCTGGTGCGCGCAGGCGATGTCGCCCGGACCCAGCACCAGGGTCTCGCAGCCCAGGCGCTGAAGATAAGGCGCTTCGGTGCCGAACGCCACCGCTTCGGCGGCATGGCCGGTAAGCTTCTCGGCGATGCGCACCAGTTCGCTCCCTTCGGCCTGCTCGAACGGCGGCACCTCAGGGAACAGCGGCCGGTAGTCGATCTTCACCCGGTGCCGTTCGGCGACCGGATTGAGCTTCTGCAGGATCTCGGCCCGCAGCACCTTGGGATCCATGCCCGGCAGCGGCCGCAGGTCGAACTCCAGCGAGCACTGGCCGCAGATGCGGTTGGGGTTGTCGCCGCCGTGGATGCAGCCGAAGTTGAGGGTCGGCTGCGGCACGCTGAACTGCGGATTGTTGAACTCGCGCTGCCACAACAGGCGCAGGCCGCGCAGCTCGCCGATGGCGTCGTGCATGGCCTCCAGGGCGCTGTGGCCCAGACGCGGATCCGACGAATGGCCGCTCTGCCCGAGGATGTCGATGCGTTCCATCATCACGCCCTTGTGCAGGCGGATCGGCTTGAGCCCGGTGGGTTCGCCGATCACCGCCGCCCGCCCCAGCGGCCGCCCGGCTTCGGCCAGGGCCCGGGCGCCGGCCATCGAGCTTTCCTCGTCGCAGGTGGCGAGGATCAGCAGCGGTTGCTTGAACGGCCGCTCCAGCAGCGGTTGCACGGCTTCGATGACCAGGGCGAAGAAGCCCTTCATGTCGCAGCTGCCCAGGCCGATCCAACGGCCGTCGGCCTCGGTGAGCTTGAGCGGGTCGGTCTGCCACAGCGCGTCGTCGTAAGGCACCGTGTCGCTGTGCCCGGCCAGCACCAGGCCGCCGGGGCCGCTGCCGAAGCTGGCGAGCAGGTTGAACTTGCCGGGGCTGACCTGTTGGATGTCGCAGGCGAACCCCAGATCGCCCAGCCATCCCGCCAGCAGATCGATCACGGCCCGGTTGGACTGGTCCAGGCTGGGCTGGGTGCAACTGACCGACGGCACGGCGATCAGCGCGGCGAACTGGTCTTTCATGGACGGCAAAGGCATCGCTGGCTCCCACTCCCGGATTGAAGTCCATCATAGAGCCATCCGGCGCCCGGAATAAACCGCCGCAAGGCGCAGCCCCCGTGAGTCCTGTACACTGCACGGCCTTGGCAGCCGCGCATCCCCCGGCTGCGCTCCCGATCCTGGATTTTCCGGCCATGCAGAAAGAAACCGAAATCAAACTCCGCGTCAGCCGCGAAACCCTCGCCGCCCTGCGCGAGCACCCGCTCCTGAAGAAACGCAACAAAAATGGCTGGGAACGCCGTGAGTTGATGAACCAGTACTTCGACACCCCCGAGCGCGACCTGGCCCAGGCCAAGGTCGCCCTGCGCCTGCGCAAGGACGGCGACGAAGTGATCCAGACCCTCAAGACCCGCGGCCAGAGCGTCGCCGGCCTGTCCGAGCGCAACGAGTACGACTGGCACCTGGCCAAGGCCAAGCTCGATGTGAAGAAGCTCGACGGCGAATGCTGGCCCGAGTCCCTCGCGGAACTGGACAAGAAAACCCTCAAGCCGATCTTCACCACCGATTTCGTCCGCGAGCGCGCCGAGATCGCCTGGGGCCGCGGCAAGGCCAAGGTGGTCATCGAAGCCGCCCTCGACCTGGGCCACGTGGTGGTCGGCAAACAGAAAGAAGAAATCTGCGAGCTGGAACTGGAACTGCGCGAAGGCGAACCCGCCGCGCTGCTGGAACTGGCCGCCGAACTGGCCGAGACCCTGGCCCTGATGCCGTGCGACATCAGCAAGGCCGAGCGCGGCTACCGCCTGTACGACGCCGGCAGCTACTCGCTGAGCCTGCCGGCGCCGCAACTGACCGCCGAGACCCCGCTCGACGACGCGTTCGCCGCCCTGGGCTGGCACCTGCTCGGCAGCAGCCAGCGGCTGGCCGAACAGTATCGCTTCAACGGCCACTGGCGCCTGCTGCAGGACTGGGTCGAACAATTGGCGGAACTGCGCGCCCTGCTCAGCAGCCTCGGCCAGGCCGCGCCGCGACCGTCGACCCACGACCTGCGCGCGGCGCTCGACGCCCTGCTGGAAGACTGGCGCCCGCTGGTGCAGGCCGGCCTGGACGACGAAGACGTGCGCAAGGCCGCGCCGGAACAGTTCCTCGAAGAGCTGGAAGACCCGCGCTGGGGCCTGTTCTCGCTGAACGCCTCACGCTGGCTGCTGGCCCGCGGCTGGACCGCCCAACGCACCACCCGCGGCGACCGCCAGGGCTCGGCCCAGTTGCAGAGCTGGCTGCCTCGCCTCTTGAGCGAAGAAGCCGGTTCGCTGCAGTTGCAGCGCTACCAGCAGCAGCCGGAAGACCTGGCCGAACAGCTGCCGCGCATCGAGCGCATCCAGGTGTGGCTGCACCACGCGCGCGACGTGCTGGAGATCGCCGAAATGGATCGCCTGTACGGCGAACTGAACAAACTGGCGCAACTGGCCAACCAGCCGATCACCGACGAAGCGCTCGATGCCCGCAAGCATCAGGCGATCGCGGTCTATCAGAACCGCGCCTGGAAGACCCTGCTGCGCCTGTGATCCCGCCATCGCCGGCAGGCCGGCTCCCACAAATCCCCTGTGGGAGCGAGCCTGCTCGCGATGAGGCCCTCCCCCTCGACGAAGACCCTCAGACCGGCAGACTGGTGGTCGACTTGATCTCCGACAGCGCCACGATCGAATTCACCTCCTGAATCCCCGGCACCAGCGACAGCTTCTCGAAGAAGAACCGCTCGTACGCCTCGATGTCCGCCGCGACGATGCGCAGCATGAAGTCCACCGCCCCCATCAGCACGTAACACTCCAGCACCTCCGGGAAGCCGCGGATCGCCTCGGTGAACTCGGTGAAGTTCGAGCGGCCGTGGGCGTTGAGCTTCACCTGGGCGAAGATCTGCGTGTTCAGGCCGATCTTCTTGCGGTCGAGCAAGGTCACCTGGCCGCGGATGATCCCCTCCTCCTTCATCCGCTGGATCCGCCGCCAGCAGGGTGACTGCGACAGCCCCACCTGTTCGGCGATCTGCGCGCTGGACAAGGAAGCGTCCGCTTGCAGCAGGGCGAGAATGCGCCGGTCGTAGCTGTCCAGCTCGCTGTGCATAAATAATCCTCACAATCATCAGATGCGAAATAGAACCTGTCGGCCAATCCGCCAATTTGCCCATCTTAGATAAGAAATGCCCGGCGCAGCGTGCAAAAATTTCTCCACCGAATCCGGAGAGCCGCCATGCCCCACCTCGAAGCCGTGAACACCCCCTCGCCCCGCGCCGATGCGTGGAGCGCGCGCAACGCCCATTGCCTGGCGCAATACCGGATCCTCGCCGAAGCCGAACCGGATCTGCCGGTGCGCGTGCTGAACCTGTTCGCCCTGCAATGCCTGACGCCTGAACAGTTCAACCTGCAGCGGCTGGACGACCTGCTGTCGATCGACATCGTCATGGGCGGGCTGAGCTGGCACCGCGCCCAGGTGATCGCGCAGAAGCTGGGCAACCTGGTCAGCGTCTGTTCGGTCACGCTGCACAATGCCGATGCGGCGCGGACGGCACCGGTGCAGGCGGCTGGCTGAAAGATCCCGAAACGGCTTGCGCCCGGTAGTGGCCCAACGGTCTGCGGGGCCGCGGCTATCCTTTGGCGCACTGTCGTTCAAAAGGTGTCCGCATGTCCGTTCAACTCGCCGCTCAGGATCGCTGGCTGGATCTCAACGATGTCTTGCGTGAACTGGTGGCCCAGGGCTTCATCAGCCAGGACGCCGCCGAACAGGCGCTGAACGCGCGCCGCCGCCAAGGCGCCCACAACCCCCTGCACCCGCTGGAGTTCATCGCCGGCCAGCAGCTGGACGACCTCAGCCGCCCGGGCCGGCACCTGGACCTGGAAGGCCTGACCCTGTGGCTGGCCCAGCAGGCCGGCCAGCCGTACCTGCGCATCGACCCGTTGAAGATCAACGTGGCGGCCGTCATTCCGCTGATGTCCTACGCCTTCGCCCAGCGCCACAGGATCCTGGCGGTGGCCGTCGACCGCGACGCGGTGACCGTGGCCAGCGCCCAGCCCTACGTCCGGGGCTGGGAGGCCGACCTGACCCACGTGCTGAAGCTGCCGGTCAAGCGGGTGGTGGCCAACCCGGCGGACATCCAGCGCCTGAGCGTCGAGTTCTTCCGCCTGGCCAAGTCGGTCAGCGGCGCCAGCAGCGCCGACCAGCAGGGCGGCCACCTGGGCAACTTCGAACAGTTGCTCAACCTCGGCGCCAGCGACCAGGAGCCGGACGCCAACGACGCGCACATCGTCAACATCGTCGACTGGCTGTTCCAGTACGCGTTCCAGCAGCGGGCCAGCGACATCCACATCGAGCCGCGCCGCGAGCAAGGCACGGTGCGCTTTCGCATCGACGGCGTGCTGCACAACGTCTACCAGTTCCCGCCGCAGGTGACGATGGCCATCGTCAGCCGCCTCAAGAGCCTGGGCCGGATGAACGTCGCCGAAAAGCGCAAGCCCCAGGACGGCCGGGTCAAGACCAAGACCCCGGACGGCGGCGAGGTCGAGCTGCGCCTCTCGACGCTGCCCACGGCGTTCGGCGAGAAGATGGTCATGCGGATCTTCGACCCCGAAGTGCTGCTCAAGGACTTCGACCAGCTGGGCTTTTCCGCCGACGACCTGCGCCGCTGGCAGGACATGACCCGCCAGCCCAACGGCATCATCCTGGTGACCGGGCCCACCGGGTCGGGCAAGACCACCACGCTCTACACCACGCTCAAGAAGCTGGCGACGCCCCAGGTCAACCTCTGCACCATCGAAGACCCGATCGAGATGGTCGAGCCGGCGTTCAACCAGATGCAGGTGCAGCACAACATCGACCTGGGGTTCGCCGCCGGCGTGCGGGCGCTGATGCGGCAGGATCCTGACATCATCATGATCGGCGAGATCCGCGACCTGGAAACCGCCGAGATGGCGATCCAGGCCGCCCTCACCGGGCACCTGGTGCTGTCGACCCTGCACACCAACGACGCGCCCAGCGCCATCAGCCGCCTGCTGGAGCTCGGCGTGCCGCATTACCTGATCAAGGCCACAGTGCTCGGGGTCATGGCGCAGCGCCTGGTGCGCACCCTGTGCCCGCACTGCAAGGCGCCGCTCACCCTCGACGACGACGGCTGGCAGTCCCTGACCCGGCCATGGCAGGCGCCGCTGCCGGGCAACGCGCAACGCTCCGTCGGCTGCCTGGAATGCCGCGACACCGGTTACCACGGACGGGCCGGCGTCTACGAGATCATGCAACTGAGCGACGGCCTCAAGGCCCTGATCACCCCCGACACCGACCTCACGGCCATCCGGCGCCAAGCGTTCAAGGAAGGCATGCGCAGCCTGCGGCTGTCGGGGGCGCAGAAGGTCGCGGCGGGGCTGACGACCATCGAGGAAGTGCTGCGGGTGACGCCGCAGAGCGAGCAGCGCTAGCCGTCACGGAACTCGACCCGGGAGCGGCGATCCAACGGCACAGTCATCACCCCCCAGCGGAGTCATCCACCATGCGTCTCAAACTTGCTGTCGCCACCCTTGCCCTGCTGTCCCTTCCCGTTGGTTCAGCGATGGCCGACAGCTTTTGGCGTAACGTCATCTCGTCCGGCGCCACCACCGGCTCGACCTACCTGACCTTCAAGGACCACAAACTGATCGTCGCCGCCCAAGACGATGCCGGCAGCTTCGTCGCCAGCGAAGGCAGCATCCGCGGCCCGTACCTGGAAGCCGCGATGCAGAAGGTCCGCGCCGACAACCCGGGCCTGCAGGCGTCGGACATGGAACTGGCGAACGCGATCCTGGCGAAGAACGCCGTGGCTTCCGAGTAAGCCTTGCCCCACAGAAATGCCGCTCCCGGGAGCGGCATTTTTTTTGCCCGCGTTTCTGCGGGAACGACTGGGTGGGTTTCGCCCTGTGGGGCCTGGGCTGACGCCATCGCCAGCAGGCTGGCTCCCACAAAGTGCGCGGAGCGCATGCAGGATCTGCGGCCACCGCAAAGACCTGTGGGAACTTGCCTGCAAGCGATGAGGCCGGCACATCCAGCATCACCCGTGCCTGACCCACCGCCAGCGACCACAGGGGTTCAGCGGTAGTCGTCCACCGGCACGCACGCGCAGAACAGGTTCCGGTCGCCGTAGACGTTGTCCACCCGGTTCACCGCCGGCCAGTACTTGTGCGCCCTGGTGTGCGCATCCGGGGTGATGCCCTGCTCGATGCTGTAGGGCCGTTCCCACACCCCGGTGATGTCCGCCAAGGTATGCGGCGCGTGCTTGAGCGGGTTGTCCTCGGCCGGCCAGTTGCCGTTCTGCACTTCGGTGATCTCTGCGCGGATGCTGAGCATGGCGCCGATGAACCGATCCAGTTCGGCCTTCGACTCGCTCTCGGTCGGTTCGACCATCAGTGTGCCCGGCACCGGGAAGGACATGGTCGGCGCATGGAAACCGTAATCCATCAGACGCTTGGCGACGTCCTCCTCGCTGATGCCGGTGAGGGCCTTGAGCGGCCGCAGGTCGAGGATGCACTCGTGGGCCACCCGTTCGTTGCGGCCGGTGTACAGCACGGGAAAGGCGCCGGACAGGTGCCGGGCCAGGTAATTGGCCGCCAGGATCGCCACTTCGCTGGCGTCCGCCAGTTGCGGCCCCATCATGGCGATGTACATCCAGCTGATCGGCAGGATGCTCGCGCTGCCCCACGGCGCGGCGCTCACCGCGTCGTTCTGCGGTTGCGGGCCGTCGAGCGGCACCACCGGATGGTTGGCGACGAACGGCGCCAGGTGCGCCCGCACGCCGATCGGGCCCATGCCCGGCCCGCCGCCGCCGTGGGGAATGCAGAAGGTCTTGTGCAGGTTCATGTGCGACACGTCGGCGCCGATGTCCGCCGGCCGGGCCAGCCCGACCTGGGCGTTGAGGTTGGCGCCGTCCATGTACACCTGGCCGCCGTGCCGGTGGATCACTTCGCAGATCTCGCCGATGCCCTCCTCGTACACGCCGTGGGTCGAGGGGTAGGTCGCCATCAGGCAGGACAGCTTGTCCCCCGCCTCGGCCGCCTTGGCCTTGAGGTCATCCAGGTCGACGTTGCCGGCGTCGTCGCACTCGACGATCACCACCCGCATCCCCGCCATCTGCGCCGACGCCGGGTTGGTGCCGTGGGCCGAGGACGGGATCAGGCAGATGTCGCGCCCGCCCTGCTGCCGGCTCTCGTGGTATTTGCGGATCGCCAGCAGCCCGGCGTATTCGCCCTGGGCGCCGGAGTTGGGCTGCATGCAGATCGCGTCGAACCCGGTGATCGCGCAGAGCCAACGCTCAAGCTCCTCGATCATCAGCGTGTAGCCGACTGCCTGCTCCCGGGGGGCGAACGGGTGCAGATGAGCGAACTGCGGCCAAGTGATCGGGATCATCTCGCTGGTGGCGTTGAGCTTCATGGTGCAGGAGCCCAGCGGGATCATCGACTGGTTGAGCGCCAGGTCCTTGTTCTCCAGCTGCTTGAGGTAGCGCAGCATCTCGGTTTCGCTGTGGTGGGCGTTGAACACCGGGTGGCGCAGGTACGGCGTGCTGCGCTGCAGGGCGTCAGGGATCCCGGACACCACGTTCTCCGCGTCGAGCGCCTCGACGCTCAGGCCGTGATCGGCCCCCAGCAGCACATCGAACAATTTCGCCACGGTCTGTTCGTCGCAGGTCTCGTCGAGGCTCAGGCCCAGCCGTCCGCGGCCGAGGATCCGCAGGTTGATCTGCGCGGCCTTGGCGCTTTCGATGATCGCGGTCTGCGCGCCGCCCACCTCCAGCGTGAGGGTGTCGAAAAAGTGGTCGTTGACCCGGTCGACGCCATGCCGGGCCAGACCGGCGGCGAGGATGCACGTCAGCCGGTGCACCCGCTGGGCGATCCGCTTGAGGCCCTCCGGCCCGTGGTACACCGCATAGAACCCGGCGATGTTGGCCAGCAGCACCTGGGCGGTGCAGATGTTCGAGTTGGCCTTCTCCCGGCGGATGTGCTGCTCGCGGGTCTGCAGGGCCATGCGCAGTGCGACGTTGCCGCGGGCGTCCTTCGACACCCCGATGATCCGCCCCGGCATCGCCCGCTTGTGCTCCTCGCGGGTGGCGAAGTACGCCGCGTGCGGGCCGCCGTAGCCCATCGGCACGCCGAAGCGCTGGCTGGAGCCGAACACCACGTCCGCGCCCAGTTCGCCCGGCGGGGTCAGCAACAGCAGGCTCAGCGGATCGGCGGCCACGCAGGCCAGCGCCTGCTGCGCGTGCAGGTGGTCGATCAGCGGCCGCAGGTCGCGGACTTCGCCGTGGGTGTCGGGGTACTGGAACAAGGCGCCGAACACCTGATGCTGCTTGAGGTTATCCACAGCCTCGACAATCAGCTCGAAACCGAAGCCTTCGGCGCGGGTGCGCACCACGGAAATCGTCTGCGGGTGGCAATTCTCGTCGACGAAGAACAGGTTGCTCCTGGACTTCGCCACCCGCTTGGCCAGCGCCATGGCCTCGGCGGCGGCGGTGGCTTCGTCGAGCAGCGAGGCGTTGGCCAGTTCCAGGCCGGTGAGGTCGATGATCAGTTGCTGGAAGTTGAGCAACGCTTCGAGCCGGCCCTGGGCGATCTCCGGCTGATACGGCGTGTAGGCGGTGTACCAGCCGGGGTTCTCCAGCACGTTGCGCAGGATGACGGCCGGGGTGACGGTGCCGTGGTAGCCCATGCCGATGAGGCTGATCCAGACCTGGTTCTGCTCGGCGTACCCGCGCAGCTTCGCCAGGGCGGCCTGTTCGTCCAGCGCCGGCGGCAGATCCAGTTCACGGTTGAGGCGGATGCCCGGCGGCACCGTCTGCTCGATCAGTTCGACGCGGCTGCCCAGGCCCAGGCTGTCGAGCATCGCCTGCTGTTCGGCGGCATCGGGGCCCAGGTGGCGACGGAGGAAGGCCTGGGGGTCGCGTAACTGGCTCAAGGACGGCATCTTGGACATGACGGGCTCTCTTCTTGGCTGGCGCTCGGCGTCAATGCGACACGGTCAAACCAGCATAGCAGCCGATGCCGTCACGGACGGCTTGGCGCGACGCGCCGGGCAGGCGCATGCTGTGCAGCCTGCATCCGGCCCCACCAATGGACGACCGATCCCCATGAGCCAACCTCCGTTCCTGCCGTTCTCCAAACCTGTCATCGACGACGCCACCATCGCCGCTGTGGGCGATGTGCTGCGCTCGGGCTGGATCACCAGCGGGCCGAAGGTCCAGGCCTTCGAAGCGCAACTGTCAGACTACTTCGGCGGGCGCCCGGTGCGCACGTTCAACTCCGGCACCTGCACCATGGAGATCGCCCTGCGCATCGCCGGCATCGGCCTCGGGGACGAGGTGATCACCACGCCGATCTCCTGGGTGGCCACCGCCAACGTGATCCTGGAGGTCGGGGCGACACCGGTGTTCGCCGACATCGACCCGGTGACCCGCAACATCGACCTTGACCGGCTGGAAGCGGCGATCACCCCGCGCACCAAAGCGGTCATCCCGGTATACCTGGCCGGCTTGCCGGTGGACATGGAGCGCCTGTACGCCATCGCCCGCAGGCACAACCTGCGCATCGTCGAAGACGCCGCCCAGGCCCTGGGCTCCAGCTGGAACGGCCGGCGCATCGGCGCCACCGGGGACTTCGTGTCGTTCAGCTTTCAGGCGAACAAGAACGTCACCTGCGCCGAGGGCGGTTGCCTGGTGCTCAACACCCCCGAAGAGGCGCGGCTGGCGGAGAAGTACCGCTTGCAGGGCGTCACCCGCAACGGCTTCGACGGTCTGGACGTCGATGTGCTGGGCGGCAAGTTCAACATGACCGACGTGGCCGCCACCATCGGCCTGGGCCAGTTCGCCCACATCGAGGCCCTGACCGCGCACCGGCGCGAACTCGCCCGGCACTACTTCCGCTGCTTCGGCGACGACTTCGAAGCGACCTTCGGCGCACAACTGCCCCCGGCGGACTTCGAGAACAGCAACTGGCACCTGTTCCAGCTGGTGCTGCCGGAACGCCAGGACGGGCAGCCGGCGCGGGCGACTTTCATGGAGCAGATGCAGGCCCTGGGCATCGGCATCGGCTACCACTACCCGCCGATCCACTTGCTGAGCCTGTACCGCGAGCGCAGCTTCAAGGAAGGCATGCTGCCGGTGGCGGAACGGGTCGGCCGGCTGATCGTGTCACTGCCGATGTTCACCGCCATGACCCTGGCGGACGTCGAACGCTCGGTGGCGGCGGTGAAGGCCGTGCTGCGCGGCGCCTGAACGGCGGGCATGAAAAAGCCCCGACGGATCGGGGCTTCGGGGTGTCGCGCTGGGGTTACTCGCCGATTTCCTTCTTGTAGGCGGCGGCGTCGAGCAGCTTGTCCAGCTCGGACTTGTCGCTTGGCTTGAGCTTGAAGATCCACGAGTCGTAAGGTTCTTCGTTCAGCAGCTCCGGCGAATCGGCCAGTTCTTCGTTGACCGCGATCACCTCGCCGCCCACCGGCGCGTAGATGTCGGAGGCAGCTTTCACCGACTCGACGACGCCGGCCGCATCACCGGCGGCAAAGACCTTGCCCACTTCAGCCAGCTCAACGAACACCACGTCGCCCAGCGCAGCCTGGGCGTGGTCGCTGATGCCCACGGTGACGGTGCCGTCGGCTTCCAGGCGGGCCCATTCATGACTTTCGGCGTAACGCAGGTCGGCGGGGATATTGCTCATCTTCGGTGTCCTCAAGGATTAGGTCAGCGGTCGTACCCGCCGCAATAGATTAGATCAAGGTTTTGCCGTGGCGCACGAAGGTCGGCTTGACCACCCGCACCGGATACCATTTGCCGCGGATTTCCACTTCGGCGCGGTCGGCGGTCGCCATCGGCAGACGCGCCAGGGCGATCGACTTGCTCAGCGTAGGAGAGAAACTACCACTGGTGATCTCCCCTTCGCCAACATCGGCGATGCGCACCACCTGATGGGCGCGCAAAACGCCGCGCTCCTCCAGCACCAGGCCCACCAGTTTGTGCTGCACGCCGGCGGCCCTTTCGGCCTCCAGCGCATCGCGGCCGATGAAGCGGCGGGTGGCCGGCTCCCAGGCGATGCTCCAAGCCATGTTCGAGGCCAGCGGCGAAACGTCCTGGTGGATGTCCTGGCCGTACAGGTTCATGCCGGCCTCGACCCGCAGGGTGTCGCGGGCGCCCAGGCCGATGGGGGAAATGCCAGCGCCCACCAGGTCGTTGAAGAAACCCGGCGCCTCGGCGGCCGGCAGGACGATCTCCAGCCCGTCCTCGCCGGTGTAGCCGGTGCGGGCGATGAACCACTCGCCGTCGGCGCGACCTTCGAAGGGCTTGAGGTGATGGATCAGGTTGGCGCGGGACTGGCTCACCAGTTCAGCCACCTTGTGCCGGGCCTGCGGGCCCTGGATGGCGAGCATCGCCAGTTCGGGACGCTCGCGCAGGCGCACGTCGAGGCCGGGCAGGTGCGCCTGCATCCACTCCAGGTCCTGGTCGCGGGTGGAGGCGTTGACCACCAGACGGTAACCGTCGTCGAGGCGGTAGACGATCATGTCGTCGACGATGCCGCCGCGCTCGTTGAGCATGGCGCTGTACAACGCACGGCCGGGGCTGTGCAGGCGTTCGACGTCGTTGGCCAGCAGGTACTGGAGCCAGGCCTTGGCCTGGGGGCCGGTGACATCGAACACGGTCATGTGGGAAACATCGAACACCCCGCAATCGCGGCGCACCTCGTGGTGCTCCTCGACCTGCGAGCCGTAATGCAGTGGCATGTCCCAACCGCCAAAATCGACCATCTTCGCGCCGAGGGCGAGGTGAAGGTCATACAGAGGCGTACGCTGTCCCATGGGTTTCTCCTTCCGGGCGTGGCGAAGGCGCGGGCAGCCGCTGCACAGGATGAAAGCCTTGGAACACAAGGCCTTGAGCCGATCTCAGCAACTGTTTCTGTCAGACTGACCGCACCGAATGCCGCGCATTGTAGCCGCAAGGCACGGGGCTGGCACCTAGCCGTTTCGGTGGGCCGAACGGCGGATCAGGCCGATGACCGGCAACAGCCCGACCAGCACCAGGGTCAGCGCCGGCAACGACGCCCTCGCCCACTCGCCTTCGCTGGTCATCTCGAAGATCCGCACCGCCAGCGTGTCCCAGCCGAACGGGCGCATCAGCAAGGTCGCGGGCATTTCCTTGAGCACATCGACGAACACCAGCAGCGCTGCGCTCAACGTGCCCGGCAGCAACAGCGGCAGATACACTTTGAAAAACAACCGCGGCCCACCCACCCCGAGGCTACGTGCCGCTTCGGGCAAAGAAGGCCGTATACGCGCCAGGCTGCTTTCCAGCGGCCCGTAGGCCACCGCCACGAAGCGCACCAGGTACGCCAACAGCAACGCCGCCAGGCTGCCCAGCAGCAACGGCTTGCCCGCCCCGCCCAACCAGGCCGACAGCGGAATCACCAGCACCCGGTCCAGGTGACTGAAGGCCAGCATGATCGACACCGCCAGCACCGACCCGGGCAAGGCGTAGCCGAGGTTGGCGAGGCTGACGCCGGAGCGGATCGCCGGCGTCGGCGCCAGGCGCCGGGCGAAGGCCAGCAGCAGCGCCACACCGACGGTGATCAGCGCCGCCAGCGCCCCCAGGTAAAGCGTGTGCAGGATCAGTCCGGCGTAGCGCTCATCCAGGTCGAACCGCCCGCGCCGCCAGAACCACACCGCCAGTTGCAGCACCGGGATGACGAACGCGCAAGCGAACACCAGGACGCACCACCCGGTCGCCGCCCAGGCCTTGGGGCCTCGCAGGTGATACAGCGCCTTGACCCGCGGCCGCTCGTTGCCTGCCCGGTTGGCGCCGCGCGCACGGCGCTCGCCGTACAGCACCAGCATCACCGCCAGCAGCAACAGGCTGGCCAGCTGCGCCGCGCTCGACAGGCTGAAGAAGCCGTACCAGGTCTTGTAGATGGCGGTGGTGAAGGTGTCGAAGTTGAACACCGACACCGCGCCGAAATCCGCCAGGGTCTCCATCAGCGCCAGCGCCACGCCCGCGCCGATGGCCGGCCGCGCCATCGGCAGCGCCACCCGCCAGAACGCC
This sequence comes from Pseudomonas sp. R25(2017), assembly GCF_002112565.1. Taxonomy (NCBI): domain Bacteria; kingdom Pseudomonadati; phylum Pseudomonadota; class Gammaproteobacteria; order Pseudomonadales; family Pseudomonadaceae; genus Pseudomonas; species Pseudomonas sp. R25(2017). The sequence goes on from NZ_NEHZ01000007.1 coordinate 230,090, forward strand.
TGCCACGGCGACTGGCCGAGCACCCGCGCCGCTTCCATCAGGCCCTTGCCCTGGGCCAGGAACGCGGTGCGCGCCAGCAGGTAGACGTAGGGATAGAAGACCAGCACCAGCACCACGATCACCCCGCCGGTGGAGCGCACCCGGGGCAGGCGCAGGCCGCTGCCGAACCACTCCCTCATCAACGTCTGCACGGGGCCGGCGAAGTCCAGCAGGCCGACGAACACGAACGCCAGCACGTAGGCCGGCACCGCGAACGGCAGCATCAGCGCCCAGTCGAGCCAGCGCCGGCCGGGGAACTCGCACAGGCTGGTGAGCCAGGCCAGGCTCACGCCCAGCAGCGTCACGCCGACGCCGACGCCGAGCACCAGGGTCAGGGTGTTGCCCAACAGGCGCGGCATCTGGGTGTCCCACAGGTGCGACCAGATCTGCGCATCGACGCTCTGCCACGACAGCAGCAGGACGCTCAGGGGCAGCAGCACCAGCGCGGCGATGGCGAAGACGATGGGATACCAGCGGCGTTGGGCGGGGTGGGCCAAGTAAAGACTCTCGTTCAAATGACTGTGCCCACGCTCGGCGTGGGCACACATTCTGTGACGCGCTGCGTCACGCTTTCGGCGATGCGACGCAGGGTACGGGAATGGTCGGTATCAGTTCCAGCCGGCCCGGTCCATCATGCGGATCGCCTCGGCCTGGCGCTTGCCCGCCACTTCCACCGGCAGGGTGTCGGCCACGAACTGCCCCCAGGCCGCCACTTCCTCGGACGGTTTCACCGCCGGGTTGGCCGGGAACTCCTGGTTCACGTCGGCGAAGATCTTCTGCGCCTCAGGCGTGGTCATCCACTCCACCAGCGCCTTGGCCGCTTCCGGGTGCGGCGCGTGCTTGGTCAGGCCGATGCCCGACAGGTTGACGTGCACGCCGCGGTCCGCCTGGTTCGGCCAGAACAGCTTCACCGGCAGGTCAGGCTTCTGCTTGTGCAGGCGGCCGTAGTAGTAGGTGTTGACGATGCCCACGTCGCACTGGCCGGCGTTGATCGCCTCCAGCACCGCGACGTCGTCGGAGAACACGTCGGTGGACAGGTTGTTGACCCAGCCCTTGAGGATCTTCTCGGTCTTCTCGGCGCCGTGGGTCTCGATCATCGTGGCGGTCAGCGACTGGTTGTAGACCTTCTTCGCCGTGCGCAGGCACAGGCGGCCTTCCCAGTTCTTGTCGGCCAGGGCTTCGTAGGTGGTCAGTTCGCCCGGCTTCACCCGCTCGGTGGAGTAGGCGATGGTGCGGGCACGCAGGCTCAGGCCGGTCCAGGCATGGCTGGAGGCGCGGTACTGCTGCGGAATGTTGGCGTCGATGGCCTTCGAGGTGAACGGCTGGAGAATGCCCATCTGCTCGGCCTGCCAGAGGTTGCCGGCGTCGACGGTCAGCAGCAGGTCGGCGACGGCGTTGTCGCCTTCGGCCTTGATCCGCTGCATCAGCGGCGCTTCCTTGTCGGTGATGAACTTGATCTTCACTCCGGTCTTGGCGGTGTAGGCGTCGAACACCGGCTTGATCAGTTCGTCGATGCGCGAGGAGTAGACCACCACCTCGTCAGCGGCCTGGGCGGCGGTGCTGCCGATCAGGGTCAGGGCCAGTGCGGTCAGAAGACGCTTGGGTGCCAACATGGGAGCGGTCTCTCGGTCGGGAAAAGTGGGCCAAATGATAAGGACTCACATTTACCGACTCAATCGAACGCTGTTCGAAGGAGTTACCAGATGTTGCACAGCCCGGGATTCGCCATCACCCCGCATCCGGGTGGGAGCCCGCCTGCTGGCGATGGCGGCGGGTCAGCCGCCATCCCTTTCTCAGGCCTTGGCCAGGTCCGGCAAGTCCCCGGTCAGCCCCAGCGCCTGACGCACGAACAGTGCCTTGGCCTCCGGCATCTGCTCCACCATCTTCAGCCCGGTGTTGCGCAGCCAGCGCAGCGGCAGCGGATCGGCCTGGAACAGGCGCTCGAAGCCTTCCATCGCCGCCATCAGCGCCAGGTTGTGCGGCATTCGCCGGCGTTCGTAGCGGCTCAGCGTTTTCACGTCCGCCAGGCGTTCGCCGCGTTCGGCCGCCTGCAGCAGCACCTCGGCCAGCACGGCGGCGTCGAGGAAACCGAGGTTCACGCCCTGCCCGGCCAACGGGTGAATGGTGTGCGCCGCATCGCCGATCAGCGCCAGGCCTTCGGCCACGTAACGCTTGGCGTGCCGCTGGCGCAACGGCACGCACAGGCGTGGGTCGGCGCTGACGACCTCGCCCAGGCAGCCTTCGAACGCCCGCTCCAGCTCCCGGCAGAACGCCGTTTCATCCAGCGCCATCAGGCGCTCGGCCTCGCTTGGGGTGGTCGACCAGACGATCGAGCACCAGTCCTGCTGCCCGTCACGCTCAAGCGGCAGGAACGCCAGCGGGCCGTGGTCGGTGAAGCGCTGCCAGGCGGTCATCCGGTGCGGCTTGGCGCTGCGCACGCTGGTGACGATGGCATGGTGCATGTAATCCCATTCGCGGGTGGCGACGCCGGTCAGGCGGCGCACCGCCGAGTGGGCGCCGTCCGCCGCGATCACCAGCGGCGCGCGCAGGGTGCGGCCGTCGGCCAGGGTCAGCAGCCAGTCGTCGCCGGAGCGGCGCATCTGCTCCAGCCGGGCATTGGCCAGAAGGCCCAGGTCGCAGTCGTGCAGACGGTCGAGCAAGGCGTCCTGCACCACGCGGTTCTCGACGATGTGGCCGAGCACGCCGGCGTGCACGCTGCTGGCCGAGAAATGGATCTGCCCGGTGCCGCTGCCGTCCCAGACGTGCATGTCGGTGTAGGGGCTGGTGCGGCGCTGGACGATGCCGTCCCACACGCCCAGGCGCTCGAGGATGCGCTGGCTGGCCGCCGACAGGGCGCTGACCCGCGGTTCGAACGGCGCCTGCGCATCGAAGGGTTTGACGCTCAACGGGCTGCCGTCGAGCAGCAGGACTTCCAGCCCGCTGCCCTGCAACGCCAGCGCCAAGGCGCTGCCGACCATTCCGGCTCCGACAATCAGCAGATCTGCGCGCATTTCCATGCTTTAGGCCTGTCTCGCTTGCGGCTTGAGCCGCACGTAAAGGGTTTTTCCGACCCGCGCCACCAGGGTGCCGGCGCCGTCATGAATGTCGACCTGCAACTGCGGCAGGTACTTGTCGCCGTTGGCGGTCTGCCGGCGGACGTCGTCCAGCAGCGCGTCGTCGATGCTGAACCTTGCGAACACAGGGCCCTTGCCCGGTGAGATGAAATCGATGTCGGCGGCCTTGTCCCAGACGATGTAGCGCGGCCCGAGGTTCTCCATCAGCATCAGCATGAAGAACGGGTCGACCATCGAATACAGACTGCCGCCGAACTGGGTGCCGACGTAGTTGCGGTTGTGCCAGCCCAACCCCATCGACACCCGGATGTCGCGAAAGTCATCGCTGATGTGCCGCACCCGGACGCCGGCGCCCAGATACGGCGGGTAGAACGTCAGGAACCAGCGCATCAGCCGCGCCTTGCCGAAGCGGCGCATCAGCCACTTACGCATCCGGCCGCGTCCCCAGCCCCATGGCCTGGCGGGCGAACCAGCGCTTGGCCGGCGGCAGCAGATCGAGGCCGAGCAGGCCGATGTTGCGCCCCAGCGCCACCAAAGGCTGGGTGCTGCCGAACAGGCGGGTGACCTGGTCGGAGAAGCCCACGGTGAGGGTTTGATCCAGCCGTTGGCGTTCGCGGTAAGCCTGCAGCGTGGCGAAGTCACCCAACGGCTTGTCGCTGGCCAGCAGCGCGGCCGCCAGCGCATCGGCATCGCGCAAAGACAGGTTGAAGCCTTGCCCGGCGATCGGGTGCAGGCTGTGGGCGGCATTGCCGAGCACGGCCAAATGCGGGCGCACCTGCTCTTCGGCCTCCACCAGCGCCAGCGGGTACAGGTGCCGGGCGCCGACCTGCTTCAGGGTGCCGAGGCGATAGCCGAACACACCTTGCAGTTCGCTGAGGAAATCCCGCTCGCTGAGGCCGGTCAGGCGCTGCGCGTCCATCCCCAGCCGTGTCCAGACCAGTGCGCAGCGGTTGTCCGGCAGCGGCAGCAAGGCCATCGGGCCGTCATCGGTGAAGCGCTCGAAGGCCATGCCGTTGTGCGCTTCGCTCGGGGTGATGTTGGCGATCAGCGCGCTCTGGTTGTACGGACGCTTGCGCACGTTGATGCCCAACTGCTCGCGCAGGCCGGAGCGGCCGCCGTCGGCGAGCACCGCCAGGTCGCATTCGACCGTGGTCTCGTCGTTGAGGGTCAGGCGGTAACCGTCGGGCAAAGGCTCCAGGCGCGTGACCTCCGCCGGGCAGCGCCAGCTGATCACGTCCTTGTCCAGGTGCTGCCACAGGCACTGGCCGAGCCAGGCGTTCTCCACCACGTAACCGAGGGCCGGCACACCCTCCTCCATCGCCGACAGGCGGGCGGTGGAGAAGCGTCCGCGGTCGGACACATGGATCTGCTTGATCGGCTCGGCGCGGCGGGAGATCTCCTGCCACACGCCCAGCCGCTGATAGATCTGCCGCGAGCCGAACGACAGCGCCGACGACCGGGCGTCGTAGCTCGGCTGCCAGGTGTCGCCGGGGGCGAACGGTTCGATCAGCACGATTTTCCAGCCCCGGGCCTTGGCTCCGGCCTGCAGGGCCAACGCCAGGCTGGCGCCGACCAGGCCGCCGCCGATGATCGCCAGATTGACCCGACTCATGCCGCGTCCGCCCGGGCCTGCGCCATCAGGGCCTCGATCTCGGCGACGGTCTTCGGCACGCCGCCGGTCAGGATTTCACAACCGTTCTTGGTCACCACCACGTCGTCCTCGATGCGCACGCCGATGCCGCGCCATTTCTTCGCCACGTTCAGATTGTCCGGGGCGATGTAGATGCCCGGTTCCACGGTCAGCGCCATGCCGACCTCCAGCACCCGCCATTCGCCGCCGACCTTGTACTCGCCGACGTCGTGCACATCCATGCCCAGCCAATGCCCGGCGCGGTGCATATAGAAGGCCTTGTAGGCTTCGGACGCGATCAGTTCGTCGACCTCGCCCTGCAACAGCCCCAGCTCCACCAGCCCGGCGGTGATCACCCGCACCGTGGCTTCGTGCGCCTGGTTCCAGTGCCGGTTCGGGGCGATTTGCGCGAACGCGGCTTCCTGGGAGGCCAGCACCAGCTCGTAGATCGCCTTCTGCTCGGCGGAAAACTTGCCGTTGACCGGCCAGGTGCGGGTGATGTCGCTGGCGTAGCAGTCGATCTCGCAGCCGGCGTCGATCAGCACCAGGTCGCCGTCCTTGAGCAGCGCATCGTTCTGCTGGTAATGCAGGATGCAGCCGTTGCGCCCGGCGGCGACGATCGAGCCGTAGGCCGGCATCTTCGCCCCGCCCTTGCGGAACTCGTAATCGAGCTCGGCTTCCAGGCTGTACTCGTGCAGGCCGGGCCGGCCTGCACGCATCGCCCGGATGTGGGCCTGGGCCGAGATCCGCGCGGCCTCGCGCATCACCTTCACTTCCGCCGCCGATTTATACAGGCGCATGTCGTGCAGCAGGTGATCCAGGGCAACGAATTCGTTCGGCGGCTGGGCGCCGAGGTGGGCCTTGGAGCGGATCACGTTGATCCAGTCCATCAGGTGCCGGTCGAACTCCGGGTTGCTGCCCATGGCCGTGTACACCCGGTCGCGGCCTTCGATCAGGCCCGGCAGGATGTCGTCGATGTCGGTGATGGGGAACGCGTCGTCGGCGCCGTAGTCGCGGACCGCGCCTTCCTGGCCGGCGCGCAGGCCGTCCCACAGCTCGCGCTCGGGGTTGCGCTCACGGCAGAACAGCACGTATTCGCCGTGCTCGCGGCCGGGCATCAGGACGATCACGGCCTGGGGCTCGGGGAAGCCGCTCAGGTACTGGAAATCGCTGTCCTGGCGGTAGACGTGCTCGACGTCGCGGTTGCGGATGGCCACCGCGGCGGCGGGCAGGATGGCGATGCTGTTGGGTTCCATCTGCGCCATCAGCGCCTTGCGGCGACGGCCGTACTCCGCTTTCGGGATATGGATCATGGGCAGACGGACGTCCCTGTTCGGCGATCAGTGCAGAGAAGGCTTGGCGGCCGGTGCGCCAACCTGCTTGTTGGTTTCGGTGAACAGCAAGAGCGGAGCGACCCGCAGGTACTCCATGACTTCCATGTAATCGCTCTCGCCGTCTTCGGAGTCTTCCAGCGCATCCTGGACCTGGGAGATCGCGACCAGATCCTGCAGCACTTCAGTGGCTTCGGTGCTCAGGCTGCTGCGGTCGGGCGAGTTCTGGCCGAAACCGGAAATGAAGCCCTGGCACCACTGGCCCAGCGCGGCGGCGCGTTCGGCCAGCGGCGCGTCGTCGGTCGGCAGCAGCAGGACCACGGCCATGTCTTCGCCGGTCAGTTCGCTCTTGACCATTTCCTGGAGGCCGATCAGGGCGTTGCGCACGTTGTCCCCGGGCTCGGTCTCGAGCAGGGAGGCCACGTCGCTCAGCCAGCCGTCGACGTCGAAGCCGGCGCCGGCGCAGCTGCGGCCGAGCAGCAGGCCGTGCAGTTCGGCGGGCGAGACGGGATGGCCACTGGCGCTCAGCAGGGTGGCGAAGGCTTGATAAGGGGAATTCTGAATGGGCATGGGCAGCTAGGCGCCAGACGGCGCTATGTCTAGAATGAAGGCCTTGTATCCTACATCGACAGACCCGCCAAGACCATTAAAGGCTGACCGCCAGCCAGGCGCCCGCCTCCGTCAGACACGAAATCAGTGGACACAATGGAAGACATCGACCTGCAAGCGCTGATGGCCAGACTCGAACTGCTGATTGACCGAGTCGAGCAACTTAAGAGGCAAAACGCACTCTTAACAGCTCAGGAAAAGACCTGGCGCGAGGAACGCGCGCATCTCATTGAAAAAAACGAAATCGCCCGGCGTAAGGTCGAATCGATGATTTCGCGTCTCAAGGCCCTGGAGCAAGACTCATGAGTTCAAGCAATAGCGTCACCGTGCAGATCCTCGACAAAGAGTATTCGATCATCTGCCCCCAGGAAGAGCGCAGCAACCTGATCAGCGCCGCCCGCTACCTGGACGGCAAGATGCGCGAGATCCGCAGCAGCGGCAAGGTCATCGGCGCCGACCGCATCGCCGTGATGGCCGCGCTGAACATCACCCACGACCTGCTGCACAAGGAAGACCGCCCGGCCTTGCAGGCCAGCGGCTCGACCCGCGAGCAGGTGCGCGACCTGCTCGAACGCGTCGATCTGGTGCTGGCCACCGATCCGGACGTCAGCAAGGGCTGATTCGCCGGGACGCTTGAGGTATACTCGCGGCACTCCCTGGGGTGCTTGCCAGTTGACGATGTCCCTGAGCCGATTTGCACTACCCTGGGGGTTGCACGTTGGGCTGGTGTGCATGTCCGCCAGACGGAAAGCCTTAAAGCCTACTGCATCCTCCACCTTGAACTCTCGGGTTCAAGGGCTAAGTCGACAGCGGCTCATCCGGGGAGCCTGATTCGAATCCGATGCCGGTGCATGCCGGCATCGGATTTTTTATGCGTACGTTTTCGCACCCCTTCGCCGAAGCCGAACCATGACCGAACCCGCGCCGCCGACCCGCCCCCAATTGCGCCGACAGCTGCGCAAGGCCCGCCGCTCGCTGACGCCGAGCCAGCAACGCGAGGCCGCCGAAGGCCTGTACCGGCAATTGGCGCAGCACCCGCAGTTCCGCCGCGCCAAGCATGTTTCCCTGTACCTGCCCACCGACGGCGAAATCGACCCGCGCCTGCTGCTGCGCGCCGCCCAGCGCCGGGGCAAGGCCACCTACCTGCCGGTGCTCAGCGCCTGGCCGCGGACCAAGATGGTGTTCCAACGCATCCGCCCCGGCGAGAAGCTTGCGCCCAACCGTTTCCGCATCCTCGAACCGCGGATCAACCCGGCCCGCCAGCGCAGGATCTGGGCGCTGGACCTGGTGCTGTTGCCGTTGGTGGGGTTTGACGATGTCGGCGGACGCCTGGGGATGGGCGGCGGCTTCTACGACCGCAGCCTGGCCTACCTCGCTCGGCGCAAGAACTGGCGCAAGCCGGTGCTGCTGGGGCTGGCCCATGAATGTCAGAAAGTGGGGCGTCTGGCGCAGGCCAGCTGGGATGTGCCGTTGCAGGGCACGGTGACGGACAAGGCGTGGTACGTCGCAGAATAGACGCCGCGAGGGAAAAGGCAGCGTCGCAAGAAGGGGTTCAGCGCTTGAAGGCGGTCGACTGCTGGACCTGCTGCGCCACTTCGACCGGTGCGTCGGCCTTGTTGGCCCACAGGCTCTGCGCATAACCGGTGGTCACGACGCCGAGACCGAACAAGATCACCAATGTCCAAAGCAAATCCGGTTTGCGTTTCATCGATTGCCCCCCTCAAGGCACATCATCACGATGACAGCAGCGGTTTCCGTTCGTAGCCGTGCAGCAGCGTCAAGCTTTAAAGGCCGGCATTTTGCGACAACGTGAACCGCCGCGCAAACGCTGACGTCAACCGACCGTCGGTTTGTCATAAAATTGCCGACGACCTGCCCGACGACCCCTGCGAGGAGCAAGAACCATGGCCTATTGGCTGATGAAATCCGAACCCGACGAGCTCTCGATCAAAGGCCTGCAGCAGCTCGGCAAGGCGCGCTGGGACGGCGTGCGCAACTATCAGGCGCGCAATTTCCTGCGTTCCATGGCGGTCGGCGACCTGTTCTTCTTCTATCACTCCAGCTGCCCGGAGCCGGGCATTGCCGGGATCGGCCGGATCGTTCAGGCGGCCTACCCGGATCCGACGGCGCTGGAGCCGGAAAGCCACTACTACGACCCGAAGGCCACACCCGAGAAAAACGCCTGGAGCGCGATCGATGTGGAGCACGTCGAGACGTTCGCCCGGGTGCTCAAGCTCGATTACCTGAAGCAGCAGACCGCGCTGGCGGAAATGCCGCTGGTGCAGAAAGGCTCGCGGCTGTCGGTGATGCCGGTGACGCCGCAGCAGTGGGCGGCGGTGGTTGCGCTCAAGCCTTGAGCCGTTCGTCGGCGCAAAGAATGCCTTGCGATCGATGCTGCCCGGCGGCGCCTCGACTGGCGCCATCGCCAGCAGGCTGGCTCCCGCAGGGTATAGCGGATGAGCAGGATCTGCGTCACCACCAAAACCTTTGGGAGCTTGCCTGCAAGCGATGAGGCCGGCGCAGTCACCCCGTCATTTACTGAATGATCAGGTTGTTGAACAGCAGATCCTCGACCACCGGCTTGCCGGTTTCGTCGTTCATCACCTGCTGGGTCTGCTTCAACGCTTCCTGACGCAGCTTTTCCTTGGCTTCGAGGCTGTTCATGGTCTCGGTCGACTGCTGGGCGAACAGCGCCACCAGTTGATTGCGGATCAGCGGCTCGTTGGCCTTGACCAGCTTGGTCGATTCCTCGCCGGTCACGCGCAGCGCCACGTCGGCCTTGTAGACCTTCAGCTTCGGCGTGCCGTCCAGCCCGTAGTTGCCCACGAACGGCGGGCTCAGGGTGATGTAGTTGACCTTCGGCGCCTCGCCTTCTTTGGCTTCTTCGGCCAGCGCTGCCACAGGCAGAGACAGGGCCAGCAACAACATGATCCACGCTTTCACAATTCGCTCCTTATCCGGTTTGCGGCCTAGCATAACGGCCCGCCGCGCAAGCACAAGCTTATGGCGGACTATCAGGGCCGGGCATGCTCGTTGACCCGTCGACGGCCACACCTACACTTATCGGCCATCACTCCCAAAGGAATAGCCCTGATGAAAGCCGTGCTGTGCAAAGCCTTCGGCCCTGCCGAATCGCTGGTGCTGGAAGAGGTCGCCAGCCCTGCCCCGAAGAAGAACGAAATCCTGCTGGAGGTGCACGCCGCCGGGGTCAATTTCCCGGACACGCTGATCATCGAGGGCAAGTACCAGTTCAAGCCGCCCTTCCCGTTTTCGCCGGGCGGCGAAGCGGCCGGCGTGGTGCGTGAAGTCGGGGAGAAGGTCAGCCATCTCAAGGTCGGCGACCGGGTGATGGCGTTGACCGGTTGGGGCAGCTTCGCCGAGCAGGTCGCGGTGCCGGGCTACAACGCGCTGCCGATCCCGCCGTCGATGGACTTCAGGACGGCCGCCGCCTTCAGCATGACCTACGGCACCTCGATGCACGCCCTCACCCAGCGCGGCAACCTGCAACCGGGCGAAACCCTGCTGGTGCTCGGCGCGTCCGGCGGCGTCGGCCTGGCCGCCGTGGAAATCGGCAAGGCCCTGGGCGCCCGGGTGATCGCCGCCGCCAGCAGCGCCGAGAAGCTCGCGGTGGCCAAGGCCGCCGGCGCCGACGAACTGATCAACTACAGCGAAACCAGCCTCAAGGACGAGATCAAGCGCCTCACCGACGGCCAGGGCGCCGACGTGATCTACGACCCGGTCGGCGGCGACCTGTTCGACCAGGCCATCCGCGCCATCGCCTGGAACGGCCGCCTGCTGGTGGTGGGTTTCGCCAGCGGACGCATCCCTGAACTGCCGGTCAACCTCGCGCTGCTCAAGGGCGCTGCGGTGCTCGGCGTGTTCTGGGGCTCCTTCGCCCAACGCCAGCCCCAGGACAACGCCGCGAACTTCCAGCGACTGTTCGGCTGGTTCGCCGAAGGCAAGCTCAAGCCGCTGGTGTCGCAGGTGTATCCGCTGAGCGAGGCGGCGCAGGCGATCAATGACCTGGGCCAGCGCAAGGCGGTGGGCAAGGTGGTGGTGCAGGTGCGCTGAGCCGGCAAAGTACCGTCAGATCCGGGGCGACATCGCTCCGTCACCCGGCAGCAGGTGCTCCTGGACCTTCTCGCTGCGTGACGGAATGAGTCGCCCCTTGTCGTCGAAACGCAGGACGATCACCCAGTCGTAGACCCCGTCCGGCCACTTGCGCTGGCCCATCAGCGCCGTGGCGTCGCCGCCGAACGCCTTGATCAGCTTGTCGATGTGCCCGTGGTGCCAGGCGATCAGCACCGTCGGCGCCTTGTTGCCTTTGCGCAGCAATTTCACCAGGTCATGGACATCGCCGTTGATGTAGGGCTGCTCGACCGACAGGTTCAGACGCCGGGCCAGCGGGGTCAGGGTCAGGCGCGAGCGGACGCTTTCGGGGCTATCGCCGGCGGCCAGCAGGCGCTGGGGCGTCAGCGCCTGGCCATCCAGCTCCAGCGGGTTGAAGTAATCGGCATAGGCCGCGGCACGCTGCTCGCCCCGGGCGTTGAGTTCGGTTCCGACGTCGGGCTTCTCGGCATGCCGGATGATCAGCACCGTGGCATTGCGCAAACCGGAATGCCCGGGATGGTCAGTGAAGACCAGCGCCAGCAAGCCGGCGGTGAGAACGGCCGCCACCAGCAGGCGAACCACAAGCATGCGCACCTTCAAAGCCATCATTCATCTCTGCAGAACAGTCGGTCGACGGATCGCGAGTCTAAGCCGCCCGATGTTCACAAGTGGTGAAAACGCCCCGTTCTTACAGCTGAGCGACAGGTTCGTAAAAGAACGTGCGTTTTCCAACATTTCCGCTGTTTTGCGGATGGCAGGCGGTGCTATTTTCGGTAACGAAACTGTAACATTCACATCCGCAGTCAAAACAAGAATTCTGGAGCTCTTGAATGTTTGCTTTCTTTCGACCTGCCGCACATCAGGCTCCCCTGCCTGAAGAAAAAATCGACAGTACCTACCGACGCCTGCGCTGGCAGATCTTCGCCGGCATCTTCTTCGGCTACGCGGGCTACTACCTGCTGCGCAAGAACTTCTCCCTGGCCATGCCGTACCTGATCGACCAAGGCTACAGCCGCGGCGACCTGGGCCTGGCGATGTCGGCCATCGCCATCGCCTACGGCCTGTCCAAGTTCCTCATGGGCCTGGTGTCCGACCGTTCCAACCCGCGCTACTTCCTGCCGTTTGGCCTGCTGGTGTCCGCCGGGGTGATGTTCATTTTCGGTTTCGCGCCATGGGCGACCTCCAGCGTGACCATGATGTTCATCCTGCTGTTCATCAATGGCTGGGCCCAAGGCATGGGCTGGCCGCCGAGCGGACGCACCATGGTGCACTGGTGGTCGCAGAAGGAGCGCGGCGGCGTGGTGTCGGTGTGGAACGTGGCGCACAACGTCGGCGGCGGCCTGATCGGCCCGCTGTTCCTGGTCGGCATGGGCCTGTTCAACGACTGGCACGCCGCGTTCTACGTCCCGGCGGCGGTGGCCCTGGCGGTGGCGGCGTTCGCCTTCATCACCATGCGCGACACCCCGCAGTCGGTCGGCCTGCCGCCGATCGAGAAGTACAAGAACGACTACCCGGAAGGCTACGACGCCAGCCACGAAGACGAATTCAGCGCCAAGGAAATCTTCGTCAAGTACGTGCTGCGCAACAAAATGCTCTGGTACATCGCCATGGCCAACGTGTTCGTCTACCTGCTGCGCTACGGCGTGCTGGACTGGGCGCCGACCTACCTCAAGGAAGCCAAGCACTTCGACGTCGACAAGACGTCGTGGGCGTACTTCTTCTACGAGTGGGCGGGGATTCCGGGCACCCTGCTGTGCGGCTGGATGTCGGACAAGATCTTCCGCGGCAACCGCGGCCTGACCGGCATGGTGTTCATGGCCCTGGTGACCGTGGCGACCCTGGTGTACTGGCTGAACCCGGCCGGCAACCCAACCGTCGACATGATCGCCCTGTTCTCCATCGGCTTCCTGATCTACGGCCCGGTCATGCTGATCGGCCTGCAGGCGCTGGAACTGGCGCCGAAGAAAGCCGCCGGCACCGCAGCGGGCTTCACTGGCCTGTTCGGTTACCTGGGCGGTTCGGTCGCGGCCAGCGCCGCGATGGGCTACACCGTCGACCACTTCGGCTGGGACGGCGGTTTCGTGCTGCTGGTGGGCGCCTGCCTGCTGTCGATGGCCTTCCTGGCCCCGACCCTGCTGCACAAGCAAGCCGCCAGTCAGAGCCGCGAAGCGCTCGCCTGATCGGCCTGTGACCGGCAGCGCCTGAGCCGCGCCTCCAGATTGCGGTCTGGCATGGCGTGGCTGCGCAGGGCGTGGGCGGTCTGCTCGACATAGTCGCGCGTCGTGCCGTAGCGCCCGCAGGCGCTTTCGAACACCTGGCTCAGCACATGGTCCGGCAGGTTGCCGGCATAGCTGGGCAGGTGCCGCTCCAACACGAACCCCAACGCCTGAACCTGATTGCCATCCTCCAGACGGCAATTGAGCCAGTGCGGCCGGTAGGACGGAAACGGCATCTCGCGTTTCCACAGGGCATACAGCGCGCTGTCGAGATTGTCTTCCGGCAACCGGTAGGCGAAGCCGCTGCACGAGCCCCCACGATCCAGGCCGAACACCAGCCCCGGCATCTCCGGCGTGCCGCGGTGCTCGTGAGACCACAGGTACAGGCCGCGGTGATAGCCGTGCACCCGCCCGCGCACCCGTTCGACCGCCGTGCATTCCGGCCGCCAGATCAGCGATCCGTACGCGAACAGCCACACCGGCCCGCCCTTGTGGCGCGCCATGGTCGATTGCATGGAGAGGAGAAGCTGTTCGTGGGTCAGCTGCGGCCCGAGATCGAGCCGCGGAGGGTAAGCCGGATGCGAAAAACCGTTTTCGATGGCGCTCATGGCGAATAGCGTTCAGCTCCCCGCGGGTGAAGAATTACTAAATAGAACGCACCGCTGTAACAATAAGGCACATATGTTTTAAGGCAATTGAAGTGCCAGGCGCTTTCATTCATCCATTGCCGGATTGATATATAACCTACCGGTATTCATGCAATTACATAAATACCGATCGGCTATATATGGAGGTATATCGAACTTATCCCCGAGGGGCGTAGGCGAACACGTCGGCGCGCATCTGATGGGCGTCCATCCCGGCCTCGACCAGCGCATCGAGCGTGCCGTAGACCATGGCCGGCGAGCCGCTGGCATAGACGTGCAAGGCCTTGAGGTCGGGGAAATCTTCGCACACCGCTTCGTGCAGCATCCCGCAGCGCCCTTCCCAGCCGCATTGATCGCTGACGACCTTGTGCAGGAACAGGTTGGGCAACTTCAGCCATTCGTCCCAATGTTCGATGCGGTAGAAGTCTTCCGGCCGGCGCACGCCCCAATACAGGTGCACCGGGTGCTTGAAGCCGTTGGCCCGGCAGTGTTCGATCAGGCTGTGGATCTGGCCCATGCCGGTGCCGGCGGCGATCAGCACCAGCGGCCCCTCGGGCAGTTCGGCCAGGTGGGTGTCGCCGAACGGCAGCTCGACGCGCACCAGCGGGTTGCGCTGGAGCTGGTCGATCAGGCTCAGCGCGCTGTTCTCACGCGCCAGCACGTGGATCTCCAGGTCGCGGCCGGCGTGGGGCGCCGAGGCCATGGAGAACGCCGATTTCTCGCCGTTCTCGCGCTCGATCATCAGGTACTGCCCGGCGTGGTAGCGCGGCGGCTTGCCGGCCGGCGCCCGCAGGCGCACCCGCCAGGTATCGCCGCCGACGTCCCGGCATTCGACGACCTGACACGACAGGCTGCGCACCGGCAACTCTCCCAGCGCGAGCACGCCATCCCACAGCACGATGCAGTCTTCCAGCGGCTCCGCTATGCAAGTGTAGAACTCGCCGTGGTCATGCACCTTGCCGGCCTGTTCGACCCGGCCTTCCACCAGCAGCGCCGCGCACACATGGCAATTGCCGTTGCGGCAGCTCTGCGGGCATTCGTAGCCCAGGCGCCGCGCACCATCGAGAATCCGCTCGCCGGGCCGTATCTCTAGCACCGCTCCGGAGGGCTGAAGGGTTACACGCATCAATCTATTCCTAACTGATTCCAGATGGCATCGATCCGTTGGGTGACGGCGTCGTCCTTGACGATGACGCGGCCCCATTCGCGAGTGGTCTCGCCCGGCCACTTGTGGGTGGCGTCCAGCCCCATCTTCGACCCCAGGCCCGACACCGGCGAGGCGAAGTCGAGGTAGTCGATGGGCGTGTTGTCGATCATCACCGTGTCGCGCTTGGGGTCCATGCGCGTGGTGATGGCCCAGATCACGTCGTTCCAGTCCCGGGCGTTGATGTCGTCGTCGGTGACGATAACGAACTTGGTGTACATGAACTGTCGCAAAAACGACCAGACACCCAGCATCACGCGCTTGGCGTGCCCCGGATACGACTTCTTCATCGTCACCACGGCCATGCGGTACGAGCAGCCCTCGGGCGGCAGGTAGAAGTCGGTGATCTCCGGGAACTGCTTCTGCAGGATCGGCACGAACACTTCGTTCAGCGCCACGCCGAGGATCGCCGGCTCATCCGGCGGCCGGCCGGTGTAGGTGCTGTGGTAGATCGGCTTGATGCGGTGGGTGATGCGCTCGACGGTGAACACCGGGAAGCTGTCCACCTCGTTGTAGTAGCCGGTGTGGTCGCCGTAAGGGCCTTCGTCCGCCATCTCGCCCGGGTGGATCACGCCTTCCAGGATGATCTCGGCGGTGGCCGGCACCTGCAGGTCGTTGCCGCGGCATTTCACCAGTTCCGTGCGGCTGTCGCGCAGCAGGCCGGCGAAGGCGTATTCGGAGAGGCTGTCCGGCACCGGCGTGACCGCGCCGAGGATGGTCGCCGGATCCGCGCCGAGGGCCACGGACACCGGGAACGGCTGGCCCGGATGCTTCTCGCACCACTCGCGGTAGTCCAGCGCCCCGCCCCGGTGGCTGAGCCAGCGCATGATGACCTTGTTGCGGCCGATCACCTGCTGACGGTAGATGCCCAGGTTCTGGCGATCCTTGTTCGGGCCTTTGGTCACGGTCAGGCCCCAAGTGATCAGCGGCGCGACATCGCCCGGCCAGCAGTGCTGGATCGGCAGTGTAGCCAGGTCGACGTCGTCGCCCTCGATGACCACTTCCTGGCACGGCGCGTCCTTCACGACCTTTGGCGCCATCGCGATGATCTTGCGGAAGATCGGCAGCTTCGACCACGCATCCTTCAGGCCCTTGGGCGGCTCGGGCTCCTTGAGGAACGCCAGCAGCTTGCCGATCTCGCGCAGTTCGTCGGTGGACTCGGCGCCCATGCCCATCGCCACCCGCTGCGGGGTGCCGAACAGGTTGCCGAGCACCGGGATGTCGAAGCCGGTCGGATTCTCGAACAGCAGCGCAGGCCCCTTGGCCCGCAGGGTGCGGTCGCACACCTCGGTCATCTCCAGCACCGGCGAGACGGGCACCTGGATGCGTTTCAACTCTCCGCGCTGCTCAAGCTGCTGCACGAAATCCCGAAGATCCTTGAATTTCATTGACGATGGCACCCTCAAAATAGGCGTACATCCTACCTGCTATGCCGCCCGCTGGCAGCCCGTCAGGCCTCACTTGGCTGCATTGGCCTGCCCTTTGCGAAGGTTCGCCCCGGCCTGCAGGCCGACGAACAACGGTTCGAGGACCGGCGCCACGAACCGCGCGCCGACTTCCGAGAGGTGATTGTCGTCGGTGTACAAGGAATGGCCGTCGAGTTCGGCGCGGCAAAAACCTTCCGCGTCGCACAGCCGCGGCGCCGGATCCACCACCCGCACCGCCGGATCCTGCGCCAGCTGGGCGAACAGCCCGCTGATGAAAGTCTGCCGCTTGAGGTGCTCGCCGAGCGCCAGGCCGACATCGTCCACCGGGCGGTTGAGCATCGCCAGGCGCGTGAGCCGGTACGGCGGGCTGAAAGCCTGCAGCGGCGCCTCCTTCACCAGCCAGACCCGATGCCCGCCGGCCCGCAGCTGCGCCACCCGCGCCCGCAGGCCATCGGCCAGGCGCTGCTCGGCGACGGCGCGGTCGTAGTGCCCGTCGGCGGCCTTCAGGGCGTGGGCCAGATCGCCCTTGGCGTCGCCGTAGAGGTAGAGGCTCCAACGCGCCACCAACACCACGTCGCTCACCGGCGGCGCCAGGGCATGCTCGACCCGCTGGTTGAAGCGCGCGCAGCGGGCGTCATGCTCGAGGCCCTGCACCGGCACGCAACCGGGGGAACTGGCCAGCATCACGCTCACGGCATGGGCCTTGGCGCCGTCGTCGAACACCGGGATCAGCGCGGTGGCGTGGCTGTCGCCCCAGACCAGGGTGCGGGCCGGGCCGTTCGCGGCGCCGTAATGGCAGAACAGTTTGTCGTCCGGCGTCTTGTCGTCGGCCAGGCAGGCCATCAGCTCCGGCCGCCACTCGCGCCCCTTGGCGTACTGCAGCGCCTGCTCGGACAGGCGCCACGGCAAGCCGTCGGTCCAGCGCAGGCTCTGTCCGGCCAGGCCGATCACCAGCACGCCGCAGGCACCGGCCAGCAGGATCTGCCGACGGCCGGCGAGCAGGCGACGCTCGCGGAACGGCGTCTCGACGAATTTCCAGGACAGATAGCCCAACACCAGCGTCAGCAGAATCAGGCCCAGGGTGTCGAACGCGCCCGGCTCATCGACACTGGCGTAGCGGGAGAACACGAACACCGGCCAGTGCCACAAGTACCAGGAATACGACACCAGGCCGAGACCGACCATCAACCGGCTGCTCAGGAGCTTGCCGACCCAGGTCCGGCGGTGCCCGTTGGCCAGGATCAGCGCCACCACGCCCAGCACCGGCAGCAGCGCCGCCGCACCGGGGAACGGCGTGGCCTTGTCGTAGCCGAACACCGCCAGCAGGATCAGGGCCAGGCCGAGCAGGCTCAGGCCCTGCGCCGCCATCGGCTTCAGGCGCCAGGCGCTTTTCGGCGCCACCGCCAACATCGCTCCGGCCAGCAGCTCCCAGGCGCGCATGGGCAGCAGGAAGAAGGCTTTTTCCGGGTGGTGGCTGACGGCCCAGACACTCAGGCCGAAGGACACCAGCAACACGCCGAACAGCGCCAGCCGCCAGTGCTTCAGGCGCCCGGACAGCACGGTCAGCAGCAATGGGAAGAGAATGTAGAACTGCTCCTCCACCGCCAGCGACCAGGTGTGCAGCAGCGGCTTGAGGTCGGAGGCGACATCGAAGTAGCCGTCCTGCCGCATGAACAGCAGGTTGGAGACGAACATCACCTGGTAGCGCACCGAGCGCCCCAGCTCTTCGTAGTCCTTTGGCGCCAGCAGGAACCAGCCCACCGCCAGCACGACGAGTATCATCGCAAACAGCGCCGGCAGGATCCGCCGGGCGCGCCGGGCCCAGAAGTCGACGAAGCTGAAGCGCCCGGCTTGGCGCTGGTTCCAGATGATCGAGGTGATCAGGTAGCCGGAAATCACGAAGAACACGTCCACGCCGACAAAACCGCCGGTAAAGCCCGGAACCCCGAAATGGAACAGCACGACGGCGATCACCGCGACTGCGCGCAAGCCGTCGATATCCCTTCGATAAGCGAGAGTGCTCATAATTTGTTCAATGCCGATCAGATGGTTGTTTTCTGTGCAGCCGCGACGCTCTCCATGAGCCGCCCGCACTCGCTGCCTGTTGTTATGCCCAGTCACTGACCATACCAGATCGCGAACCTCCCATCGCCCAGACAAAAAACAGGCAAAAAAAATGGCGCCCCGCAGAGCGCCACTTTTCGGACTCGACCGTCTATGTCACTTGCGCTTCATCGACAGGAAGAATTCGTCGTTGGTCTTGGTCGTCTTCAGCTTGTCGACCAGGAACTCGATGGCCGCGACTTCGTCCATCGGGTGCAGCAGCTTGCGCAGGATCCACATGCGCTGCAGCTCGTCGTCGGCGGTCAGCAACTCTTCGCGGCGGGTGCCGGACTTGTTGATGTTGATGGCCGGGAACACACGCTTCTCGGCGATGCGGCGGTCCAGCGGCAGCTCCATGTTGCCGGTGCCCTTGAACTCTTCGTAGATCACTTCATCCATCTTCGAGCCGGTCTCGACCAGCGCAGTGGCGATGATGGTCAGCGAGCCGCCTTCTTCGATGTTGCGCGCCGCGCCGAAGAAACGCTTCGGCTTCTCCAGGGCGTGGGCATCGACACCACCGGTCAGCACCTTGCCGGAGCTCGGGATCACGGTGTTGTAGGCGCGGGCCAGACGGGTGATGGAATCCAGCAGGATCACCACGTCCTTCTTGTGCTCGACCAGGCGCTTGGCCTTCTCGATCACCATTTCGGCCACTTGCACGTGACGGGTCGGCGGCTCGTCGAAGGTCGAGGCGACCACTTCGCCGCGCACGGTGCGCTGCATTTCGGTCACTTCTTCCGGACGTTCGTCGATCAGCAGCACGATCAGGTGAACTTCCGGGTTGTTACGGGCGATGTTCGCTGCGATGTTCTGCAGCATGATCGTTTTACCGGCCTTCGGCGGCGCCACGATCAGACCACGCTGGCCTTTGCCGATCGGCGCGCACAGATCGATCACACGACCGGTCAGGTCTTCGGTGGAACCGTTGCCGGCTTCCATCTTCATGCGCACGTTCGGGAACAGCGGGGTCAGGTTCTCGAACAGAATCTTGTTCTTCGCGTTCTCAGGACGGTCGAAGTTGATCGTGTCGACCTTGAGCAGGGCGAAATAACGCTCGCCTTCCTTCGGCGGGCGGATCTTGCCGACGATGGTGTCGCCGGTGCGCAGGTTGAAACGGCGGATCTGGCTCGGCGAGACGTAGATGTCGTCGGGACCTGCGAGGTAGGAAGCGTCAGCGGAGCGCAGGAAGCCGAAGCCGTCCTGGAGAATCTCCAGCACGCCATCACCGGAGATTTCCTCACCGCTTTTCGCGTGCTTTTTCAGCAGGGAGAAAATCACGTCCTGCTTGCGCGAACGGGCCATATTTTCTATGCCCATGTCTTCGGCCAGCTGGAGCAGGTCGGTAATCGGCTTTTGCTTGAGTTCAGTCAGATTCATATAGGAATGACGTAATCATTTATAGAGGGGGGAAATTAAGCTTTTGGCTTAATGAGGCCGCGCCGCGGAGAAGGCGACAGGATCGCGTACTTGTTCGAAAGGAGTGCGTCGGCGACGGCTAGCAGGGGGCAGTGGAGAAACCAGTGCGGGGCCGAATGTATCACCTGAGTTTCGGAGCGTCTAGCCCTGAATAAGCAAAAAGCCCCGCAATTTGCGGGGCCTTTTTCAGCGGACTTTACAGCGGCGCTCAGAGGCTGGCGTCGAGGAAAGCCTTGAGCTGGGACTTCGACAGCGCGCCGACCTTGGTCGCTTCGACGTTGCCGTTCTTGAACAGCATCAGGGTCGGGATGCCGCGCACGCCGTGCTTGGCCGGGGTTTCCTGGTTCTCGTCGATGTTCAGCTTGGCGACGGTCACCTTGCCCTGGTACTCGGCGGCGATGTCGTCCAGGACCGGAGCGATCATCTTGCACGGGCCGCACCACTCAGCCCAGTAGTCGACCAGGACAGCGCCTTCGGCCTTGAGTACGTCAGCTTCGAAGCTAGCGTCGCTAACGTGTTTGATCAGATCGCTGCTCATGGAATTCTCCAGGTTGTAAGCAAAAAAACGTGGCCCATCATAGCCGCCCTTCCCCTGTTCAGGAAGCCGCAGATGATTGAGTCTCGCTATGGTGGCTCATGAGTTTGGGTATAGCTCAAACCGCGCGTCGCCGGGGCCCCGGCGAAAGGCGGCGGCTCAGGTCGGCCAAGGATCTTGCGCGAATCTGCGCAGGATCAAGGGTTTGGCCCCTGCGCGTTGGCGGCGGCGTTTGATCGTGGCACGATGTCGGGGTTATCGACCGAGACCCCCTGACCATGCCCCAGAACCAAGCCAAGAATCTGTCCCTGATCGCCGCGATCGACCTGGGCTCCAACAGCTTCCACATGGTCGTGGCCAAGGCCCAGAACGGCGAGATCCGCATTCTCGAACGCCTCGGGGAGAAGGTCCAGCTCGCCGCCGGCATCGACGAAGAGCGCCACCTCAACGAAGAATCCATGCAGCGCGGGCTCGACTGCCTCAAGCGCTTTGCCCAACTGATCAACGGCATGCCCCTGGGCGCCGTGCGGATCGTCGGCACCAACGCCCTGCGCGAGGCGCGCAACCGCGTCGAGTTCATCCACCGCGCCGAAGAGATCCTCGGCCATCCGGTGGAGGTCATCTCCGGCCGCGAAGAAGCGCGCCTCATCTATCTGGGCGTCTCCCACACCCTCGCCGACACGCCGGGCAAGCGCCTGGTGGCCGACATCGGCGGCGGCAGCACCGAATTCATCATCGGCCAGCGTTTCGAGCCGCTGCTGCGCGAAAGCCTGCAGATGGGCTGCGTCAGCTTCACCCAGCGCTACTTCAAGGACGGCAAGATCACCCCGGCCCGCTACGCCCAGGCCTACACGGCGGCGCGGCTGGAGATCATGAGCATCGAGCACGCCCTGCACCGCCTGACCTGGGACGAGGCCATCGGCTCCTCGGGCACCATCCGCGCCATCGGCCTGGCGCTGAAGGCCGGCGGCCACGGTTCAGGCGAGGTCAACGCCGAAGGCCTGGCCTGGCTCAAGCGCCGGCTGTTCAAGCTCGGCGACGCGGACAAGATCGACTTCGAAGGCATCAAGCCTGACCGCCGGGCGATCTTCCCGGCAGGCCTGGCGATTCTCGAGGCGATCTTCGACGCCCTCGAACTCAAGCGCATGGATCACTGCGAAGGCGCGCTGCGCGAAGGCGTGCTGTACGACCTGCTGGGCCGCCACCATCACGAAGACGTGCGCGAGCGCACCCTGACGTCGCTGATGGAGCGCTACCACGTCGACCTGGAACAGGCGGCGCGGGTCGAGCGCAAGGCCCTGCACGCCTTCGACCAGGTCGCCGCGGACTGGGACCTGGAGGACGGCATCTGGCGCGAACTGCTGGGTTGGGCGGCGAAAGTGCACGAAGTCGGCCTCGACATCGCCCACTACCACTACCACAAGCACGGCGCCTACCTGATCGAGCACTCGGACCTGGCCGGGTTCTCCCGCGAGGACCAGCAGATGCTGGCGCTGCTGGTGCGCGGCCACCGCCGCAACATCCCCAAGGACAAGTTCGCCGAGTTCGACGACGACGGCATCAAGCTGATCCGCCTGTGCGTGCTGCTGCGCTTCGCCATCCTGTTCCACCACATCCGCGGCACCCAGGCGATGCCGCAAGTGGCGCTGCACGCCAACGGCGACACCCTCGATGTGGAGTTCCCGGAACACTGGCTGGACGACAACCAGCTGACCCAGGCGGACTTCGCCCTGGAGGCGGAGTGGCTGACGCGGGTCGGGATCGTGCTGACCGTCCACTGACCGGTGGCGACCGACCCGCCGCAGGAAACCGGCGAAACAAGAAGGCGATCCCGAGGGATCGCCTTTTTTGTGCCTGGCCGTCGGTCAGCTGCTGACCGGCAGGATCGGGCTGCCCAGCCGCTCCAGCAGCGTCGCCTGGGCGCTGCGCGGGTTCTGGTTGCCCGTCGGCGTGTTGCGGATGTAGCGGCCGTCCGACTGCAGGCTCCAGCTGTGGGTGTTGTCGGTCAGGTACAGCTCCAGCTCCTTCTTGACCCGGGTCAGCAGCTTCTTGCCTTCCACCGGGAAGCAAGTCTCGACCCGTTTGTCGAGGTTGCGCTCCATCCAGTCGGCGCTGGAGAGGAACATCTGCTCCTCGCCGCCGTTGAGGAAATAGAACACCCGGGTGTGCTCCAGGAAGCGGCCGATGATCGAACGCACGTGGATGTTGTGCGATACCCCGGCGATGCCCGGACGCAGGCAGCACATGCCGCGCACCACCAGGTCGATGCGCACGCCGGACTGGCTGGCCTTGTACAGCGCGCGGATGATCTTCGGATCGGTCAGCGAGTTGAACTTGGCGATGATGTGCGCCGGCTTGCCGTCGAGGGCGAACTGCGTCTCGCGGGCGATCATGTCGAGCATGCCCTTCTTCAGCGTGAACGGCGCATGCAGCAACTTCTTCATGCGCAGCGTCTTGCCCATGCCGATCAGTTGGCTGAACAGCTTGCCGACGTCTTCGCACAGGGCATCGTCGGAGGTCAGCAGGCTGTAGTCGGTGTAAAGGCGGGCGTTGCCGGCGTGGTAGTTGCCGGTGCCGAGGTGGGCATAGCGCACGATCTCACCCTGCTCGCGGCGCAGGATCAGCATCATCTTGGCGTGGGTCTTGAAGCCGACCACGCCGTAGATCACCACCGCGCCGGCCGCCTGCAGACGGCTGGCCAGCTGCAGGTTGGACTCTTCGTCGAAGCGCGCGCGCAGCTCGATGACCGCGGTCACTTCCTTGCCGTTGCGCGCCGCGTCCACCAGGGCATCGACGATTTCCGAGTTGGCGCCGGAGCGGTAAAGGGTCTGGCGCACCGCCAGGACGTGCGGATCCTTGGCCGCCTGGCGCAGCAGATCCACCACCGGCGTGAACGACTCGAACGGGTGCAGCAGCAGGATGTCCTGTTTGCTGACCACACTGAAAATGTTCTCGCTGTTCTGCAGAAGCTTGGGGATCTGCGGGGTGAACGGGGCGTTCTGCAGCTCCGGATGGCTGTCCAGGCCAGTGATGCTGAACAGGCGGGTCAGGTTGACCGGGCCGTTGACCTGATACAGCTCGGTCTCGCTCAGGTTGAACTGCTTGAGCAGGTAGTCGGACAGATGCTTGGGGCAGGTGTCGGCGACTTCCAGGCGCACCGCGTCGCCGTAGCGGCGCGAGAACAGCTCGCCGCGCAGGGCCCGGGCCAGGTCTTCGACGTCTTCGGAGTCGAGCGCCAGGTCAGCGTTGCGGGTCAGGCGGAACTGGTAGCAGCCCTTGACCTTCATGCCCTGGAACAGGTCATCGGCGTGGGCGTGGATCATCGACGACAGGAACACGTAGTTGGCGCCCGGGCCGCCGACCTCTTCCGGCACCTTGATGATCCGCGGCAGCAGGCGCGGCGCCGGGATGATCGCCAGGCCCGAGTCGCGGCCGAAGGCGTCGATGCCTTCGAGCTCGACGATGAAGTTCAGGCTCTTGTTCACCAGCAGCGGGAACGGGTGCGTCGGGTCAAGGCCGATCGGGGTGATGATCGGCGCGATCTCGTCGCGGAAATAGCGGCGCACCCAGGTCTTGAGCTTGGTGGTCCAGTAGCGCCGGCGGATGAAGCGGATCTGGTGCTTTTCCAGCTCCGGCAGGAGGATGTCGTTGAGAATCGCGTACTGGCGGTCCACGTGGCCGTGCACCAGTTCGCTGATCCGGGCCAGGGCCTGGTGCGGCTGCAGGCCGTCGGCGCCGGCCTGCTCACGGGCGAAGGTGATCTGCTTCTTGAGGCCGGCGACGCGGATCTCGAAGAATTCGTCGAGGTTGCTGGAGAAGATCAGCAGGAACTTCAGCCGCTCCAGCAACGGATAGGACTCGTCCAGCGCCTGTTCCAGCACGCGGATGTTGAACTGCAGTTGCGACAATTCCCGGTGGATGTACAGGCTGCTGTCATCCAGGCCCGGAATCGCGATCACCGGGGCCGCGGCGGCTTCGGCGGCCGGCGCGGGTGGCGCGGGCTCGAGCTCCGGTGGCGTCTCGGTGATCTGCTCGACCACGGGTTGAGCGTCTTTTACGGCAACTTCAGTGAGTCCTTCGGTATTCATCGAATGTTCCTGGGAGGGCTATTTCTGCTCTCGTAACAATTGGGCGGCACGGACAGCAAAGTAAGTCAGGATGCCATCAGCGCCCGCACGTTTAAAGGCGGTCAGGGATTCGAGGATCACGCCTTCGCTCAACCAGCCGTTCTGGATCGCCGCCATGTGCATGGCATATTCGCCGCTGACCTGATAGACGAAGGTCGGCACCTTGAAGGCATCCTTCACCCGGAACAGGATGTCCAGGTACGGCATGCCCGGCTTGACCATCACCATGTCCGCGCCTTCAGACAAGTCGGCGCCCACTTCGTGCAGGGCTTCGTCGCTGTTGGCCGGATCCATCTGATAGGAGGCCTTGTCGGCCTTGCCCAGGTTCGCCGCCGAGCCCACCGCGTCGCGGAACGGCCCGTAATAGGCACTGGCGTACTTGGCCGAGTAGGCCATGATCCGCACGTTGACGTGGCCGGCCACTTCCAGGGCCTCGCGGATCGCCTGGATGCGCCCGTCCATCATGTCCGACGGAGCCACCACCTGGGCGCCGGCCTCGGCATGGGACAACGCCTGCTTGACCAGCGCATCGACGGTGATGTCGTTCTGCACGTAGCCGCTTTCGTCGAGGATGCCGTCCTGGCCGTGGGTGGTGAACGGATCCAGGGCGACGTCGGTGATCACGCCCAGTTCCGGGAACCGCGCACGCAAGGCCCGGGTGGCGCGCTGGGCGATGCCTTCAGGGTTCCAGGCTTCGGCGGCGTCGAGGGACTTGAGCCCGGGCGGGGTGACCGGGAACAGCGCCAGCGCCGGAATGCCCAGCTCAACCCACTTGGCCGCCTCTTCCAGCAGGAGGTCGACGGTCAGGCGCTCCACGCCCGGCATCGAGGCCACGGCTTCGCGGCGGTTCTCGCCGTCGAGCACGAACACCGGCAGGATCAGGTCGTCGACCGTCAACACGTTTTCACGCACCAGCCGACGGGAAAACCCGTCACGGCGGTTGCGGCGCAGGCGGGTGGCTGGGAACAAGCGGTTGGCAGGGGTAAAGCTCACGGCAGACTCCTGAGCCCGCGCAGACGGGCGAGCGTGACAGTTATAAGCGGCCATTATGACGGTCGTATTACAGTTATGTGCACCCCTGTGACAGGTAGTCGCATTCCATTGTCAGTGTAGGAATTGTTCACGTCGAGACACATTTCGACACTTTCCTGAATGTGTCCGAAGGGTTAGGCTGCGCGTTCATTTCGCCAGCACCCAGACAATGCTCCAACAACTTCTGCATGACTTCGGCTACTTTGCCTTGTTTCTCGGCACGTTCTTCGAAGGCGAAACCATCCTGGTGCTCGCGGGCTTCCTCGCGTTCCGTGGCTACATGGACATCAACCTGGTGGTGGTCGTGGCGTTCTTCGGCAGCTACGCCGGCGACCAGCTGTGGTACTTCCTGGGCCGCAAGCACGGGCGCAAGCTGCTGGCGCGCAAGCCGCGCTGGCAGATGATGGGCGACCGGGCGCTGGAGCACATCCGCAAGCATCCGGACATCTGGGTGCTGAGCTTCCGCTTCGTCTACGGCCTGCGCACCGTGATGCCGGTGGCGATCGGCCTGTCGGGCTATCCGCCGGGACGCTACCTGCTGCTCAACGGCATCGGCGCGGCCATCTGGGCCGCCGCGCTGGCCGCCGCCGCGTATCACTTCGGCGCCGTGCTCGAAGGCATGCTGGGCAGCATCAAGAAGTACGAACTGTGGGTGCTCGGCGGCCTGCTGGTGCTGGGCCTGCTGCTGTGGCTGCGCCGACGCTTCAAGAACGCGCGGCTGGCCAAGCAGGTCTACGAAGACGAACAGGCCGCCAAGGCCGAGCGGCGCAAGGCCGAACTGGCCAGCGCGGCCGAGACCAAGACGCCTAAGACGCCAGCCGAGTGAGCCGCTGGCGGCAGCAGTACAGGCCGATGCCGCTGAGCAAGGTGTAACTGAGCAGGCCGATCCACGCCACCGGGCTGGCCGGCCACAGCCCCACCAGCGGCGCCAGCCACACCAGCGGCAGGTTCGAGGCCAGCCGCAGCAGCTCCACCCGCAACGCCCACGGGCGATTCTCCAACGCCGTGCCCAACGCGAACAGCCCCAGCGCCACCGCGCCCCAGCCGAGCACCAGCGCACCGGCGGGCAGGCTGTGCTCAAGGTTCATCAGGTAGCTGCCCAACGCAATGTAGACGCCGAACTGCAGCACCACGTACCACTGTTGGCGGCCGTCCAGCGGCACCTCGAACTTGCGGAACTGGCTCAGGTCCGGCTTGCTCATCGGGTACTGCGCCGCCACGTCCGCCGGGCGCCAGCCGGTGCGCATGAACCAGATCCGCAGCTTGTCCCATCTGCTGCGCGTGCGGCGCGCGTCGTCCCACAATTGCGCATAGAACTGCAGGTTGGCCCACAGCGGGTTCCAGCTCGCCAGCGGCGTGGTCACGCCGAAAATCACCGGTTCGTTGTCGTCCTCTTCCTGGAACGAGCCGAACAGCCTGTCCCAAACGATGAACACCCCGCCGTAGTTGCGGTCCATATAGAGAGCGTTCTGCGCATGGTGGGCCCGATGGTTGGACGGCGTGACGAAGAACCACTCGAACCAGCCGAGCTTGGGGATGTGCCGGGTGTGCACCCAGAACTGGTACAGCAGGTTCAGCGCCGCCACGCTGACGAACACCGGCAGTGGCACCCCGGCCAGCGCCATCGGCAGGTAGAAGATCCAGCTCAACAGGAACCCGGTGCTGGTCTGGCGCAGGGCCGTGGAAAGGTTGTAGTCCTCGCTCTGGTGATGCACCGAGTGGGCGGCCCACAGGATGTTGCGCTCATGGCCCATGCGGTGCAGCCAGTAGTAGCAGAAGTCATAGAACACGAAGGCGAACACCCAGACCCAGACGCTGTCGGCCGGCAGCCGCAGCAGGGCCATGTGATCCAGGGCGAACGCATAGGTCACCAGCCCCACGCCCTTGGTCAACAGGCCGGTGGTGGTCGACAGCACGCCGGTGCTGATGCTGTTCACCGCATCGGCCACGCGGTAGTTACTCACCCCGCGCCAGCGGTCGGCGACGAGCTCCGCCGCGATCAGCACAAAGAAGAACGGTACCGCATACAGAATGAAATCCATGACGCGCCCTGATCGTGATCTTTGAGGACAGATCCTAGGTGTAGCCGCGAATTATCCCTATGGCAACGAGTGACAAATTAGTGGACATTTAACGCCATGAATCTGGAGAAAGCCCCATGAGCAAGAAAATCGCAGTGATCCTGTCCGGCTGCGGCGTGTACGACGGCGCCGAGATCCACGAAAGCGTCATCACCCTGCTGCGCCTCGACCAGCGCGGCGCCCAGGTGCAGTGCTTCGCCCCGAACATCGCGCAACGGCATGTGATCAACCACCTGACCGGCGAAGAGATGCCCGAGTCGCGCAACGTGCTGGTGGAGTCGGCGCGCATCGCCCGCGGCGAGGTCAAGGACCTGCGCGAGGCCGACGTCGAGGACTTCGACGCGCTGATCGTGCCCGGCGGCTTCGGTGCGGCGAAGAACCTGTCCGACTTCGCCGTCGAAGGCCCCGGCTGCACCGTGCAGCCTGAGGTGCTGGCCCTGGCCGAAGCCTTTGCCGAAGCGGGCAAGCCGGTGGGGCTGATCTGCATCTCGCCGGCGCTGGCGGCGAAGATCTACGGCCCGGGCGTGACCTGCACCATCGGCAACGACGCCGACACCGCAGCGGCCATCGGCAAGATGGGCGCCACCCACGAAGACTGCGCGGTGACCGACATCGTCGAAGACAAGGCACGCAAACTGGTGACCACCCCGGCCTACATGCTGGCGAAATCGATCGGCGAGGCGGCTTCGGGGATCAACAAGCTGGTCGACCGCGTGCTGGAACTGACCCACGAGAACGACGCCTGAGCGCAAGCGCCCCTTTGTGGCGAGGGAGCTTGCTCCTTCGCCACCCTGCCTTCAGGGGTCAGGCCGTCGCCCGCCGCTTCTCCGCCACCCGGCTGCGGCCGTAAAGAATGATGATCGCCGCGATCGCCACGGCCTGGGCCGTCAGCGAGTAGGCGTCGGCATGGATCCCCAACCAGTCGAACTCGAAGAACGCCACCGGCCGCGTGCCGAAGATGCCCGCCTCCTGCAACGCCTTCACGCCATGCCCGGCGAACACCACCGACAATGCGCACAGCAGGCCGGCGTTGATGCTGAAGAACAGCGCCAGCGGCAGTTTCGCCGAGCCGCGCAGGATCACCCACGCCAGGCCGACCAGCAGCACCAGCGCCGTAGCGCCGCCCGCCAGCACGGCGTCATGCCCGGCGGGGCCGGCCTGCAGCCACAGGGTTTCGTAGAACAGGATCACCTCGAACAGTTCGCGGTACACCGAGAAGAACGCCAGCACCGCGAAACCGAAGCGCCCGCCGCCGCCCACCAGGCTTTGCTTGATGTAGTCCTGCCAGGCCGCCGCGTGACGGCGGTCGTGCATCCACACTCCGAGCCACAGCACCATCACGGCGGCGAACAGCGCGGTGGCGCCTTCGAGCAGCTCGCGCTGGGAACCGCTGACGTCGATCACGTACGCCGCCAGCGCCCAGGTGCCGAGGCCGGCCAGCAAGGCCAGGCCCCAACCGGCGTTGACGCTGCGCACCGCCGACTGTTGGCCGGTGTTGCGCAGGAACGCGAGGATCGCCGCCAGCACCAGAATCGCTTCCAGCCCTTCGCGCAGCAGGATCAGCAGCCCGGAAATGTAGCTCAGCGACCAGCTCAGGCCATCGCTGCCCAGCAGGCCGGCGGACGCCTTGAGCTTGGCCTTGGCCGCGTCCAGGCGCTGTTCGGCCTGGGCCACCGGCAAGCCGTCCTGCAGGGACTGCCGGTAGGCCATCAGGGACTTCTCGGTGTCCTTGCGCACGTTGGTGTCGACGTTGTCCAGGGAGCTTTCGACCAGTTCGAAGCCTTCGAGATAGGCGGCCACCGACAGGTCGTAGGCCTGGTCGCGTTCGCCGGCACGATAGGCGGCGAGGCTTTTGTCCAGGGTCGCGGCGGTGTAGTCGAGCAACTGCGCCGGGCCGCGCTTGACCTGCGGCGGCTGCGCCCGCTGCGCGCGGAACACCGCAGCGGCCTGCGGGCCTTCGGCCGCCTGCACTTCGGCCGGGGTCTGACGGGCCAGGTCGGCGATGTTGTAGGTCTTTTCGGATTTCGGCACGGCCGAATCAGCGCTGAACTGGGCGATGTAGGTCGCCAGGTCCCAGCGCTGACGGTCGTCGAGCTGGTCGGCGAAGGCCGGCATGTCGGTGCCTTCGACGCCTTGGCCGAGGGTGCTGTAGATCGCGTACAGGCTCAGGCGATCCATGCGCACGGCGTCGCGCAGGTTGGCCGGGGCCGGCGTCAGGCCGACGCCCGCCGGGCCGTCGCCGGCGCCGGTCTCGCCGTGGCAGACCGAACAGTGCTGGGCGTAGAGCGGCGCGCCGCGGGTCGGATCGGGGGTGATCACCGGCGCCTGGCTGACCTCGTAGGCCACCGCCAGTTGCGCGCCGAGCTGCCGGGCCTGGCGGGCGACATCCGCGCCGTCCTGCCTGGCCGCGATGGCCCCACGCAACGCGCTGACGCCCTGCTCCAGCCCGGCCTTCTCGGGCTTGGCCGGCATGGCCGCGATCAGCCCTTGCAGCACCTGGGTGAATTCCAGCTGCTCACGGTATTCCGCGTCGTCGATGACCTTGCCGGCCGCCACCGTCGGCGGGTAGTCGGCGCTGATGTAATCGAGCAGGTGCAGCGCCTGCGGCGCGCCTTCCACGGTATCGGCCAGCAGGTCGACGCTGCCCAGCACGCAAAACGGGAACACCAGCCAGGCCAGGAATCGGGACGCGGCAGTCATGAATGAGTCTCAAATGGAAATGCGAAGTTACATATTGTTCACGTCGAACGCATTTCCCTCAAGCTTTCTTGCCGATGCAAAGCACATGGCCAGCACCCGTCCCTATAATGCGCCACCCCAACGCTCAAGGAAGAACCGTTTCCCATGCGCCACTGCCTGCTGCTTCCCTTGCTGTTCAGCCTTCTGGCGCAACTGGGCGGGTGTGCCGCCTACCGCAACTACGACCTGGAAATGCAGCAGACCAACGACCAGCTGATGATGGGCAACCTCGACAACGCGCTGTACCTGATCGAGCGGAACAACCCATGGGAAGACAAGGACCTGCTCTATTATTTCGAGAAAGGCGCCGTCCTCAGCCTCGGCAATGCCCTGCCGGAGAGTCAGGCGACCTGGCGCAGCGCCGACCAGATGATTGTCCGCCGCGAAGAAGCGGTGCCGTCCGCCCCGGTGAAGCTGCTCAACCGCTTCTACAAGGAAATGGGCATGATGCTGGTCAACGACAAGCTGCAGCGCTACGACGGCTACGATTACGAAAAGGTCATGCTGACCACCCAGATGGCCCTCAACCAACTGGCGATGAATGACTTCGACGGTGCGCGGGCCGACATCAAGAAGACCCACGAGCGCGAAACGCTGATCGCCAGCCAGCGCGAACGGCAGTACGAAGAGGTCGAGAACCAGGCCAAGGCCCAAGGCACCCGGCTGCACTACAAGGATCTGCAGGGCTATCCGGTGACCACCCTGGAGGCGCCGGCGGTCATCGAGCTGAAAAACGGCTATCAGAGCGCGTTCAGCCATTACCTGGCCGGGTTCACCTATGAAGCGCTGGGGGAACGGACCCTGGCCGCGCCGGGCTATCGGCAGGCGATCGAACTGCGGCCCAACCTACCCTTTCTCGAACAGGCGCTGCGCAACCTCGACAAACCGCCGGCCAAGGCCGGCGAAAGCGATGTCCTGATTGTCGTGCAGAGCGGCCTGGCGCCGGCCCGGGCGTCCGTCACCGTGCCGATTCCCGTGCGGCTCAACGAGAACCTGGTCATCGTCGCGCCGATCTCGTTTCCGGTGATGATCCCGGACGCGGTCACGCCCAAGTTCGACCACCTCACGGTGGACGGCCGCAAACGCTCGCTGGCCCAGGTCAACAGCGTCACCGACATGGCGGTGCGCACCTTGCGCGACGACATGCCGGCGATCATTTCCGCCGCGATGTTCCGCGCCAACATGGCCGCGATCGGGCAGGCCAACGAAAACGAGCGCAACCCGGCCAAGGCCTCGCTGACGGTGATCGCCAAGGATCCGTTCGAGGAAGCCGACACCCGCACCTGGCGCACGCTGCCGGACAAGACCTTGGTGGCGCGCCTGCGCCTGAAAAAGGGCGAGCACACCCTCGTCCTGCCCAACGCCAAGCGCACGCCGCCGATCACGGTGCGCATCGACCAGGATCATCAGGTCATCAACCTACGGGCGTTCGGCGATCTGGCGTTCATCATCGGCGCGGCCTACGTGCCGCCGCAGGCGCTATCGAACACGACACAAGTAATGGCACCTCACTAACCGGTGAAATTAAAAAGCTATTACATAGCCAGCACCGCGGACCTATAATGCCGCGCCCTCGCTATCGCGAAACGGCATTAAAGCTCCTCTTTTGATGAGGAATCGGCAGGACGCCAACACCCCTGCCGATCGGTCCCTGCAGCCCGACCCGCACCGGGGCTGTCGCCACTCATGGAAGAAGTACCCCCATGGCATTCCGCGCTCCCACCCTGCTCGCGCTCAGCGCCGTCACCCTGCTGTCCGGCTGTTCGGCGTTTCGCAACTACGATTCCGAACTGGCCCAGACCAACCAGCAACTGGCCGCCGGCAACGTCGACGCCGCCCTGACCCTGCTGGAAAAGAACAACACCGGTCCCGACAAGGACTTGCTCTACTACTTCGAGAAAGGCGAACTGCTGCGCGCCAAGGGCGACCTGTCCGGCAGCCAGGGCGCCTGGACCGCCGCCGACCAGGTGGTGGGCAAGTGGGAAGACTCGGTCAAGCTCGACACCGACAAGTACCTGGCCCAATTCGGCAGCTTCCTGGTCAACGACAAGGTGCGCCGCTACGAAGGCTACGACTACGAAAAGGTCATGCTGACCACCCAGATGGCCCTCAACCTGCTGGCGGTCAACGACTTCGACGGCGCCCGCACCGCGATCAAGAAGACCCACGAGCGCGAAGCGGTGATCGCCGAGCTGCGCGACAAGGAATACCTCAAGAGCGAGGAAGAGGCCGAGAAGGAAGGCATCAAGACCCAGTACAAGGATCTGCAGGGCTACCCGGTCGCCAGCCTCGACGCGCCGGAAGTGGTCGGCCTGAAGAACAGCTACCAGAGTGCGTTCAGCCATTACCTGGCCGGCTTCGTCTATGAAGCGCTGGGCGAGAAGGACCTGGCCGCGCCGGGCTACCGCAAGGCCGCCGAGCTGCGTCCGAACACACCGTTGCTGGAACAGGCGCTGGTCGACCTCGACAAGCCGGCCAAGTCCGACGACAGTGACATCCTGATCGTGGTGCAGAGCGGCCTGGCGCCGGCCCGCGACTCGATCCGCGTGCCGTTGCCGCTGCCGATCGACAACAACCTGGTGATCACCCCGCTGTCGTTCCCGGTCATCAAGCCGGACACCTCCACCGCCCCCTTCGCCCAGATCGGCGTAGACGGCCGGCAACTGGACCTCACCGCCCTCAACAGCACCACCGCCATGTCCCGCCGCGCCCTGCGCGACGACATGCCGGGGATCATCGTGCGCACCGCCGTGCGGGCGATCACCAAAGGCGCGGCCCAGAAGAAGCTCAACGAAACCAACCCGCTGGCGGGCCTGGCGGTGGGCATCTCTTCAGCCGTGCTCGAAGGTGCCGATACCCGTACGTGGCGCACGTTGCCGGACACCACCCAAGTGGTGCGCCTGCGCCTGAAGAAGGGTGAGCACCAGGTGACCCTGCCAAGCGTGGCCGGTGGCTCGCAGGTCAAGGTCACCGTCGATCAGCGATACCAGGTCATCACTCTGCGCGCCGTCGGCAGCCAGGTGTTCGCCGCCGGCAACGCCGCCCACGTGATCCCGGGCGCCAACGCCACCGCCGTGGCCAGCCTCAAACAACCTTAAGAACGGAGTCTTTGCATGCGTTTCAAACTCTTCGCCGTCGCCGCCCTCGCCCTGTTGGCGAGCGGCTGCGCCACCCCGCCGCCACCGGAACCGGGCAGCGCCGCGAGCAAGGTAGTGGCCATGGGCCCGCAGAAGCACATTGTGGTCGGCGCCATGCGCGTGGCCCGCGAGAACGGCTTCATGACCGTCAACGTGCAGTTGAGCAACACCCTCAACAGCAACAAGACGTTCTACTACCGCTTCGCCTGGCTCGGCCCTGAAGGCTTCCCGGTCGCCGAAGAAGAAGTCTGGAAAAGCCAGATGATGTACGGCGCCCAGACCAGCTTCATCCAGGCCATCGCCCCGACGCCCAAGGCTGTGGACTTCCGCCTGGAACTCAAGACGCCTTAAGCCCGACACCCCATTCCCGATTTAGAGAGCATTCCCATGTTTGCACGCTTTTCCTGCATCGCCGTCCTCGCCCTGCTGGCCACCGGCTGCGCCAACACCTCGCCGACCCTGGGCAGCAAGAACATCAGCTACGGCGACACCAAGGCCGTCGAGACCGTGACCAACGAATTCGGCTCCACCGACCTGCAGATGATCGCCGAGTCGATGACCCGCTCCCTCGCCCAGTCCGGCATCCTGCAGGGCCGTCCTGTGGTTCAGGTCTACGACGTGAAGAACAAGACCAGCGAGTACATCGACACCCGCGAGATCACCACCAGCATCAAGACCCAGCTGATGAAGTCCGGCACCGCCCGCTTCGCCAGCGACAACACCGCGATGCAGAGCCAGGTCGACCAGCTCAAGCTGCAGAACCAGAGCGGCCTGTACAAGAAGAGCACCGTGGCCAAGACCGGCAACATGATCGCCGCCAAGTACCGCCTGGAAGGCTCGATCAGCTCGATCGTCAAGCGCAGCAGCGACTACAAGGACGTCTTCTACAAATTCAGCCTGCAACTGATCGACGTCGAAAGCGGTCTGGCCGAGTGGATGGACGAAAAAGAGATCCGCAAAACCACGGAGCGTTAACCGATGCGCGCATGGATTGGCATGATGGCCCTGGCTTGCGCGTTCGGCGCGCAAGCGGCCCCGAAAGTCGCGGTGACGGACCTGGCGTACCAGGAGCGTGTGGAGCAGTACATCCACATCGTTTCGGCCCAGAACAACTACCGCGAGGGTTACTACAGCGCGAGCGGCTCTTCGAGCTACAACGAGCTGGAGGCCACCACCAGCTACATCGAGCAGGGCGAGCTGCGCAAATTCACCGGCGACATCAAGGGTGAGATCCTGCGCACCGGGATGTTCCAACTGGTGCAGGGCACGCCCTACACCGCCTCGTCCAAGGGCGACGTCTACGACGTCATCAAGCGGATCAAGGCGGGTAACTTCAAGGGCGCCGACTACGTGCTGTTCGGCACCGTGTCGGACATCGACTTCACCCAGGACATGAACGAGCTGGCCCACACCGACAGCTACTCGGCCGTGCTGGGCCTGACGTTGGTGGCGGACTTCAGCCTGATCAACACCAAGACCTACGAGATCACTTCGGCCTTCACGGCGATGGGCGAAGCGCAGGACACCAAACTGGTGAACGGCCGCGACATCAAGATCTCGCTGAACCGCCCGCGGGTGGTGCGTGACGTGTCCAAGGCGCTGGGCGAGGACGTGGCCGGGCAACTGAGCATGCAGCTCGGCGGCGGCGGTTACGAGCAGCCGCGCGAGCCGCAGCAGCGCAACAACCTGCCGCGCGACACGGCGCCGGTGATCCTCAAGTGATTGCCCGCTGACGCAGGGAAGCACCCGCGGCGGGGAAGGATCCCGAGCCAAAAAAAAGGCGACCTGAACAGGTCGCCTTTTTTTGTGGCCGCAGGATTCAGGCGGCGGCTTTGCGCAGCGTCGCCATGAACGCCGCCGCGCCGATGAACAGCCCGGCGAAGGTACGGTTCATGCGCTTCTGTTGCTTGGGCGTGCGCAGCAGGCGCAGCACCTTCGAGGCCAGGCCGGTGTAGCCGGCCATGACGATCAGGTCGACGCAGATCATGGTCGCGCCGATCACCAGGTACTGGATCAGCAGCGGCGCATGGGGGTCGATGAACTGCGGCAGCACCGCCAGCATGAACACCAGGGCCTTGGGGTTGCTGATGTTCACCAGGAACCCGCGGAACACCAGCGCCATCGGCTTGCCGATCGGCCGCACGGCGGCATCGTCGCTCATGTCGCTGGGCAGCGCACGCCATTGCTTGACCGCCAGGTAGACCAGGTAGGCCACACCGAACCACTTGATCGCGTAGAACGCCGTGGCCGAGGCCGTCAGGATCGCGCCGACGCCGGCGCCGACGATCGCGATCTGCAGGGCCAGCCCCAGTTGCAGGCCGAGGGCGTTCCAGTAACCGCGCCAGAAACCGTACTGCAGACCGCTGGACATCGACGCGATCGCGCCGGCGCCCGGAGACAGGCTGATCACCCAACAGGCGGCGAAGAACGCCAGCCATGTTTGAAACTCCATCGCACACCTCGACTCAGACTCGTGACAGACGTCCAAGCTAATGCGGATCCGGGCGGATGACCACCGATTTTTTGCAGGATGTTGCAGCTTGCCGACCAACGTTTACGGGCCGATGGCGCCTTCACCTTGCCGACGCCACATGACCTGTGCGAGCCAGCCTGCTGGCAATGGCGCCAGCCCAGGCGACGCAGGACAGAAGACTTACTTCTCGAACCCGCTGGAAGGAAACACATCGCTGCCCCGCCAACGCCGCACCGAACGCTGGAAGAACAGGCTGTTGGGCACCTGCACCATGGCGCTGCCCGTGCCGAGCTCCTCGGCCTCGATCAGCGTGGTGTACAGCAGGTTGATCGCCACCACCCGCCCCTTCACCCCGGGCTTGTCGGTGGTGTCCACCAGCTCGACCACATCGCCCAGGCGGAACGGGCCGACGGTGAAGATCAGGATCGCGCAGAGCAGGTTCGACAGCACGCTCCACATGGCGAAGAACGCCACCGCCGCCACCGCGACGAAACCGGACAGCGCCGTCCACAGCACGGTGGCCGACACCCCGAGGCGCTCCAGCACGAAGATCAGCGCGCTGCCCATGATCAGCCAGCGCAGGCCGCCGCGCAGCGGCATCAGCAACTGCGGCGGGAACGGGTAACGCTCGCCCAGGCGGGTCAGGCATTTGGCGACGAAGCGCTGGGCGAAGTAGGCGGCCAGCAGAATCAGCAGGATCTGCACGCCGAGCCAGATCGGCTCGACCCACACCGCCGGCAGCGGCAGCTTGAACGCCTCCATCAAGACAGCGTCTCCAGCTCCGCCTGCATGCTTTCCAGGGTTTCCAGCGCTTGCATCCACGCCTCTTCCAGCTCGGCTTCCCGCGCTTTCAGCTTGGCCTGTTCGGCCAGCAGGTCACGCAGTTCGTTCTTGCGGGCCGGGTCGTAGATGTCGCTGTCGCCGAGGCTGGCATCGACCTTGGCGAGCTTCTCGTGCAGCTTGCCCAGCTCCGCTTCGAGCTTGTCGGCTTCGCGCTTGTGCGGCGCCAGTTGCTGGCGCAACGCGGCGGCGGCCTGGCGCTGGGCCTTCTTGTCGGTCTTGTCCGGGTTCACCGGCGTGCTGCTGACCGGTGCGTTGCGCTGGCGGTAGTCCACCAGCCAACGGGCGTAGT
The DNA here is from genome assembly GCF_002112565.1 of Pseudomonas sp. R25(2017). Classification (NCBI taxonomy): domain Bacteria; kingdom Pseudomonadati; phylum Pseudomonadota; class Gammaproteobacteria; order Pseudomonadales; family Pseudomonadaceae; genus Pseudomonas; species Pseudomonas sp. R25(2017). The sequence goes on from NZ_NEHZ01000007.1 coordinate 267,152, forward strand.
CGTCGAGGTCGCCGTCGAACTCTTCGACCTTGCCGTCCGCCACCAGGTAGAAATTGTCCGTGGTGCTCTTGAGCAGGTGCCGGTCGTGGGACACCACCAGCACGGCGCCGCTGAACTCCTGCAATGCCATGGTCAGGGCCAGGCGCATTTCCAGGTCCAGGTGGTTGGTCGGTTCGTCGAGCAGCAGCAGGTTCGGCCGCTCCCAGGCGATCAGCGCCAGGGCCAGGCGCGCTTTCTCGCCGCCGGAGAAGTTCAGCACCGGCTCGTCGATCCGCCCGCCGCGGAAGTCGAAACCGCCGAGGAAGTCGCGCAGGGTCTGTTCGCGTTCGGTCGGCGCCAGACGCTGCAGATGCAGCAACGGGCTGGCCTTGGCGTCCAGCGAGTCGAGTTGGTGCTGGGCGAAGTAGCCGACCACGGTGTTCTCGCCGCGGGTCAGGCGCCCGGCCAGCGGCGCAAGCTCGCCGGCGAGGTTCTTGATCAGGGTCGACTTGCCCGCGCCGTTGGGGCCGAGCAGGCCGATCCGCGCCCCCGGGGTCAGCTGCAGCTTGACCTTCTCCAGGATGGTCTTTTCGCCGTAGCCCAGGCGGGCGTCGGACAGGTCGATCAGCGGACTCGAGATTTTGGTCGACTCGCGGAACACGAAGTCGAACGGCGAATCGACGTGGGCCGCCGACAGCTCTTCCATCCGCTCCAGGGCCTTGATCCGGCTCTGGGCCTGACGGGCCTTGGTGGCCTGGGCCTTGAACCGGGCGATGTAGCTTTCCATGTGCGCACGCTGCGCCTGCTGCTTCTCGTAGGCCTGTTGCTGCTGGGCCAGGCGCTCGGCGCGGGCGCGTTCGAACGCGGTGTAGCCGCCGCGGTAGAGCACCAGCTTGCGCTGGTCGACATGGGCCACGTGATCGACGACTTCATCGAGGAAGTCGCGGTCGTGGGAAATCAGCAGCAGGGTGCCGGGGTAGCCCTTGAGCCACTCCTCCAGCCAGATGATCGCGTCGAGATCCAAGTGGTTGGTCGGTTCGTCGAGCAGCAGCAGATCCGACGGGCACATCAAAGCCTGCGCCAAGTTCAGACGCATCCGCCAGCCACCGGAGAAATCTCCTACCTGACGATCCATCTGCTCATTGGTGAACCCGAGGCCGGCCAGCAGCTTGCGCGCACGCGCATCGGCGGTGTAGCCGTCGGCGCTGTCGAGTTCGGCGTGCAGGCGGGCCAGGGCCTCGCCGTCATGGGCCGCTTCGGCCGCCGCGAGGTCGCGCTGCACCTGGCGCAGGCGCACGTCGCCGTCGAGCACGTAGTCGACCGCCAGGCGTTCGAGCGTGTCGACCTCCTGGCGCATGTGGGCGATGCGCCAGTCGGCCGGCAGCAGGCAGTCACCCGAGTCCGGGTGCAGCTCGCCGCGCAGCAAGGCAAACAGGCTGGATTTGCCGGCGCCGTTGGCACCGATGAGACCGGCCTTGTGGCCGGCGTGCAGGGTCAGCTCGGCGTCTTCTAGCAGACGCTGCGGGCCACGCTGTAAAGTCAGGTTCTGAAGTCGGATCATAATGGCGGCGGAGTCTACCAGCTTCGCCCGCAACTGGCGCGAGTAGCACGATGTCCTCTGACCTGTGGAGCTTTGCCCTGGCCGTCTACGCCCGTCCGGACGTGGAGGCCGCCTGCCTGCGCCTGCAATCGGCGGGGGCGAACGTGTGCCTGATGCTGTGCGGCCTGTGGCTTGAACAACGAGACGCGACCTGCGACGACGGGCGCGTGCACCAGCTTCGGCACATCACCGACCCTTGGGACCGCGACGTGGTCCAACCGCTTCGGGCACTGCGCCTGCAATGGAAAGACGCGGCCGACACCGACCCGCTGCTCAAGGGCATGCGGGAGCAGATCAAGGGGCTGGAACTGGAAGCGGAGCGCGCGCTGCTGTCGCGGCTGGAAGGCGTGGCCCAGGGTTGGGCGCGGAACTCGAAAGAGTCGAGCGACTGGCTCGAAGGCCTGGCCGGCGAGGCGGCCAACCTGAACCGCGACGCGCTGCGGGTGCTGCGCGTCGCGGCGGCCGGCGCTTAGGAGGCGCTGGTCGGGGTGCTGGCGACGCTCGACACGGCGGCCGGCGCAGGTGTGGGTGCGCTGGTCGGGGTGGCGGCGGTTGGGGCGGTGGCGGCTGCAGGTGCAGCAGCGGCCGGCTTGGCGGCGGCAGCGGTCACCGGCTTGGCGACAGGCTTGGCGGCGGCCGGTTTTTTCGCGGCAGGTTTGGCTGCTGGTTTGGCGGCTGGCTTGGCCGCAGGTTTTGCAGCCGCAGGCTTGGCGGCGGTGGTCGCAGGCTTCGCCGCAGCGGCAGGTTTGGCAGGCGCTTTTGCCGCAGGTTTGGCTGCGGGTTTGGCGGTGGCCGGCTTGGCGGCAGGTTTCGCGGCAGCGGTCTTCGCAGCCGGTTTCGCTGCGGGTTTCGCCGCAGGCTTGGCTACGGGTTTCGCGGCAGGTTTCGCTGCAGGTTTAGCGGCTGCGGTCTTCGCCGGGGCGGCTTTGGCGGCTACCGGTTTAGCGGCGGCCGGCTTGCTGGCGGCAGCCTTGGCCACAGGTTTAGCGGCGGGTTTGGCCGCAGGCTTGGCGGTGCTGGCCACTGCCGGTTTCTTCGCGGCAGGTTTGGCGGCAGCCTTCGCCGGCGCTTTGGCGGCTACAGGTTTCGCAGCAGGCTTGGCCGGTGCCTTGGCGGCAGCGGTGTTGGCGGCGGCAGGTTTTGCAGCGGGTTTCGCAGCCGGTTTGGCGGCGGCTTTCTTGGCCGGTGCGGCGGCTGCCGGTTTGGCCGTACGGGCAGACAGCGCCTTGCCGGCGGCTTCCTGCACACGACCCACGCCCTGGGCCAGTTTCAGGCTTTCCTGGGCATCGCGCTTGAGTTGCAGGATGTAGCTGCGGGTGTCGGACTGACGGCCCTTCAGCGCGTCGAGCAGGTCTTCGAGTTCCTTCACGGCCGACTTGGCCTTGGCCTGCGCCTTGGCTTTGCCGGCGGCGGCGGCGTCTTGCAGTTTGGTGCGGGACTTGTGCAGTTTCTCTTGCGCCTTGCCGCGTTGCTTCTCCAGTTTGGCGAGCAGTTTTTCAGCATCAGCCAAGGCTTGGGAGCATGCGTTTTCCAGATGTTCGAGCAGGCTGCCCGAGAGCTGTTGGAGTAAGTGCAACGGAGTGTTTACGGGCTTCTTGGTGGCCGACATGGTTTACCTCCTGGCTGACGTGAGTGCGGCTCATACTAGACCTCTGCTGCTACCGCCGCTAGGGCATGTTGACAGTATCGAAAGCGCTCGGTTGCAGCGCTGCGCAAAACTTCTGCGCACAGACAAAAGCAGTTCACCGTTGCAGGTGTCTGCGCTGGCATAATCCACCGCAATTCAGGATGGAGAGTGCCCATGCCGCGCTACCTTTTTTTATCCCTCTGCCTGGTTTTTTCCGTCGCCCAGGCCGACGAGAAAACCACTGCGAACGATGCCCATGACCTGGCCTACAGCCTGGGCGCCAGCCTCGGCGAACGCCTGCGCCAGGAGGTGCCGCAACTGCAGCTTCAGGCGTTGATCGACGGTTTGCAGCAGGCCTACCAAGGCAAGCCGCTGGCCTTGAGCGAGGCGCGGATCGAGCAGATCCTGGCCGACCACGAATCGCGCAACGCCGAGCAGGCATCGCAGCCTTCGAGCGAGGCCGCGATGGAAAACGAACAGCGCTTCCTCACCGCCGAAAAGGCCAAGCCCGGCGTGAAGGAACTGGCCGACGGCATCCTGATGACCGAGCTTGCGCCCGGCACCGGCACCAAGGCCGGCCCCGACGGCAAGGTGCAGGTGCTGTACGTCGGCCGGCTGCCGGACGGCACCGTGTTCGACCAGAACACGCAGCCGCAGTGGTTCAACCTCGACAGCGTGATCGCCGGCTGGCGCACCGCGTTGCAGAACATGCCGGTGGGCGCGAAATGGCGACTGGTGATCCCCTCCGATCAGGCCTACGGCGCGGACGGTGCCGGCGACCTGATCGCACCGTTCACGCCGCTGGTGTTCGAGGTCGAATTGAAGGGCGCGACCGGCTGACCGCGCAAACGAAAAACGGTGCGCCATGGCGCACCGTTCTGTGTGTCTTGCCCAAGGGTCGCCGTCAGGCCTGAACCGGGGCTTCTTCCTTGTGGGCGTTGTGCAGCACTTCGATCAGGCAGTCTTCCAGCTCGAAGCGTTCGTGCAACAGCACGCCCAGATTCTTCAGCTCTTCCGCGAAGCGCTCGGTGTCATTGCACTGGCCCTTGTGGCAGTGGTCATTGAAGTCCAGGGCAAGCTGCGTGATCTCGTCGATGCGCGGCCCGATCTGCTCCGCAAGTTTCAGCCCGCGCTTGTCATGGAACGCCTTGGCTTCATCGCTCAATTGTTCATGCACTTCGAAGTGCCAAGCGGACACGTAATCGACGAGGATCTGGCAAAACCGGCCGTTCTTCGACTTGTCGGCGAACGCGGGTTTGGCATCGCGCAGTTTGCTGAACGCGGTCACCAGCTCCTCACGCTCCTGGAGCCAGCGGTCGATCAGCTGATGAACTCCACCCCAACGTTCCTGAGCACTCTGACAACTTTCGAGCATGGCGATCTCTCTTCCCTTGTGGGTCACTGCTCTACACCCGCGCCCCTCTTGTGAAAACGGATTCGGAGGCTGCCGGGCAGAGCGTCATTGAGCAACTGAATTGCAATGACACGTGCGGGCCAGATTATTCCCGCAGGCCAGTGGCTTCAAGGTACGCAGGCGACAAAGTTCATACAAGCGTTTAATCCCGAATCAACAGCCGGTGCGACGCTTCGCCGCCGAACGGACGCTGCACCGCGCCCCAGAGCAGACGCAAGAGCTGGTAGACCGCCAGGATCGACATGCCGAGGAAAAACAGCAGGCTCCACTCCGGAATGCTCAGGTCGAACAGCGTCCAGGAGATCTCGGCGCAGTCGCCGTGGTCGTTGAACATGCCCGACAGCGCGCACATCCACGACAGCGGCGTTTCAGGGGCCGGTATGCAGTTCGCCAACTGGTGCAGCGGGTCGCTCTGCCACAGCACCTGGCGCCAGGCGGCGGTCATGCCCCCGGCGCTGGCGGCCAGCGCCGACATCCAGTAAAGCGACAGGCCCACCCGCCGCGGCCCATGCACCGCCGCCACACCGCAGCAGACGAACAGCGCGACCAGGAACAGGCGCTGCACCAGGCACAGATGGCAAGGCGTCAGGCCGACCGTGTATTCGAGGTAGTAGGAAGCCCCCAGGGCCAGAGCCCCTGCCATGAAAGCCATGAAAAACAGGGAGCGTGAGCAGGTCAACGACATGGCTTATCCGCAACAGTAAAGACAGGCAGTTACGGTAGAGGAAAGCGCGCCGGCCTTTCAAGGCGGGGCACTGCCGACACTTCACCAGAGGTGTAGGGAAATCCCGACAGGTGCGAGAGGATTAGATGTAGTCCCGTGTAGGACGCTGCCTAAGACCCAGATCAGCAGTAACTTTTCTGGCGTCGGGCGTTAACGGGGAGCACGCTCCCCGTCACTCCTTCAGGCACGGGCCGGCACCGGCAACGGTGCGGCCAGCAGACGGTCATCCAGCAGGCCCAGCCCTTCCTGGAACAGCTGATTGCTGCGCTCGGTGTCGCCGAGACGGGCCAACAGGCGGGCGAGTTCGGCACAGGCCTCCGGGTTGCGTTGCGTGCGCAGGCTGCTTTCCAGGTAGTCCCGCGCCTTGCCCCACAAGCTGGCTTGCAGGCACAGGCGACCCAGCGTCAGCAGCAGGCTCGGATCGGCGGGATGTTCCTTGAGCCACCCCTCCGCCGTCTGCAACTGACGCGCCGGATCGTTGCCGCGCACCAGACCGTACAGGCGCGCCAGGTGGCTGTCGTACTGGCGCTTGAGGGCATTGCGCAGCACTTCTTCCGCCTCGACCTGCGCGCCCAACTGACGCAACTGCTCGGCGTAGGCCAGCACCAGCGGCGCCTCCTGACGCTGGGCGGAGGTGAGCTGCTGCCAGGCCCGCTCAAGGGATTGCTGGCCGACCGTGCCGTCCTCTTCACGCTGGGCCGCCAGCGACAGGTTCTGGCCCCAGGCACGGCGCTCCAGCTCCGTCAGTTCGGCCGGCGGCAAGACTTTGTCCTTGCGCAGTTCCGGCAACAGCCGGATCACTGCCGACCATTCCCCGCGCTGCTGATGCAGCCGTTGCAACTGGCGCAGGGTCTGGGCGTTGTGGGGATGGCGCCCGTGCATGGCCTGCAGCGTTTCCAGGGCGCCGTCGGTGTCGCCGCGGTCGGTCTGCAACTGCGCGTGGCTCAGGGCGATCGCCAGTTCGGCCTGGGGCTGACGCTCCAGGGCGCGCTCCAACAAACGGTCGCATTCGTCATAGTTGCCCTGCTCGTTGGCGGCACGGGCGGCGCCGAGGTAATACAGCAACGGCTGGCGCTCGGCTTCGGCGGCCCGGTACAGGTGACGCTGGGCGCTGGCCCAGCGGCCTTCGGCCAGATCCAGCTGCCCGTGCTCGATCGCCACCTGCACGCGCCGGCTGCGGTTGCGCCGCGACCACGGGTTGACCACCCCGCCGGACGTCAGCACCAGCTCGACCAGCGCCTTGACGGCCCAGATCAGCAGCCACAGAACCGCCACCAGCGCCAGGGTCGCCCACAGGCTCGACTCATAGCGGAAGCTCTTGTACGCGACCAGCACGTAACCGGAATGCTGGGCGATCGCCAGACCCAGCGCCGCCGTGACGGCGATGGCCAGAAACACGATCACATACAGGCGCTTCATGGCGTGGCCTCCTGCGCCGTGCCGGCGGCCGGTTTGGCGAACGGCTTGACCGAGTCTTCGGCATTGACGTTGCGCCGCTCGAGATAGGCCTGCACCGCGCTCAGGGTGCCGGCCAGATCCGGCGTGCTGACCGTCACCGGCTGCTGGCTCAGTTCGGCCACTTGCTCCAGCATGATTTTGCTTTGCGGGTTGTCCGGATTGAAGTTGCCCTTGAGCACGTCCCGCGCCTCGGCCAGCGCCTGGGCGTACACCGGCGCCTGCCCGTTGAGCGCTGCCCACTGCGCCTGCTCCAGCGCCAGGCTCAGGGCCAGGCGCACCTGGCTCAGGCTCTGCCCGGCCAGCAGCGGTCGCACGTTCTTGTCGGCGTTGAAGTCGATGCGGATGTACCGCGAGACCTGATCCCACCATTGCGCCCAGCGGCTGGCCCCGTCGCCGTCGGCCGTCAGGCCCAGCAGGGATTCGCCGCGGTCCTTGTACTCGGGCGCCAGTTCGGTGAGTTCGATGACCTGATCGCGCAGGGCGCCCAGGCGCAGGAACAGGCCGGTGCGATCCGGCTGCGCGGTGCTGCGCAGGGCCACCAGGGTTTTCGCCACTTGCTCGCGGGCGGCGAACGAACCGGGATCGTTCTGTTCGCGCAGGATCTCGTCGGCGCCCTGCACCAAGGCCTGGGCGCTGCTGACGTCCTGCAGCGCCGACAGGCGCAGGCTGGCCAGACGCAGCAGGTGCTCGGCCTCGGCCAGGCGCCAGTCCTTGCGGCTGGCGCCGAGGACGGTTTCCAGACGCTGGTTGAGACGTTGCTGATCGCCCTGCAACTGCGTCACCAGCCGCTGGCGCTCATCGAGCTCGTCGGCGCCCGGCAATTGCCCGAGACGTTCGGTCAGGCGCTGCTCGTTGAGCTTGAGCGACTGCGCCTGATCGTTCAGCGCCTGCACCTGGTCCAACTGCTGCCGGGTGTCGGCCTGCAGGTGACGCACCTGCCACACGCCCCAGCCGCCGACCGCGACGCCGGCGGCGCCCAGCAGCAATGCCACGATGGCCAGTCCGTTTCCCCGACGCGGTTCCCGGGCCGGTGGTGGTACGTCAACCGGTGCATCGATCACAGGTTGAACATCATCTTTAGGCAAGGCTGTTTCGCTCACGTATCCATCCTTTGCATTAGAGAACGGGCACGGGATGCTCCCGTAACGCCGTCAGCAAGGCCGCGGCACTGGCGCCGCGGCAATCCACAACTGTTCGGGCCCCGGCGGCACGCGCCTGTTCGGCGACCCTTGGGCTTGGAACAAACAACGGCAACTGCGCCACCTCGGGCCAGGCGTCGCCGGCCAATTGGCGCAGGTGCTCGAAACCCTGTCCACTGCTGACCACCAGCCCGTTCAGGCGTTCCGATCCGATCCTGCGCGTCAGCTCCCCTGGCGCGCAGGCCGGCAGGTCGCGGCGGTACAGCTCCAGATACTCGACACTAGCACCAAGCGCGCGCAGGCGCTCGGCGAGCAGCTCGCGCCCGCCCTCGCCGCGCAGGATCAGCACCCGCGAACCGGGCCGCGCCACCGCCTCGCGCAAGCGCTCCAGGCGCAGCAGTGCTTCGCTGTCGTCGCCCTCGTCCGGGAAGTGGGTGTCCAGCCCCCGGTCCTTCAGAATCTGCGCCGTCGCCGCGCCGACGCTGAACCAGGGCAACGACGGCGGCACGTCTGCGCAAGCGTCCAGCAGTTGCACGGCCAGGCGCGCCGCCGGTTTGCTGACCACGATCACCGCAGCGCACTGCGCCAGTTGCCCCAGGGTCCGGCGCATTGTGTCAGAGACCGCCAAAGGGACGATCTCCAAAAGCGGCAGGCAGCTGCTGAAAATCCCCTGCTGCGCCAACACCTCGGCCAGCGCCGTGCAGTCATCCGCCGGACGGGTCAGCAGCAGGCGCCAGCCGGTCACTCGTGACCTGCCTCGCCGTACACTGCCTTGAGGATGTCGTCGGCGCCCTGGCCGAGCAGGTCTTCGGCGACCTGCACGCCCAGCGACTCGGCCGCCTCGCGCGGGGCCCGGGCCTGGGCGCTGAGCAGCTTGCCGCCGCTCGGTTCGCCCACCAGGCCGCGCAGCCACAGCTGATCGCCTTCCAGCACGGCGTAGCAGGCAATCGGCACTTGGCAGCCGCCGTTCAGGTGTTTGTTGAGGGCACGTTCGGCGGTCACCCGCGAAGCGGTGTCGGCGTGATGCAGCGGCGCCAGCAAGGCATGGATTTCGCGGTCGGCGCTGCGGCATTCGATGCCCACGGCGCCCTGGCCGCCGGCGGGCAGGCTGTCGTCGACGCTGATCGCCGAAGTGATGCGGTCTTCGAAGCCGAGACGGATCAGGCCGGCCGCCGCGAGGATGATGGCGTCGTACTCGCCTGCGTCGAGCTTGGCCAGACGGGTGTTGACGTTGCCGCGCAGGAAGCGGATCTCAAGATCCGGACGGCGGGTCAGCAATTGGGCCTGGCGGCGCAGGCTGGACGTGCCGACGATGCTGCCGGCCGGCAGCGCGTCGAGGCTGGCGTAGGTGTTGGAGACGAAGGCGTCACGCGGGTCTTCACGCTCGCAGATGCAGAACAGGCCCAGGCCCTCGGGGAAATCCATCGGCACGTCCTTCATCGAGTGGACGGCGATGTCGGCTTCGTTCTCCAGCAGCGCGGTTTCCAGTTCCTTGACGAACAGCCCCTTGCCGCCGATCTTCGACAGCGGCGAGTCGAGCAGCTTGTCGCCGCGGCTGACCATGGGCACCAGCGTCACCTGCAACCCCGGGTGGGCCGCTTCCAGACGGGCTTTGACGAATTCGGCCTGCCAGAGGGCCAGAGCACTTTTGCGGGTGGCGATGCGGATTTCGCGAGAGGACATGGATCAATCCGTACTGAATAGATACGGCGGATGATAACAGCTCAGCCAAATCCACTTTGACTTGAATCAGCAAGCGCACGGCCTCCCTGGCCCGTGTGCCTGACAGAAAGAAGCGACGGACGCCGGGTCAGAGCCCCTGCATCATCTTGCGCACGCCCGCCACATGCCGGCGGCTGACGATCAAGGCATCGCCGTTCAGGCCTTTGAGGTAGAGCTGGAAGTGCCCCAGCGGCGTGCGCTGCAGCCGCTCGATGCGCTCGCGCGCCACCAGGGCGTTGCGGTGGATCCGCACGAAGCGCTCGCCGAACTCGTCCTCCAGCGCCTTGAGCGGCTCGTCCAGCAGGACTTCGCCGTGCTCGTGGCGCAGGGTCACGTATTTGTGGTCGGCGATGAAGTACACCACCTGATCCAGGGGAATCAGCTCGATGCCTTTGCGGGTCCGGGCGCTGATGTGGCTGCGCGGACCGTTGCCGCTTTCGACGGCGGGACGGGTCAGGGCCGAGAGCTGGGCCCGGTTGGGACGTTCGGCCCTTTTCAGGGCGTCCTGCAAGTGTTCGGTTCGCACGGGTTTCACCACATAGCCCACGGCACCGGCCTTCAGGGCCTCCACGGCAAATTCATCGGAACCTGTGCAGAACACCACGGCGGGCGGGGTTTCTCGTTCGCACAGACGGGCAGCGACCTGCAGGCCATCCAGGCCCGGCATGCGGATATCGAGCAGCACGATATCCGGCTTGTGACTGTCGATCAGGGCCAGCGCCTCTTCGCCATTGGTGGCGCTGGGCTCCAGGACAGTGTAACCCCCGAGTTCGCTCACCATTCGGCTGAGGCGCTCGCGGGCCAAGGGTTCGTCATCAACGATCAGGACATTCATATTGCGCTGGATTCCTGCGTGAGTCTCGCACAAGGATAGCGTAGACAGGTGGAGTGACGTCCGTCACCGCGAACCACGCTAAGACTAGCGCGGACGCCGAAAAGTGCCGTACGTCGGCCGGCAAAATTTGCCGGTGCCCGGATCCTGCGCCTTGCGCAGGGCTTGCCGATGGCCAAAGCTCCCACCCCTCTCTTTTTCTTGGCCGGCGCCCGAACCGCATTTGCGCCGACCCTTCAGTCCAACTGTAGACGTTCGTCGGGCCGACATTGCTCAATCGGAAAATATCGTTGCGCAAATCGCGACGGCGACGGCGGCGATTGTGGCGCAGGGGATGAGAAAAAACGTTTCGACCAGTGTCAGCGACAGGATCGGCAACCCTGTTATCATCCGCGCCAGCATTTGCAGCCTTCTTTCTCCAAGCCGATACGAGCGAATTCATGAGCACTGACAAGACCAATCAGTCCTGGGGCGGCCGCTTCAGTGAGCCCGTCGACGCCTTCGTCGCCCGCTTCACCGCCTCCGTCACTTTCGACCAGCGCCTGTATCGCCACGACATCATGGGCTCGATCGCCCACGCCACCATGCTGGCCAAGGTCGGCGTGCTGACGGATGCCGAGCGCGACAGCATCATCGACGGGCTGAAGACCATCCAGGGCGAGATCGAGGCCGGCCAGTTCGACTGGCGCGTGGACCTGGAAGACGTCCACATGAACATCGAAGCCCGCCTGACCGACCGCATCGGCATCACCGGCAAGAAGCTGCACACCGGCCGCAGCCGCAACGACCAGGTCGCCACCGACATCCGCCTGTGGCTGCGCGACGAGATCGACCTGATCCTGGCCGAGATCACCCGCCTGCAGAAAGGCCTGCTGGAGCAAGCCGAGCGCGAAGCCGGCAGCATCATGCCGGGCTTCACCCACCTGCAGACCGCTCAGCCGGTGACCTTCGGCCACCACATGCTGGCCTGGTTCGAAATGCTCAGCCGCGACTACGAGCGCCTGGCCGATTGCCGCAAGCGCACCAACCGCATGCCGCTGGGCAGCGCCGCGCTGGCCGGCACCACGTACCCGATCGACCGCGAATACACCGCGCAGCTGCTGGGCTTCGACGCCGTGGGCGGCAACTCGCTGGACAACGTGTCGGACCGCGACTTCGCCATCGAATTCTGCTCGGCGGCCAGCATCGCGATGATGCACCTGTCGCGCTTCTCCGAAGAGCTGGTGCTGTGGACCAGCGCGCAGTTCCAGTTCATCGACCTGCCGGACCGCTTCTGCACCGGCAGCTCGATCATGCCGCAAAAGAAGAACCCCGACGTGCCGGAGCTGGTGCGCGGCAAGACCGGCCGCGTGTTCGGCGCCCTGATGGGCCTGCTGACCCTGATGAAAGGCCAGCCGCTGGCCTACAACAAGGACAACCAGGAAGACAAGGAACCGCTGTTCGACGCCGCCGACACCCTGCGCGACTCGCTGCGCGCGTTCGCCGACATGGTGCCGGCGATCAAGCCCAAGCACGCGATGATGCGCGAGGCAGCCCTGCGCGGCTTCTCCACCGCCACGGATCTGGCCGACTACCTGGTGCGCCGCGGCCTGCCGTTCCGCGACTGCCACGAAATCGTCGGCCATGCGGTGAAGTACGGCGTGGACACCGGCAAGGACCTGGCGGAAATGAGCCTCGAAGAACTGCGCACGTTCAGCGACCAGATCGAACAGGACGTGTTCGCCGTGCTGACCCTGGAAGGCTCGGTCAACGCCCGTGACCACATCGGCGGAACCGCACCGGCCCAGGTCAAGGCTGCCGTGGCCCGCGGCCAAGCCCTGCTCGCCGCCCGCTAAGGGCCAAAGGCATCGCCGCTTCCTTGTCCGCCGCGATCTTCTGCACGTGCGGATTCTCCTCCAGCTGTTCCAGCAGCGCCTTGGCCTTCGGCATCTCTGCCAACAGATCCACCCCGAACAGCTTTTGTCCGACCGCGCAGGCCAGCGGTACGCTGTACAGGAAATACAGATCCGCCACACTCAGGCGGTCGCCCGCCACGTACGGCGCGAACTTGCCGTGCCGGCCCAGGGCGGCGAAGCCCAGCAGCAGTTCGGCCTTGGTCTTCTCCTTGATCGCCTCAGGCACCGTCGCGCCGAAGAACGCCTCGCCGTAGCAGGCACGGCCCGGCAGCTCGATGTACAGCTCGATCTCCTTGGCCAGCGCCAGCACCTGCGCCCGCTCGAACGGGTCGGCAGGCAGCAGCGGCGCACCTTGGCCGGTCTGTTCGAGGTATTCGAGGATCACCGATGTCTCATTGATGTAGCCGGGGCCGGCCCCCAGCACCGGCACCTTGCCGCGGGGGCTGATGGCCAGTGCCTCCGGGGTCTGCGTCGGGTAGAACGTGACCTCTTCGAAGGGCAGGCCTTTCTCCAGCAGCGCCAGCTTGACCATGTTGTAGTAGTTGCTGACAGCGAATCCGTACAGTTTGAACATCACATAGCCTCCAGGCCGTGCGGGGTGGGCAGTGCCTGTTTATAGATCCTGCGGGGGATTCGCGCCACCGGCATCACGGCGCTGAATGAGGGTAGACTGACGCCTTTTGCACAGGAGCCTGCCATGAGCGAGCCAACCGACATCGACAACGACGAAGAAGCCTTCACCGAGTCCACCCTGATCGAGGCCGTCGAGAACCAGATCGAAAGCGAGAACCCGCCGGCGGCCAAGGCCACGTTCAACAAGCTGACCCTGGTCGGCTACGAACGCGAGGACATCCTCAACCTGATGGCCCATGTGCTGGCCTACGAGATCGACGCCATGCTCGACGAAGACCGGGCGTTCGACACCCAGTGGTACGAGACGGCCTTGCGCGCGCTCCCTGAGCTGCCGCCGGAAAAGCAGTGAGCCCGACCCAGTGGGAGCGCGCCCGCTCCCACACAATTTGTCACCCATCTCTGCGGCCCGGCGCCGGCGCCTGACTACACTGGACTCCACCCCCAAGAAGGAAAAAACCCGGTCGGCGGCACTGGACAGGCCGCAACGGCAGGTTCACCTTAGGGGCGCTGTCGCTCAATTCCTAGAAAGTCTGGAGTCCTTATGTCGCTTACCCCTGAGTTGGTTGCCGAACTGGAAGTCCTCGCACTCTTCAACCTGGACAGTTCCCAGGAAGGTCTGAAGATTCATCAGACCGCCGCCCCGAAACACATCGCCGCCGCCAAGAGCCTGTTCCAGAAAGAACTCATCGACCAGGTCGACGGTGGCTACCTGACCAGCCTGGGCCGCGATGCCGCAGAACACGTGCAGAGTCTGCTGACCATCCTCGACGTCGCCGAAGAAACCGCCTGACCTTCTCCCCCATTGCCCACGGAAACCCCTGCCACGGGCTTTCCGCGGGCCAGCCCGGCGGCCTGCCGGTGCCGGCGCTGGAAAAATGGCGCCAAAAAACAAATTCAGCTTAATGATTCCCCCGCCCAGGCGCTAAACTCCCCGGCATTGCGAGCCCCTCTGCCCCCGAGCCCTGCGAGCCGACATGCCCCGCACCCACGAAATCCGCCCCGACCTGGACGAAGGCATCGACCGCAAGGTGCTCAGCCAGCTGCGCGCACGCTTCCTCAAACTCAACGAAGGCCGCCTGGACCGGGCACGGGAAGGGCTTTCGCCCCGTCAGCAAAGCGTGCTGACCCTGTTGCCGCTGTTCTTCCACGTCAACCATCCCCTGCTGCCCGGCTATGTGTCGGGCAGCACGCCGGCAGGGCTGTCGAACTATGAGCCGGACGCCGACACGCTCACCGAGGCCCAGCGCCTGACCCGGTCGTTCTCCTACAAGCCGCGCCACGGCAGCAACCCGCCCCGGCCGATCCACGGCCTGTTCCTGATGGGCAGCCTCGGCACGCTGGCCCAGGCCGACCAGAGCGACATGGACGTGTGGGTCTGCCATGCCCCGGACCTGGGCGACAGCGAACTGGCCGAGCTGCGCAAAAAGTGCCAGGCCCTCGAAGCCTGGGCCGCGAGCCAGGGCGCCGAGGCGCACTTCTTCCTGATCGACCCGGCCCGTTTCGTCAAAGGCGAGCGCGACAGCCAGTTGAGCTCCGAAGACTGCGGCACCACCCAGCACTACCTGTTGCTGGACGAGTTCTACCGCACGGCCATCTGGCTGGCCGGCCGCACGCCGATCTGGTGGCTGGTGCCGGTCTATGAGGAAAGCGCCTACGCGCAGTACACCCACACCCTGATCTCCAAGCGTTTCATCCGCACCGACGAAACCCTCGACCTCGGCCACCTGGCGCACATCCCGCCGGGGGAGTTCATCGGCGCCGGGCTGTGGCAGTTGTTCAAGGGCATCGAATCGCCCTACAAGTCGGTGCTCAAACTGCTGCTGACCGAGGTCTACGCCAGCGAGCACCCGCACGTGCAGTGCCTGAGCCTGCGCTTCAAGCAGGCGGTGTTCGCCAACCGGCTGGACCTGGACGAGCTGGATCCGTACATGGTGGTGTACCGGCGGATCGAGGAATACCTCACGGCACGCAACGAACCGGAGCGGCTGGAACTGGTGCGCCGGGCGCTGTACCTCAAGGTCAACCGCAAGCTCACCGGCAACACCCGCACCCAGAGCTGGCAGCGCTCGCTGCTCGAGCGCCTGGCCGGCGAATGGCACTGGGACCGCCGGCAACTGGCGCTGCTCGACAGCCGCAGCCAATGGAAAGTGCGCCAAGTCAGCGCCGAGCGCCTGGCGCTGGTCAACGAGCTGAACTACAGCTACCGCTTCCTGACCCGCTTCGCCCGCACCGAGCAGACCGTCAGCCTGATCAACAAACGCGACCTCAATGTGCTGGGCCGGCGGCTGTACGCGGCCTTCGAGCGCAAGGCCGACAAGATCGAATTCATCAACCCCGGCATCGCCCCGGACCTGGCCGAAGACACCCTGACCCTGGTGCAGTCGCCCAACAAGAAAGAACCGGGGCAGACCCAATGGGGCCTGTACAACGGCAGCCTCACGGCGCTGGAGTGGGAGCACTTCGCACCGATCAAGCGTAGCCGCGAATTGCTGGAGCTGCTGACCTGGTGCCACCGCAACGGCGTGATCGACAGCAGCACCCGCCTGGCGCTGCACCCCGGCACCAGCGACCTGAGCGAGTTCGAGCTGTTCAACCTGCTCGGCAGCCTGCAGCAGAGCATCGTCCTGCCCTTGCCCACCGTCGCCGAAGAACCGCTGCTGCACGCCAGCGTGCCGAGCGAGGTGCTGTTGCTGGTCAACGTCGGCGTCGATCCGCTCAAGCACCACCGCGACCTGAACATCCTGATGACCACCGAGCGCACCGACTCCCTGAGCTACGCCGGGGTGCGCGAGAACCTGGTGCTGACGCTCGACCAGGTCACGCTCAACAGCTGGAACGAGGTGCTGGTCAACCGCTTCGACGGCCCCCACGCCCTGCTCGACTGCCTGCGCGACTACCTGAACAACCTGCCGACCGGCGCCCGGCAGCCGAAGCTGCGGGTGCGCTGCTTCTGCCACAACCGCGCGCAGTTCATCGCCCGGCGGGTGGAAGAGATTCTCGACACCGCCCAGACCCTGCTGCTCAGCGGACTCAACCACCGCTACCTCATCCAGGTCCAGCAGCACTATCACGTCCTGGAGCTGGTGCCGGGCCAGGTCAGCCACGCGGCGCTCGCCACCTTGCCCGCGCTGCTGGATTACCTGGGCGAAGAGCTGCCGCACTACAGCCCCCTGCACCTGGATCCGATGGCGCTGGAGGACCACGACCTCGCGCTGATCCTGCCCATGGGCCAACCCGAATGCATTCAGGTGTTCTACCGGGTGACCGAACGGCAGGCCGAGCTGTACGTGCTGGATGAGTTCAATGCGCTGTGGCAGCAGCATTTGCCCTACCACGACGAGCAGAGCCTGTTGGTGCCGCTGCAGCGCTTCCTGCAATCGATCCAGTTCCGCCGCGAGACGCAGGCACCGATGGATCAGGGCCCGGCCCCCGACCTCGAGATTTTGTATTACCAGTTATTGCCCCAGGGCCCCGGACGGGCGCGGCGGGTCGAAGCGCGGGCGGCGCCGCAGACCCCGGCCGACGAACCGTACTACGACGTGCAGGCCATCATCGGCAAGGCCGCACCCGGTCAGGTGCAGGTCACGCTGTACTGCAACCAACGGGAATTCAGCGAGCTGGAGCACGGCGACCAGCTGTTCGGCGTGGTCGCCCGAGAGATCATCGGCCAGCGCCGGGAAACCGAACGCTACCGCTGCTACATCACCGACCTGGACCTGTCAGGCCTGCTCGGGGACGGGCAGAGTTCGAGCAATCTTTACCTGCGCTACAAGGCCGACCTGGAGCGCGCCCTGAACGAGGCGCTCGAACAGGCCTGAGGCGGGGTCACACCGGGAAGTCGCCCCCGTTGGCCGGCTGCGACTCGACTTCGAGCAGAGTCAGCTTCAGGGTCTTGCCGCCCGGCGCCGGCCAGTCGATGTGCTGGCCGACCTTGAGTCCCAGCAGCGCGCTGCCCACCGGCGCCAGGATCGAGATCTTGCCCTCGTCGGCGTTGGCGTGCTTCGGATACACCAGGGTCAGGTGGTAGTCCTTGCCGCTGCCTTCCTCGCGGCAGTGCACGCGGGAATTCATGGTGACGACGTCGGCGGGCACGTCATCGTGGCTCACCAGCGTTTCGGCGCGGTCCAGTTCGGTTTGCAACTCATCAACGCCACGGGTGCCTTCAGGCAATCTGTCGATCAGCTGCTCCAGACGTTGCACGTCCAGACGGGTAAGGGTGATGGATGGTGCGGTCATGATCCGGGCAGACTCCTTTCTTCTGCGCAAAAAAGCAAAACCCCGCCAAAAAAGACGGGGTTCTTACCGGGCCTCGATGGGTTGAGGCGTGTCCGGACACTATCACAGCTCAAAAAATATACAAGCCACCCAAAGCCGGACACAAACCTGCGCCGGTCAGGCCCTGGCCTTGCGGGCCACCGCCTGCGCGCAGATCGCTCGGCGGCGTTCGTCATCCGCCGAGCGCCATTCGCGGATGTCTTCGACATGGCGGAAACAGCCCAGGCAGACTTTCTGCTCGTCCAGCCGGCAGACACCGCTGCACGGCGAAGGCACCGCCGGGCTGACGTTGCTGTAGAGCGGCTTGGCAGGCCGGATCTCGGTGCTCATCTCAGATCTCGTCGAAGTCGAGCTTCTCGCCGGCGCGCTCCCAGACGATGCGTTCGAGCATTTCGCCCAGCAGCTCTTCGGTCTTCTCGCACACCCACTTGCCGGCCTGCTCGTCGTAGTCGAAGTGGAAACCGCCGGAACGGTCGGCCAGCCACAACTGGCGCAGCGGCTCCTGGCGGCTGAAGATCAATTGGCTGCCGCTGTCGAACTTGACGGTCAGCACACCGGCCGAGTTCTCCATGTCCAGGTCCAGGCCGCTGTCGTCGAAGATGTCCTCCAGCGCCTGCTGGGTGGCATCGACCAGATCGTGGAAACGGGCTTCGGACAGACTCATTGCGGCAACCTCGGGAAATGACGGATCAGGCTCAAGGGCCGCAAGATACGAGCGACGGCGCCCGATTGCAAAGAATAACGACCGGGCGGGTTCCACGGCCTCCCTCGATTCCTGTGGGAGCCAGCCTGCTGGCGACGGCGCCGGCCAGGGCGCCGCAGGAGTCGCTTGCGCCGCCGCAACAGGCCCCGCCGGACGGGAACCCCGTCGCATAGGCAATCCGCCGGGTCGCCGGTATACTCCGGCGCAATTAACGCATTTTCAAGGATTTCGCCATGAAGCGCCTGATCTCTTCCCTCGCGGCGCTCGTCGCGGTTGCCTGCCTCGTCTCGGCCTGCGGTCAAAAAGGCCCGCTGTACCTGCCCGACGAAGATCAGGACCCGACCGAGCAAGCCAAGTCGTCGCAGCAACAGCCTGCTTCCAAGGCACACAAGCACGACGTCTACTAAGGGATCGCCATGGACGCTTTCAACTACCGTGGCGGGGAGCTGTTCGCGGAAGGCGTGGCGCTGTCCGCCATCGCCGACCGCTTCGGCACGCCGACCTACGTCTACTCCCGCGCCCACATCGAGGCCCAGTACCGGGCCTACGCCGATGCGCTGGCCGGCATGCCGCACCTGGTCTGCTTCGCGGTCAAGGCCAACTCCAACCTCGGTGTGCTGAACGTCCTGGCCCGTCTCGGCGCCGGTTTCGACATCGTTTCCCGCGGTGAGCTGGAACGCGTGCTGGCCGCCGGCGGCAGCGCCGACAAGATCGTGTTCTCCGGCGTCGGCAAGACCCGCGACGACATGCGCCGCGCCCTGGAAGTCGGCGTGCACTGCTTCAACATCGAGTCCACCGACGAGCTGGAGCGCCTCCAGGCCGTGGCCGCCGAGCTGGGCGTCCGCGCACCGGTCTCGCTGCGCGTGAACCCCGACGTCGATGCCGGCACCCATCCGTACATCTCCACCGGCCTCAAAGAGAACAAGTTCGGCATCGCCATCGCCGACGCCGAAGACGTGTACGTGCGCGCCGCGCACCTGCCGAACCTGGACGTGATCGGCGTCGATTGCCACATCGGCTCGCAGCTGACCACCCTGGCGCCGTTCCTCGACGCCCTCGACCGCGTGCTGGACCTGGTCGACCGCCTCGGCGACTGCGGCATCCACCTGCACCACATCGACTTGGGCGGCGGCCTCGGCGTGCGCTACCGCGACGAAGAGCCGCCGCTGGCCGGCGACTACGTCAAGGCCGTGCGCGAACGCCTCGCCGGCCGCGACCTGGCGCTGATGTTCGAGCCGGGCCGCTACATCGTCGCCAACGCCGGCGTCCTGCTGACCCGTGTCGAGTACCTCAAGCACACCGGGCACAAGGACTTCGCCATCGTCGACGCGGCCATGAACGACCTGATCCGCCCGGCCCTGTACGAGGCCTGGATGGACATCGCCGCCGTGCGCCCGCGCGACACCGCGGCGCGGACCTACGACGTGGTCGGGCCGATCTGCGAGACCGGCGACTTCCTGGCCAAGGAACGCGAACTGGCCCTCGAAGAGGGTGACCTGCTGGCCGTGCATTCGGCCGGTGCCTATGGCTTCGTGATGAGCTCCAACTACAACACCCGCGGCCGCGCCGCCGAGGTGCTGGTGGACGGTGACTCAGTTTTCGAAGTGCGCCGCCGCGAAACCGTGGCCGAGCTGTATGCCGGCGAAAGCCTGCTGCCGGAGTGACCCCATGCTGCTGCGTTTTACCAAGATGCACGGCCTGGGCAACGACTTCATGGTCCTCGACCTGGTCAGCCAGCACGCGCACATTCAGCCCAAACACGCCAAACAGTGGGGCGACCGCAACACCGGCATCGGTTTCGACCAGTTGCTGATCGTCGAGGCGCCCAGCAACCCGGACGTGGACTTCCGTTACCGGATCTTCAACTCCGACGGCTCCGAAGTGGAACAGTGCGGCAACGGCGCCCGCTGCTTCGCCCGCTTCGTGCTCGACAAGCGCCTGACCGCCAAGCGTCGGATCCGCGTCGAGACCAAGGGCGGCATCATCGAGCTGGACGTGCGCAACGACGGCCAGATCGGCGTGAACATGGGCGCCCCGCGCCTGGTGCCCGCCGACATTCCGTTCGATGCACAGGCCCAGGCCCAAAGCTATCCGCTGCAGGTCGACGGCGTCACCGTCGACATCGCCGCCGTGTCGATGGGCAACCCGCATGCCGTGCTGCGAGTGGAAGACATCCACAGCGCACCGGTGCATGAGCTGGGGCCGAAGATCGAACACCACCCGCGCTTTCCGGCACGGGTCAACGTCGGCTTCCTCCAGGTCATCGACCGCCACCGCGCGCAGTTGCGCGTCTGGGAGCGCGGCGCCGGGGAAACCCAGGCCTGCGGCACCGGCGCCTGCGCCGCTGCAGTGGCCGCGATCAGCCAGGGGTGGATGGATTCGCCGCTGTCGATCGACCTGCCGGGCGGGCGCCTGTCCATCGAATGGGCAGGCCCCGGCCAACCGGTGCTGATGACCGGTCCGGCAGTGCGTGTATACGAAGGACAAGTGCGTCTTTGAGCGAGCAGAAGCCATGACCGACAAGCCTCAAGCCCCCGCCAGACCGTCCGCCGGATCCGCCGCCGAAAACCTGGAGGCGGCCGCCGTCGCCGCCTACCTGGAGGCCCATCCGGACTTCTTCGCCGAACACGAGGAACTGCTGCCGTCCCTGCGCATCCCCCACCGGCGCGGCGACACCGTGTCGCTGGTCGAGCGCCAGATGGCGATCCTGCGCGAACGCAACATCGAGATGCGCCATCGCCTCTCGCACCTGATGGACGTCGCCCGGGACAACGACCGGCTGTTCGAGAAGACCCGGCGCCTGATCCTCGCGCTGATGGACGCCGCGACCCTCGAAGACGTGGTGATCAGCGTCGAGGACAGCCTGCGCCAGGACTTCCAGGTGCCGTTCGTGAGCCTGATCCTGCTCGGCGACAACCCGGCGCCGGTAGGCCGCTGGGTGACCCACGCCGACGCGCAGACCGCCATCGGCGGCCTGCTCACCGAGGGCAAGAGCGTCAGCGGCAGCCTGCGCGAGCATGAGCTGGACTTCCTGTTCGGCGAGGAGCAGCGCAAGCAGATCGGCTCCACCGCCGTGGTCGCCGTCAGCCATCAAGGCATCCACGGCATCCTCGCCATCGCCAGCCGCGACCCGCAGCACTACAAGAGCTCAGTGGGCACGCTGTTCCTGAGCTACATCGCCGAAGTCATGGGCCGCGTGCTGCCACGGGTCAACAGCTCCCTGCGCAAGGTGCGCTGAACATGGAACGGCAACTGGACGCTTACTGCGAACACCTGCGCAGTGAGCGGCAGGTGTCGCCCCATACCCTGTCGGCCTACCGCCGCGACCTCGACAAGGTGCTCGGTTGGTGCGCCAAGCAGAACATCGGCAGCTGGCAGGCGCTGGACATCCAGCGCCTGCGCAGCCTGATCGCCCGCCTCCACGCCCAGGGCCAGTCCTCGCGCAGCCTCGCCCGCCTGCTGTCGGCGGTGCGCGGGCTCTATCACTTCCTCAACCGTGAAGGCCTCTGCGACCACGACCCGGCCACCGGCCTGACGCCGCCCAAGGGCGAGCGCCGCCTGCCCAAGACCCTCGACACCGACCGAGCGCTGCAACTGCTCGAAGGCGCGGTGGAGGACGACTTCATGGCCCGCCGGGATCAGGCGATCCTGGAGCTGTTCTATTCCTCCGGCCTGCGCCTGTCGGAGCTGACGGGCCTGAACCTCGACCAGCTCGACCTGGCCGACGGCATGGTCCAGGTGCTCGGCAAGGGCAGCAAGACCCGCCTGTTGCCGGTGGGCGCCAAGGCCCGCGAAGCGCTGGAGCACTGGCTGCCGCTGCGCGCCCTGGCCAATCCGGCGGACGACGCCGTGTTCGTCAGCCAGCAAGGCCGGCGCCTCGGCCCGCGGACGATCCAGGTGCGGGTCAAGCTCGCCGGCGAACGGGAACTGGGGCAGAACCTGCATCCGCACATGCTGCGGCATTCCTTCGCCAGCCACCTGCTGGAGTCATCGCAGGACCTGCGCGCCGTGCAAGAGCTGCTCGGCCACTCGGACATCAAGACCACCCAGATCTACACCCACCTGGACTTCCAGCACCTGGCGGCGGTCTACGACAGCGCCCATCCTCGGGCCAAACGCACCAAAGGCGAGGATTCATGAGCATCCAGTTGATCACCTTCGACCTCGACGACACCCTGTGGGACACCGCTCCGGTTATCCTCAGCGCCGAAACGGTGCTGCGCCAATGGCTCGGCGAACATGCGCCGAACCTGGGCGCGGTGCCGGTGGAGCACCTGTGGGCCATCCGCGAACGGGTGCTGGCCGGCGAGCCCGGGCTCAAGCACCGCATCAGCGCGCTGCGTCGGCGGGTGCTGTTCCATGCGCTGGAAGAGGCCGGCTACGCCCATGGCGAGGCCTCGGACCTGGCGGACAAGAGCTTCGAAGTGTTCCTCCACGCACGGCACCAGATCGAGGTGTTCCCCGAGGTCGAGCCGGTGCTGGAGATCCTCGCCAACCACTATGCCCTGGGCGTGGTCACCAACGGCAACGCCGACGTGCGCCGGCTGGGGCTGGCCGACTACTTCAAGTTCGCCCTGTGCGCCGAAGACATCGGCATCGCCAAGCCGGATGCGCGGCTGTTCCATGAAGCCTTGCAGCGCGGCGGCGTGAGCGCCAAGGCGGCGGTGCACATCGGCGACCACCCGGGGGACGACATCGCCGGGGCGCAGCAGGCCGGGCTGCGGGCGATCTGGTTCAACCCGGCGGGCAAGGTCTGGGAAGCGGAGCGCCTGCCGGATGCGGAGATTCGCAACCTGGCGGATCTGCCTGCGATCCTCGCCCGCTGGAACGCGGCTCAAGCTGAATAAACCCGTGGGATCATACCGGTCTGCGAGATTGATCTATCCAGGCCGTAAATGATCCTTTCGCTCAAATTGAGTGGAGAGGGGGGAAGCATGTTCGATTCGCCACAGAACGCCCTGCGCTGCAAGACGCCGCTTACCGAAGCGCTGCGAAAAGCTGCACTTTGGTATTTGCAACTGTTGCCTAGGCAAATACGACCTGCTTTTTTTTCGCCCGCAAAAATGCTATAAGCAACCGCTGAATTTCATCTGGAAATACCATTCCCTACCAAGTTAGATACGGCAACAAACTAGCCGGAAGTGAAATTTTTCTTTTAAAAGCCCTAACTGAATTCAGTAAATAACAATAGAACGGAAGCAATTCGACCGAAGTAGCGAGAGGGAACATAAAGCGTGCTAGCCTACAGAAGAGAGATAGACGGCCTACGAGCCCTGGCTGTCATCCCCGTCATTCTATTCCATGCTGGATTTGAAATATTCAAAGGCGGGTTCGTTGGCGTTGACGTCTTCTTTGTCATCAGCGGATACCTGATAACTTCCATTCTCCTGTCCGAGAAAGAGGCAGGAACATTCTCTTTACTCAAGTTCTATGAGCGAAGAGCAAGGCGTATTCTACCCGCTCTTTTTGCGGTAATGGTTGTATCAATTATATTCGCGTGGCTCTGGCTACTCCCTCGAGACATGAAAGACTTTGCTGGCAGCCTGGCAGCTGTTTCAGTTTTCTCGTCGAATATATTTTTCTGGAATGCGAGCGGCTATTTCGACACTGCAACCGAACTAAAGCCCATGCTACACACATGGAGCCTCGCCGTAGAAGAACAATACTATCTATTATTTCCTATCTTCCTGATGGCAACCTGGAAGCTGGGTAAAAAATTCATTGTCAGCACTTTACTGCTTATCTTCTTTGCCAGTCTGATGCTGGCACAGATCAACGTCGAAAAATATCCGATAGCAACATTCTATCTGCTACCCACGCGAGCATGGGAGTTGCTCATGGGAGCCTTACTGGCCTTTTATCTCTTTCAAGAGAAAAAAAGACACCCTGGCCAGATTACGAAACAGGCTGGCGCAGCTCTTGGATTTTCTCTGATCGTTTTTTCATCTGTTTTTTACGACAAGTACACGCCGTTCCCGAGCCTCTATGCGCTTGTACCTACAGTCGGCGCCTCTCTGATCATCCTGTATGCGACCCCAGCAACCTTTGTGGGAAGATTACTGGGCTCAAGAATTCTGGTAGGCATAGGGCTAATCAGTTACAGCGCTTACTTATGGCATCAGCCACTGTTTGCTTTTGCGAGATACAAGACTTCTCAGAATCTTGATCTGACCCTGACTATTGTTTTGTTGCTGCTAACCGCAACGCTCGCCGTTTTGAGCTGGCGCTTCATTGAAACCCCTTTTCGGAAACCGCGAGCCCCTGGTGCAAAACGATTAATTTACTTCGGCACAGTGGCCCCCGCCTGTTTCTTGACCTTCGGCTTTTTTGGATATGCCACCGAGGGCAATTTTTCAAGATACGATACTGAATCCATGGAAGTGCTCGCCTTCACAAAAGAAAGAGGCGAGTTCGTCTGGGAACTAGCCAATCAGCTCAGCCTGAAGGAGTTCAATCGCGGACCCGGCCGCAAAGTTCTGGTGATCGGCGACAGCATGGCCGGCGACTTCCTTAACGTCATTCGTGATACACCGTACTACGAGAAAAATGATTTTTCCTTTTACAGGATCGAGCATGCCTGCGGAAATCTGTACCTGGAAGAAAACTTCATCGACAAGGTCGAAAAAGATTACCAACAGCTTTGCCTGAACGGAAACTGGTATAACAATCCCGAAGTAAAAAAACTACTTGCCGAGGCTGACCGAGTTGTTCTCGTCTCGGTCTGGGTGCCTTGGCAAATAGAATTACTGGACAAAAGCATCAAGAATCTTGAAAGAGACTTTGGGCCAGGAAAATTTTTTGTTGTCGGGAGAAAAACATTCGGCCCAATCGACCTCTTGAAACTGAGCAGTCTCAGTTTCAGTCAAAGACTCGCTTATAGAACTTCGCCGGACGCAGGCATTTCCTACATCAACCGTTTGCTGTCTTCAAAAGTAAGAAACGATCAGTTTCTGGATTTGGTCACTGGCATTTGCGAGGCCAATCAATGCCCTCTGTTTGATCTCAACGGTATGTTGATGTCCTACGATGGATCCCACTTGACTCCGGCAGGAGCGAAATACCTGGCTGAAAAGCTGGAAACGGGCCCGTTTTTCGAGTCGTTACTGAACTAGTGTCAGTCAGGCCGCATCGGTTTATCCAGCAATGAAAAAAGCCCGCAGCGACGGCGGGCTTTTTTCGGCAAGCGGGCGACGCGCCTCAGATAGGGCGGCTGCCGTACTTGTTGTCGGGCTTCTTGGGCGGGTCGGCGACCACATTGGCCTCCACCTCAACCACTTTGCCGCCACGGGCAAGGAATTCTTCCATGGCCTTGGCCAGGGCATCGCGTTCCTTGTTCTTGGCTTCCATGCTCGGCAGCTCGTCGACCGAGACCGCAGCCTTGGCCTTGCCTTTAGCGGCCGGGGCAGGTGCATCGCCGCCGTCATCGCTGTCCTCGGCGACATCGTCGGCCGCCGCTTCCAGACCTTCTTCGGTATCGTCTTCGTCGCCTACTTCGAGGTCGTCGTTTTCCAGATCATCGTCGCTCATGTTCTACCTCATGACTTGCGAAAAGCAGATTAGTTATAGACCAGCTTAGGCAACTGTCGAAAGTCGCCGGAAAAAATCATCCGCCGCTGCTGACCAGCGGCTCATGCCCCTTCACCGTGGAGGGTGGCGAGGACTTTGCGGGCACCGCCATGATCGCGGTGCTCGCCCAGGTAAACGCCCTGCCAGGTGCCCAGCGCCAGCTTTCCCGCCGAAACCGGCAGGCTCAACTGACAGCCCAGCACGCTGGCCTTGAAGTGCGCCGGGAGGTCGTCCAGGCCTTCGTCGTTGTGCTCATAGCCGTCCGTTCCTTGTGGGACCAGACGATTGAAAAACCGTTCGAAGTCGCGACGTACCGCCGGATCGGCGTTCTCGTTGACAGTCAACGACGCCGAGGTGTGCTGCAGCCACAGATGCAACAGACCGACCTTGCATGCCTTGAGTCCGGGCAGGCCGGCCAGCAACTCGTCCGTCACCAGATGAAAGCCCCGGGGCCGTGCCCGCAGGGTTATCAGAGTCTGTTGCCACATACAGTTCTCCGCACGTTTCGGGGCGCATTCTAGCGCGCTCTGGAAAAAAACAAAGGCCCTAATATTCCTTCAGCGGTGTAAGCCTTTGGCCGCATAAACACCCCTGCCTCCGACAGCGCCGAAGCCGCACGCGAAAACCTTCCGGCGGTGTCACGGATGACAAAATCCGGACAAAAAAATGCCCGGCGAACCGGGCAATTTTTTCAGGTCGCTGGCTTACAGGTTGTAGCCGCGCTCGTTGTGCTGAGCCAGGTCCAGGCCCACCGACTCTTCCTCGTCGGTCACCCGCAGGCCCATCACCGCGTCCAGCACCTTGAGGATGACGAAGGTTGCGACCGCGGTGTAGATCACCGTGAAGCCGACGCCCTTGCACTGGATCCAGACCTGCGCCGCGATGTCGGTGACGGTGCCGAAACCGCCCAGCGACGGTGCGGCGAACACGCCTGTGAGGATCGCGCCGAGGATGCCGCCGATGCCGTGCACGCCGAAGGCGTCCAGGGAGTCGTCATAGCCGAGCTTGCGTTTCAGGCTGGTGGCGCAGAAGTAGCAGACCACGCCCGCCGCCAGGCCGATCACCAGCGCGCCCATCGGGCCGACGGTGCCGGCGGCCGGCGTGATCGCCACCAGGCCAGCCACCACGCCCGAGGCGATGCCCAGTGCGCTCGGTTTGCCGTGGGTGATCCACTCGGCGAACATCCAGCCCAGCGCCGCGGCGGCGGTGGCGATCTGGGTGACCAGCATCGCCATGCCGGCGGTGCCGTTGGCGGCGGCGGCGGAACCGGCGTTGAAGCCGAACCAGCCGATCCACAGCATCGCCGCGCCCATCAGGGTGTAACCCAGGTTGTGCGGCGCCATCGGGGTGGTCGGGAAGCCTTTGCGCTTGCCCAGCACCAGGCAGGCGATCAGGCCGGCCACACCGGCGTTGATGTGCACCACGGTGCCGCCGGCGAAGTCGAGCACGCCCCAGTCCCACATCAGGCCGCCGTTGCCGGACCAGACCATGTGCGCGATCGGCGCATAGACGACGGTGAACCAGATGCCCATGAACACCAGCATGGCGGAGAACTTCATCCGCTCGGCGAACGCACCGACGATCAGCGCCGGGGTGATGATCGCGAAGGTCATCTGGAAGGTGACGAACACCGCCTCGGGGAACAGCGCCGCCGGGCCGGTCAGGCTGGCCGGGGTGATGCCGGCGAGGAACGCCTTGCCGAAGCCGCCGACGAAGGAGTTGAAGTTGACGACGCCCTGCTCCATGCCGGTGGTGTCGAACGCGATGCTGTAGCCGTAGATGACCCACAGGACGCTGATCAGACCGGTGATGGCGAAGCACTGCATCATCACGGAAAGGATGTTTTTCGAACGGACCATGCCGCCGTAGAACAACGCGAGGCCGGGGATGGTCATGAACAGCACGAGGGCCGTGGAGGTGAGCATCCAGGCCGTGTCGCCGGAATTGAGGACCGGGGCCGCCGCTTCGTCTGCCGCCATGGCCAGGCCGGGCATTACGATAGGCAACAGGGCTCCTAGCCCTGCGAATTTACGCAGAGTCATTTTGTTTTCTCCTGGGGCGTTGGGTTTGTGGCGGCTTAGATGGCGTCGGTATCGGTTTCGCCGGTACGGATGCGGATCGCCTGTTCCAGATTGACCACGAAGATCTTGCCGTCACCGATCTTGCCGGTGTTGGCGGCCTTGGTGATCGCCTCGATGACCCGGTCAAGGTCCTTGTCGTCGATGGCGACGTCGATCTTCACCTTGGGCAGGAAATCGACCACGTATTCCGCGCCGCGGTACAGCTCGGTGTGACCCTTCTGCCGGCCGAAGCCTTTGACTTCAGTGACGGTAATGCCCTGCACGCCGATTTCGGACAGCGACTCGCGCACGTCGTCCAGCTTGAACGGCTTGATGATGGCAGTGACTAGCTTCATGAAACTCTCTCCCGAATTGGTGGACTTGCCCCAGGAAAACAAACCCGACTCAAGTCTAAGCGCAGTGCCTGGCTTTGTAACGCATCGTCGGCCCTCCCGGCCCGACCGACGCCAGCTAACCGCATCAGACGAAACTCCCCGCTCCGCCTGCCGCACTGCATTCATCACAGCGACTGCATCAGTGCATGGGTCACCACCGACTAAGCAGAAAGCTTGCCACCTTGCCAAAACCCACTGATTTCAATCCCTTGGCCGCGTCGGCAGTGGCCATCACTAAAATGGCACCGGGGATACGCACAACAACGGTGCGCCGCCGTCCGGCGGCTTGCGCGAAAAGCGTGCATCCCTGCCGGCGCCAATGACTATAGACACTGCGTGATACACTGCCGGCCATTGTTTCCAGGACATTTCCCATGCTCGCGCCCAAAGACTTCCTCGACGCCCTGAGCGGCACCGCCTCCCGTCTGTTCAGCGGCGACACGCCCTTGCCCAAAGCCGAAATCGAAAGCCAGTTCAAGATGCTGATGCAGAGCGCCTTCAGCAAACTGGACCTGGTGAGCCGCGAAGAGTTCGACAGTCAGATGGTGGTGCTGGCCCGCACCCGCGCCCGCCTCGAAAGCCTCGAGGCAAAGGTGGCGGAGCTCGAAGCGAAGCTGAACCCGCCGGCCGAGTGAGGCCGCAGCCTACCGGGCTACGGATCGGCAGCCCATGAAAAACCCCACACCTTCCGGTGTGGGGTTCGCGTATTCGGTGAAGGCGTCCCGCGCCTCAGGCGCCGCGCTTGACCACCCGCCGGTGGCAATCGGCCGGGGACAGTACCTTGCCCGACCTTGAGCGGACCGCAATGGTCTCGATCGGTTCCGACAGTTCGTCGTCCAGCAGCACCGAATGGCACTCGCCTTCCTTGAAGAGGAAGCGCTCCCCCCACTGGCGCAGGCTGACCACGATGGGAAACACGGAGCGCCCCATTTCGGTCAGCACGTATTCCTTGTAGGCACTGCCGTCGGACGCCGGCTGCACCTCGAACACCCCCAACTCGACCAGCATCTTGAGCTTGACCGTGAGGATGTTGCGGGCCAGGCCCAGGCGTTTCTGGAATTCCGTGAACCGGCGGACGTCGTCGAAGGCGTCGCGGATGATCATCAGCACCCAGCGGTCGCCGATGGCTTCGAGCGTTCGGGCCACGGGGCATTCGCTTTGCGCCAGTTGCTGCTGTCGGGCCATGGGTCTCCGGATTCAATCGGCAAGAAGGAAAAAAGACGCTGCGGGCGTCAGGGTAAGTGCTTCGAACAACTGGTTGCATATTAAAACTTGATTGGGTAAAAATCCACGCATCGGTTTTGTTTCGAAACCACATCAGCTCAAGGATGGATGTCGCGATGCCGGATTCTCAAACGCCCTCGACAATGGATCGCGAGACCGCTGCCCTGGCTGCTCGGGAACGCCCGGCGCCGACGCTCGGCCGCTACCGGACGCTGCTGTTCGCCATCACCTGCGCCATGGCGGTGGCCAACGTGTATTTCGCCCAGCCGCTGCTGGAGTCCATGGCCGCGAGCCTTGCGGTCGCGCCCGGCGCCATCGGCGTCGTGGTGACCGCCACCCAGGCCGGTTACGCGGCGGGGCTGCTGTTCATCGTGCCGCTGGGCGATCTGCTCAACCGCAAGCGACTGATCCTGACGCAGATGCTGACGTCCGCCGTCGCCCTCTGCGCGGTCGGCCTGTCGCAGGACTGGCTCACGCTGCTCGGCGCGATGGTGCTGGTGGGTTTGATGGCCGTGGTGGTGCAGGTGGTGGTCGCCTACGCCGCCGCCCTGGCCAGCCCGGAACAGCGCGGCCAGGCCATCGGCACCGTCACCAGCGGCGTGGTGCTGGGCATTCTATTGGCCCGCTTCGTCTCCGGCGCCGTGGCGGACCTGGCGGGTTGGCGCGGTGTGTATTTCGTCTCGGCCGCCCTGATGGCCGGCATGGCGCTGGTGCTGCACCGCACCCTGCCGGCGTCCGCCGCGCCACCGGCCGCCGGCGGCTACCGGCAGTTGCTGCGCTCGGTCTTCCAGCTGTACCTGAGCGAACGCACCCTGCGCGTCAGGGGCACCTTCGCCCTGCTCATCTTCGCCGCGTTCAGCGTGCTGTGGACCTCGATGGTGCTGCCGCTGAGCGCGCCGCCCCTGTCGCTGTCGCACACCCAGATCGGCCTGTTCGGCCTGGCCGGTGTCGCCGGTGCCCTGGCCGCCGCCAAGGCGGGACAGTTGGCCGACCGGGGCCTGGGCAACCGCACCACCGGCATCGCCCTGGCGCTGCTGACCTTGTCCTGGCTGCCCACCGCGTTCGTCGAAAGCTCGCTGCTGGCCATGGTCATCGGCGTGGTGCTGCTGGACTTCGCCGTGCAAGCGGTGCACGTGACCAACCAGAGCCTGATCTTCGCCGCCCGGCCCGACGCGCAAAGCCGCCTGGCGGGCGCCTACATGTGCTTCTACTCGGTCGGCAGCGGCCTGGGCGCCGTAGCGGCCACCTACACCTACGCCCATTACGGCTGGGTGAACGTGTGCCTGCTCGGCGCCGCCATCAGCGGCGTCGCGCTGCTGTACTGGGCATGCCTGAACCGGACTTCCGCCGCGCGATAACCCTCGTCCTCCCCGGAGGCAAACCACCGTTGAGCCATTGCACGTAGCGTTGGCCGTCCTGATCGCGGCCATCGTGGCGTACAACGAAAGCGTGCCGCTGAACAAAGTGCTGGCGGTGATTCTGATCGTCCTCGGCCTCATCGTCGGCCTCTACGGGCCGCGCATCCGCAACGCTGTGCTGGCGCGGCCTGCGCGCACTTAGGGCTGAAACGGCAGGCGTCCGGGAAGACGCCTGCCGCAACATCCGGTGAAGGTTTGCCGCCCCGCGCCCGCCGCCGGATCCGTTTCCCCCGTCTACCCTTGAAGCACCGCAGGAAGCGGCCCGCCCATTTCAAGGAACGCCCATGTCCCTCGCCATCGTCCACAGCCGCGCCCAGATCGGCGTGGAGGCCCCCGCCGTCACCGTCGAAGTCCATCTGGCCAACGGCCTGCCGTCGCTGACCATGGTCGGCCTGCCCGAGACGGCGGTGAAGGAGAGCAAGGACCGGGTGCGCAGCGCGATCATCAATTCCGGGCTGCAGTTTCCGGCGCGGCGGATCACCCTGAACCTCGCCCCGGCGGACCTGCCCAAGGACGGCGGGCGGTTCGACCTGGCCATCGCCCTGGGCATCCTTTCGGCCAGCGTACAGGTGCCGACCCTGACCCTGGACGACGTGGAGTGCCTGGGCGAACTGGCGCTGTCCGGCGCCGTGCGCCCGGTCCGCGGGGTGCTGCCGGCGGCGCTGGCGGCGCGCAGGGCCGGCCGCTCGCTGGTGGTGCCGCGGGCCAACGCCGAGGAAGCGTGCCTGGCGTCGGGGCTGAAGGTGATCGCGGTGGATCACCTGTTGCAGGCGGTGGCGCACTTCAACGGGCACACGCCGGTCGAGCCGTACGTGTCGGACGGCCTGATCCACGCCGCCAAACCCTACCCCGACCTCAACGAGGTGCAAGGCCAGGCGGCCGCCAAGCGCGCCTTGCTGATCGCCGCGGCAGGCGCCCACAACCTGTTGTTCAGCGGACCGCCGGGCACCGGCAAGACGCTTCTGGCCAGCCGCTTGCCGGGGCTGCTGCCGCCGCTGACCGAAAGCGAAGCGCTGGAGGTCGCGGCCATCCAGTCGGTCGCCAACGGCGCGCCGCTGACCCATTGGCCGCAGCGCCCCTTCCGCCAGCCGCACCACTCGGCGTCCGGGCCGGCCTTGGTGGGCGGCAGTTCGAAACCGCAGCCCGGGGAAATCACCCTTGCCCACCACGGCGTGCTGTTCCTCGACGAACTGCCGGAGTTCGACCGCAAGGTGCTGGAGGTGCTGCGCGAGCCGCTGGAGTCAGGCCACATCGTGATTGCCCGGGCCAAGGAACGGGTGCGCTTTCCGGCGCGCTTTCAACTGGTGGCGGCGATGAACCCGTGCCCCTGTGGATATCTTGGCGAACCCACCGGCCGTTGCTCCTGCACGCCGGACATGGTGCAGCGCTACCGCAACAAGTTGTCGGGGCCGCTGCTGGACCGGATCGACCTGCACCTGACGGTGGCGCGGGAAGCCACGGCGTTGAATCCGCTGGTGAAACCGGGGGAGGACAGCGCCAGTGCCGCCGGGCAAGTGGCCGAGGCCCGGGAGCGCCAGCAGAAGCGCCAACGGTGCGCCAATGCCTTTCTGGATTTGCCGGGGCTGCGGCGCCATTGCGGGTTATCCACAGCCGACGAGGCGTGGCTGGAATCGGCCTGCGAGCGCCTGACGCTGTCGCTGCGCTCGGCGCACCGCCTGCTCAAGGTAGCGCGGACGCTGGCGGACCTCGAACGCTGCGACGGCATCCGCCGCGAGCATCTGGCGGAGGCGCTGCAGTACCGGCCGGCGACGCAGTAGGGGCGGGAACCGCGTCGGGCCCATCGCGAGCAGGCTCGCTCCCACAGGGGATTGGAGGTGCCGGCAAAACTGTAGGAGCCAGCCTGCTGGCGATGGCGGTCTGTCCGGCACATCGATGTCGGATGTTCCGCCGCCATCGCGGGCAAGCCCGCTCCCACAGGGCGCGCGGTGAGGCGGCTAGAACTGTGGGAGATTCTATGGTTGAGGCAAAGCCCTCAGCCTGCTTTCGGTTCATATTCGCTTTGTCCTTTGAGCAGGGCGAATACGATCCGGGCCAGTTTG